>CACGBP010000001.1:0-110000 GCA_902571375.1 uncultured Pelagibacteraceae bacterium
AGACATAAGTATGCTTTCTTTAAATTGGAAGAGACATTTGCCAAATACAATCTTTATTTGTCCAAATGGACATGAACAATGTCCAATTAATCCAACAGGTTATCAGTGGTTTGATTTAACAAAAGAAGACCCAGATTATATTTTGGAACAATCGATTAAAGCAGAAAAGAAATTGGTTCAATTTGTTGATGAAGTTAAAAATAAATATAAATTAAAAAATGATAAAATTTGTTTGTCTGGATTTAGCCAAGGCTGCATGATGTCTATAAATTTGGGCCTTACGTCAGATCAAAAATTTAGTTGTATTGTGGGTTTTTCTGGAAAAATAATAAATCAAGAGGATTTGAAATTAAGAAAAAAAAATTCAACAAGTATTCTACTTATTCATGGTGATTCTGACCAAGTTGTCTCACCAAATTTTTTGTTAGAGGCAAAAGATTTTTTTATTAGAAATAACATTGAAATAAAGACACATTTGATTAAGAATTGTGATCATCATATTCCTATGGAGGCATCAAGTATAGCACTAAATTATATTTTAAAAAAATTTAATGACTTCTAAACATTGAAATAGTTTTTTATTTAAGTTAAACTTATTTTATGAATAGCTTTATTGAACAAGATGTATCTCTAGAAAAATGTCCAGCGCTAGTTCTTAACGCTGATTATAGACCTCTTAGCTATTATCCATTGTCGTTATGGTCATGGCAAGATACGGTTAAGTCGGTTTTTTTTAGATAGAGTAATTATAGTTAGTAATTATGATAGAATTGTAAGAAGTCCTTCATTTAATATGAAATTACCTAGCGTCATAGCTTTAAAAGATTACATAGTACCTCAATCTAAACCAAGTTTTACAAGATTTAATGTTTTTCTTAGAGACAAGTTTTCATGTCAATATTGTGGAAGCAATGAAGAACTGACATTTGATCATTTATTACCAAGATCTAAAGGGGGAGAAACACATTGGGACAATGTTGTTACAGCTTGTTCAACATGCAATGTAAAAAAAGGTGGTAAATTATTAAAATCTTCTGGTATGAAACTTAGCCAATATCCTTATCAGCCTTCAACTGAGGATTTACATCGTAATGGAAAAAATTTTCCACCAAATTATTTACATAAAAGTTGGATGGACTATTTGTATTGGGATGTTGAGCTAGAGGCATAAGCCTAAATTTTTTCAGAAATATTAATTGCTACTTTAGAACCAGTTTTTATAATCTTATCCATTATTGAATAAAGCCCTTTTTTAGTTGCACCTTTATCGTAAGCTATATCTTTATGATGTAATTCGTCTTCTCTAAATTTAATAATTTTATTTTTTAAGTTTTTTTCATCAGGACCTAGTTGATTAATTTGATTTTGATAATGCTCATCTATAACTTCCTCAACAGAGGCAGTGCATAGCATCGCTGCTTTTTTTCCAAGAAGAGTTGAGCCAAAACCAAGTCCAACACCCAACAAATCCCACAAGGGTAAAAATTTTGTTGGTTTAATCTTTCTTTTATTAATTTCTTTTTCAAAATAATCACAATGTTCTTTTTCATGAACTTTCATTTCCTCGATTGTTTTTTTTAGACTTTCATCCTTAATTAGAGTGTTGAGTGCTAATAGTTGACCTTCATAAATTTTCACAGCGCCTCGTTCACCAGCATGATCTACTCTAATAAATTCTTCTACTTTATTTTTTGAACTTTTCATAATTTTTAAAAATTTTGACTAATAAAAAAACAAAAATTAAACTAATAAATATATTAAATGTAGTAAGTGAAAATCCAAAAATTCTAAATGTCACATCCTTACAGTTTACAGTTTTAGACTGTAATTGTTTTAGTATCTCCTCTTTGGAAATGATTTCGGTTACATTTTTAAGTCCACAAACAGCTGATTCTTTGAAAAAACCCTGTTCAATACCAAAATGATAAAAAGATATTATAAGTGAAAAAGAAAATACTAAAATTAATAGTAAAATTATAAATTTTTCATTTTTTTTTAAAAAATAATTTAAAGAAATCAAAATTATGTTTAATCCATATGGGATTCTTTGTATTAAGCATAAATTACAAGGCTGATGTCCAAGAACATACTCAATAAATAGAGCTGATAAAATTGAAATTAAGCTAATAAAGAAAATTATCTTTAGATAGGTGTTTATACTAAAGTTAAACATGAGTTTTAAATAGTAAATAAATAATAATTCCAAGTATTACAATTAAAATTCCAAGAATTGTAAACCATCTAGAACCATGTTTATCCATAAATTCGGTAAAGAGGTTTCCAAATTTATATGAAAGGTATGATACTATGAAAAATCTCAATCCTCTTGAAACTAAACTGATTAAAATAAAAATTAAAATATTAAAACCAATGAGGCCACTTGCAATTGTAAAAACTTTATAAGGTAGAGGTGTAAATCCAGCTAAAAAAAGTATGCCTAACCAAGCATAAAAACCCTCACTATTTATTAGATTATTCTTAAGGCTGTTTAATTTCCCTTCATAACCATAAAAATTCATTATTTGCATCCCTATATCAAAAAAAAATGCTCCAAGAAAATATCCTAATATACCTCCCAAAACTGAAAATACAGTTGCAATGAAAAAAATCTTAATGAAATCATCTTTTTTTGAAATTACCATAGGGATTATCATTACATCTGGTGGGATAGGAAAAAATGAACTTTCTAAAAATGAAACTATTGCTAAGTAAAATTTTGAGCTTTTATGTGCTGCTAATTCTAAACATTTTTTGTAAAGAGTATTAAACATTTTTTGGTTTTAATATAAATTTAGTTCTTATACTATTTAATAAAATATTAAACAATTAAGGGCGAATGGCGGAACTGGTAGACGCGCACGACTCAAAATCGTGTTTCGCAAGAAGTGAGAGTTCGATTCTCTCTTCGCCCACCAAATTATGGAATTAAATAAAATTAATAGCCTAGTAGAGCTTTTTTTTGAGAAGTATAAAGAAAAAAAAGAATTAAAAGATCAACCATTTTTGAAGTGGTTAAAAACTAATGAGAATGATTTTTTAACATGGGAACAAGCTAAACATAAAATTTGTTTATTGTCTGAGTATTTGGCAGAAAATTTTTCCAAAGGAGATAGATGTGTTTTGTTGTCTGAAAATCGACCAGAGTGGCTAATAGCAGATATAGCAATTATGAATGCAGGTGGAGTAACAGTTCCATTATTTACGACATATTCAGAGAAAGATTATGAGTATATAATAAATGATTGTAACCCAAAGGTATGTATAGTTTCTAATAATATTCAATTTAAAAAAATTAAAAAATTTATTTCTAATGAAACAAAAGTTATCTCGATTGAAAATTTTGATACAAAAATTGAATGTATTAGAGATATCTTAGAAAGAAATCTTAAAAAAGAAAAAATCAATATTTTCGAGAACTATAATGATAAAATATTAAGAAAAGATCTTGCTTGTATTATTTATACCTCAGGAACAACAGGTAACCCTAAAGGAGTAATGCTTAGTCATGGAGGTATTTTATCTAATTGTGAGGGTGCACAAGAAATTTTGGATACATTAGTAAAAAATGAAAAACCAGTTTTTTTAACCTGGCTTCCGTTATCCCACTCATATGAACATACTGTGCAATACGTTCAAATATTCCTTGGTGCGAAAATTTACTATGCGGAAAGTTTAGAAAAATTGTTACCTAATATGGCAGTAGCACAACCTACTATTATGACAGCTGTTCCAAGATTTTATCAAAATCTATTTAGCAAAATTTCTCTTAATTTTTCAAAACAAAAAGGTATAAAAAAGAAACTGATTGAAAGTACTATTTATCTTGGGATTAAAAATTTAAAAAAAGAAGAACTAAATTTTAAAGAAAAAATAGTAAATTTTTTGTGTGAAAAATTAGTAAGAAAAAAAATTAAAAAACAGTTTGGAGGTAAGTTAAAAGCTTTTGTTTCTGGAGGGGGTGCTTTAGATCAAAAAATAGGTGAATTTTTGAATTCCATAGGCCTGCCAACACTCCAAGGTTATGGATTAACTGAGACCTCTCCTGTTGTTAGTTGTAATATTCCTGGAAAAATAAAGATAGAAACTGTTGGACCTCCTTTTATGACCAATCAAGTCAAAATTGCCGAGGATGGTGAGATTTTGGTTAAGGGTGAAAATGTTATGCTTGGATATTGGAACATGAAAAAAGAAACAGAAGATATCATCAAAAATGGATGGTTACATACCGGAGATATTGGAGAAATCACTCAAGATGGAAATTTAAAAATAACTGATAGAAAGAAAGAAATTATAGTTAATCTTGGTGGTGATAATATCTCACCATCAAAAATTGAAAATTTATTATGTTTGAATGAAAAAATTAAACAAAGTTTTGTTTATGGAGATAAAAAAACATATTTAGTTGCATTAATTGTTAGTGAAGCTGAAAATAAAAAAGAAATAGAAAATTACCTAGAAAATTTAAATAAAAGTTTATCTTTAGTAGAAAAAGTTAAGAAATTTAAATTAATTAATGAAGAGTTTACAATTGAAAATGGAATGCTAACTCCAACTTTAAAACTAAAAAGGAAAAAAATTTTAGAAAAATATAATGAAGATTTAGAAAAACTTTATAAATTTAAATAAAAATATTTGATTATAAAGCGCATAAACACTAACTTTTTTACTTATAAAATTTATTAAAGTTTTTTTTTAATTGAAATTTTAATTTGAAAATTTTTGCTTTAATTAAAGAATTGACATAACGCTTATAAAAAAATAAAAATAATGTAATAACGAATCAAATTGATTCGTTTAACTAAAAAGGGAGCTAAAGATGCCTAAGAGAAGAAAAAAAGCAAAGAAGGCTAAGAAAAAAGCTAAGAAAAAAGCTAAAAAAAGAAGAAGAAGATAATAACTTAGTATTCTTTATTAAAAACGCTTCTCATAACGATTTACGTGTGAGAGGCGTTTTTTTTATTCTTCTATCGGCTCTTCGGCATCAGCTATAGGTTCTTCGTTTGGCAAATTCTCTACAGTAGTTTTTGGCTCACTAGATATAGGTTTATTTTGTTCTACTAAATTTCTTCTAAGAGCTTTGTCTAATTTTTTTTGGGTATCCTCTAAAGAAATATTTAAAATTATTTTAAATTCAGATAAAATTCTCTCATAAGCTTTTTCAAAAAGCTGTCTTTCACTATAAGATTGATCTACCATTAAATCATCTCCTTTATTTAGATCTCTAACTACCTCAGCTAATTCATAGATTTTCCCTGATGAAATTTTTGCCTCATACTCTTGTGCCCTTCTACTCCACATTGATCTCTTAATCTTAGGTTTACTTTTTAAAATAGAAACACATTTGTTAACTTGATTTATTGTAGCAAGTGATCTCAGATGAGATTGTTTATTAACTGGTACCATTCCATTAGCTTTATCTTTTTCAAATTTTATTACATAGGTTTCAACGTCAATTCCACCTATATTAATTTTCTTAAATTCAGTAATCTGACCCACACCATGTTTAGGATAAACAACATAATCCTTAATTTTATATTCTCTCTTCTCGGTTTCTTGTTTTTTTACTTTTTTGATTTCTGGTTTAACTTCATTACTTTTCGATATTCTTAAATTATCACTTTTTGATTCATTATTTTTTTGAGTTAATTTCGTATTTTTTTTGAGAGATTTTGAGGACTTAATTTTATTTATTTTTCTCTCTTTTTTTTGTGAAATTTTCTTTGTCTTTTTGATTTTTTTTTTAACAACTTTTTTTGGAGATTTTTTATTTTTTTTTTTAAATGTTTTCTTTAAAATATTTTTCAAACTTATTTTGTTCATCTTTATACTTTTCATGATCCGTTGGGGGATCTTTTTTTTCACTTATATTTGGCCAGATTTCAGAATATTTTTTATTGATTTCTAACCAATGTTCGCTACCAGGTTCAGTATCTGCTTTGATCGCATCAACTGGGCATTCTGGTTCACAAACGCCACAATCTATACACTCATCGGGTTTAATTACAAGCATATTTTTTCCCTCATAAAAACAATCAACAGGGCAAACCTCAACACAGTCCATGAGTTTACATTTAATGCATTTTTCATTTACTATATATGTCATTAATAATTCTCTTGTTTTATTTTTTCTTTGATATCGCCCATAAGCTTACTGTCAATATATAATAGTCCCGCAAGCCTTCTCATTAGGTTTGTTTCATATATATCAGCCTCATTATTTGAATAGATTATTCTCCAAAGGGTCTCAATAATCTTTATCTTGTTTTCATTGCTCATATTTTTTACTTCTTTTGTAAACTCTAAGATTTGATTTGAATTATTTTCTACTTCTTTTCCATTTTGTATTATTTCTTTAATATTTTCTTTTTTTGCCCCAATTTTAAGTAAAGTTTGTTCAATAATTGCTTCCTCTTTTAATGAATAGTCTAAATCAATTTTTGCTGCATGTATCAGTAGAGCAGCTACATTAATCAAATTTTTATAATTATCTTTAAAGAACATATTTAGAATTAAAAATTTAGATTTTTTAATACACCAAAAGGGCTTTCTTTTTTACTTTTTTTTGAGAAATTTTTATTTTTTATTTTTTTTGGAACATATTTAAAAAAAACGTCATTATTTTTTTCAAAAACATTATAATTCAAATTTTTTAAAAGTTTTTTAAAATTTTCCTTGTTACAGCCTAATAAATTTAACATTTCAGGTTTCATTTTAATTTCTTTTTCAGAATTTGAATTAATTATTTGTATAAATAATCTTTCTAAAATATCTATCCTAACATAAAAATTTTCAAATTTTTCAAATCCACACAAAAGCATAAAATTCCTGTTTTTTAAATTTTTATCCTCTAAAAAATTCAAGCCAAAAGTTGGGGGATTTAAATTTAGATATTTTTGATTATGATTTTTCCAAAGGAGTGTTCTTAATGAAACAGCTTCTGGTTTAATTAAATGATGTAAAAAAACATGATATCTTCCAAATTTTACACCTAAGTCTCGCAAAACTTTTCTTTCTGTTTGTCCAAGATCATTTAAATATTCAGAAACCTGTTCTCTCTTAAGTACACCATTATTTTCATAAAGTTGATAAGCAAGTGCTTTTATTGAAGAATTTTTTTCTTTAAGATCCTTAAGTTCAATTAGGCTTTTTAAAACAGTGTTAATTTTATTTTTTATCCATCTATCTAAAAAATCAATTAATTTTTGTTTTTGATTTTGTTCTAGAATATCATCAACAATTAATTCAAAATTTGGAGTAAGATAATCTTTTCCTGAAGATAATCGACAAATTGAGGAATTATTCCAATAAATTTTTGAGTCCTCTCTAAGTTCAATTAAACCAGTATCAATTATCATTTGAATTCTTTTTTCAAGCTCAGGACCAACAGTTTGTCTAGCTGCTTTCTTAAGAGATTTGATATCAGTTTCTAAAGCTCCCTTTTTAAGATCTAGTTCTAACTTTAAACCATTAAGTTTTCCTATAAATTGATTATCAATTATAACTTCATTTTTTTCTGAAATTTTAGTATCAAAGTTCATTTCTTGTTTTAATCCTCTTGCAAGCACACTTGCTCTTTTATCGATAAATGTTTTTGTAAGTTCATCATGAAGTCTGTCCGAAAGTTTATCCTCTAATAATTTTGTTTTTTCTATCCAATAGTTTTGATTTTCTATCCAATTATTTTTATTTGAAACATATGACCAAGTTCTAACATTTGCAATTCTATTTGATAAAGAATCTACATTTCCATCTAATTTATCCAATTTCATCAACTGTAGTCGCATAAAATCTTCAGGTATCCTACCTTTTGTACTGTTTAAGTATTTAAAGACATTTTCGATAACTTCATAATGGTTACCGTATGTTTTTTTCACAAAATCAGGTATTTGACAGCATTCCCAGAGTAAATTTAATTTCTCCTTTTCAAGTTTTATATTCTCTAAATTTTTGTCCCTTAAAAAAAATTTTAGAGCCTTTTCATCCTCACATTCATATATTTTTCTTAACCAACTGTTCTTTGGTTTTTTTTCTAATGATTTAATTAGCGCTTCTGAACTATCAAAATTTAAATCTGAGTTTCTCCAAAATAAAAATTGAATTTCCTCAAATTTATGATTTTCAATTAAATTAACTTCTTCAGCATTTATTTCTTTACTTTCTCCAGTTATTCCAAAATTACCATCATTTAAATATCGGCCTGCTCTTCCAGCTATTTGTCCAATTTCAGACAAGCTAAGTTTTCTTAATTTTCGACCATCAAATTTTTTTAAATTTGAGAAATAAATATTATCAATATCCATATTTATACCCATTCCAATAGCGTCTGTGGCTACTAAAAAATCAACATCACCAGATTGATATAATTCTACTTGCGCATTTCTTGTTTTTGGGCTTAAAGATCCCATTACTATTGCTGCACCACCTTTTTGTCTTCTTATAAGTTCTGCTATAGCGTAAACCTCTTCAGCAGAGAAAGCAATAATTGCTGTTTTTCTATCAATTCTAGATATTTTTTTATGACCTGAGTATGAGAGTTTTGATAATCGATTTCTATTTATAAATTCTACATCATCACTTAAATTTGAAATGATATTTCTAATTGTACTTGACCCCATAAACATGGTCAATTTATTTCCTCTTATATTTAATAACCGATCGGTAAAAATATGGCCACGCTCATGATCTGAGCACATTTGTATTTCATCAACTCCTACGAAATCTATTTGTTTATCAATTGGCATAGACTCAACTGTACAAAGAAAATATTTTGCATTAGGAGGGATAATTTTTTCCTCACCGGTAATTAGTGCAACTTTATCTATCCCAGTTTGTTTAATAACTTTGTCGTATACTTCTCGGGCTAACAACCTTAAAGGAAATCCAATCATCCCACTGTCAAAAGACAACATGGTTTCTATGGCTAGATGAGTTTTTCCTGTATTCGTTGGTCCAAGAACAGCAGTAATTTTATTTTTAGTCATTTCTATCTTTAGTATATTAAAATTTTTATCTACCAGATGTTGTTAGTGTTAAAGAACAAAAATAGACTAAAACATGACCGAATCGGAGGATAAAAAGTTCTCATTTTAACTTCAATTCTGTTAACCACCAGGTCCAAGATCAGATGGTTTTACTTTTAAAATTTTCCAAACTCCTGATGCAGATGTGATTATTTTGTTGTTACATTTTAATTCACAAAATAAAAATACAAGAGTTTTTGTTTTTTTGAGGATTTTTACATTACCTGTAATTTCATCACCAATTTTTGATGCACCAATAAATTTTAAATCTAAAGATATTGTAACACACGGTGCATTTTCAGCACATCTATGTGCTGCTGTCCCTGCACCAGCATCTATTAATGCTGATAAATATCCGCCATGAGTTATGCCTGCTGCATTTAAATGATTTTCATTTATGGTTGATTTAAATTCATACTCATTTTCGGAAATATTTCTAAATAGAACACCTCCGTTATGTTTCATAAAACCTGTTTTAAGACTAATTTGTTCAAACTTTTCAGACATAATTTTTTTATAATATAAAAGTTAAAATTAATAAAATTATAAAAATTATAATGAAAAAATATATTACTGACATTTGTAATGAAGTATTAATTAACCATTTAAACATATAATTTCCTATTCATGGTGCGCCTGCTAGGAGTCGAACCCAGAACCTCCTGGTCCGTAGCCAAGCGCTCTATCCAGTTGAGCTACAGGCGCATTTTAAATTTATTTTATTATAGTATATCATTTTTTAGTGTATTTTAATGATAAGACAAATTTAAAATTTTATGAGTAATAAATTAAAAGAAGTGGTCATTGTAAGCGCTATAAGAACGCCAATTGGTACTTATAAAGGCTCACTAAAAAACATAAAATCCGACCAACTTGGATCTATGGTTATAAAAGAAGTTCTAAAAAAATCTAAATTTAATGGAGACGAAATTGATGAAGTAATTATGGGTCAAGTTTTAACCGCTGGAGTTGGTCAGAACCCAGCAAGGCAGGCCGCAGTTAATGCTGGAATTCCAATTTCCAAACCAGCACATATAGTTAATCAAGTTTGTGGATCTGGACTTAGAGCTGTTATATCAGGTTATCAATCAATCAAATTAGGAGAGTCAAATAATGTAATTTCAGGTGGTCAAGAAAGTATGTCTTTAGCTCCACATTCAATTTTTTATAGAGATGAAAAAAAAATATCAGAAGACAAATTGTTAGATACAATGGTTAACGATGGGTTGATAGATGCATTTAATAATTATCATATGGGTGTAACGGCAGAAAATGTAGCGAAAAAGTTTAATATAACAAGAAAAGAACAAGATGAATTTGCTTTAAAATCTCAAAAAAAAACAGAATTAGCTATTGCTAATAATAAATTTAATGAAGAGTTAGTAAAAATAAATCATGATGGGAACATTTTAGATAAAGATGAACATCCTAGATTAGGATTAAATATGTCGGATTTAGCAAAACTAAAAACTGTTTTTCAAGATAATGGAACTATTACACCAGGTAATTCTTCAGGTATAAACGATGGAGCCGCAGCTTTATTATTAACTTCATTAGAGGAAGCAGAAAAAAAATCGATAAAACCATTAGTAAAAATTGTATCATGGTCTTCTATTGGGGTAGATCCATCTGTAATGGGTTTAGGGCCTATAGAGGCTGTCCGTGAAGCAAGCAAAAAAGCAAAATGGAATTTAGATGAAATTGATTTATTTGAAATTAATGAGGCCTTTGCATCTCAAAGTATCGCAGTAATCCGAGAATTAGGAATTGATGAAAATAAAGTAAACGTTAATGGTGGAGCTATAGCTCTTGGCCATCCTATCGGTGCCTCAGGGGCGAGAATACTTGTAACTTTGATACATGAAATGAAAAGACAAAAAAAAAATAAAGGTTGTGCAACACTTTGCATAGGTGGGGGTATGGGTATAGCTTTGTGTGTGGAGAGAATTTAGGAATTATTTTTTCCGTATTTCTCTTCTAGCAAAATTTTTTGTATCCATATTTTAGCATCTACATAAGCGCTAACTTTGGGCTGAATAAGTGTTTTTAATAACTTTTTAATCATTTTTGAAGCATGTATGGAAAGAGTGTCAAAAAATTGAACAGAATGTGGTAAGATTTGCATTTAACAACTTTTTATAGTGTATAAGACATAAAAAATGACTGAAAAATTATTAGTTCCTGACATTGGTGATTTTGAGAATGTTGAGGTAATTGAATTATTAGTTAAAGAAGGTCAAGAAATTAAAAAGAACGATCCTGTTATAACTATAGAAAGTGATAAATCTAGTGTTGAAATACCATCAATTCTTTCAGGTAAAATTGAGTCTATAGTTGTAAAAGTTGGTGATAAAGTATCAAAAGATGATTTAATTTTAAATATATCAAGCGTTGATCAAAAGCTTTCTTCTTCACAAGACGTTCCAAAAAATACTGAGAATTTAATCCGAGAGGCAGAAAGCTCCTTACAAAAAACTCAAGAGCAAAAGAAACCAATTCAAAAAATAGAAAAAGAAAAACCTGAAATAATACAGGTTGTAAATGAGGGAGACATTGATCCGCTAGAGACAAGTGAATGGCTTGAATCTCTTTCAGAGGTTATAGAAAAAGATGGTAATCATAGAGCTCACTATTTAATTAAAGAATTAATTAATAAAGCTTATATGGAAGGCGCTAATATTCCTTATACACAAAACACACCTTATATAAATACTATCCCAGTTAGTGAGGAAAAAAAGTCAAATGGTGATCAGAATATTGAAAGAAGAATTAGATCATTAATAAGATGGAATGCTGCCGCAATGGTAGTAAGAGCAAATAAAAAATTTCCTGAACTTGGAGGCCATATAGGAACTTTTGCATCTGCAGCTACTCTTTATGATGTCGGAATGAATCATTTCTGGAGAGCAAAAAATAATAAATTTGGAGGTGATTTAGTTTACTTTCAAGGTCATAGTGCACCAGGGATGTATGCTAGAGCTTTCCTTGAAGGTCGACTTAATGAAAAGCAATTAGATAGTTTCAGACAAGAAGTTAATCCAGGTGGGTTGTCTTCATATCCACATCCGTGGCTGATGCCAAGCTTTTGGCAATTTCCAACAGTGTCTATGGGGCTAGGCCCAATGTTAGCAATCTACCAAGCAAGGTATATGAAGTATTTAATAAATAGAGGTTTGATTAAAGATGAAGGTAGAAAAGTTTGGGCATTTTTAGGCGATGGGGAAATGGATGAACCAGAATCATTGGGTGCTATTGGTTTAGCAGCAAGAGAAAATTTAGATAATTTAATATTTGTAGTGAATTGTAATCTTCAAAGATTGGATGGCCCAGTTCGAGGTAATGGAAAAATTATACAAGAATTAGAGGGAATTTTTAGAGGAGCAGGATGGAATGTGATTAAGGTAATTTGGGGTTCATATTGGGATCCGCTATTAGCGAATGATAAAACAGGCCATTTAGTAAAAACAATGAATGAAACTGTTGATGGAGAGTACCAAGCAATGAAGGCTAGAGATGGCGCTTATGTGAGAGAAAAATTTTTCGGTAAATATCCAGAAACAAAAGAGTTAGTATCAAGTCTTTCTGATAAAGATATTTGGAGATTAAATAGAGGAGGACATGATCCTCATAAAGTTTTTGCTGCCTACGATAAAGCATCAAAAAATATTGGAAGTCCCACAGTGGTAATTGCAAAAACTATAAAAGGTTATGGAATGGGAAAAAGTGGAGAGAGTGTAAACACTACGCATCAAACGAAAAAACTAGATATAGATGATTTAATGTATTACAGAGACAGGTTCGATGTACCACTTACAGATCAACAAGTAAAAAACATAGAATATTACAAGCCAGATCAAAATTCTCCTGAGATCAAGTATCTTAAAGAAAAAAGACTTCAATTAGGTGGCTTCATTCCAGAGAGAACTACCTATGCAAAACCAATTAAGGCTCCACCAAAAGACATTTTTGACAACATGAAAGAGTCTACAGGAAAGAAAGAAATGTCTACTACTATGGCTTTAGTTCGAATGCTTACAAATCTTTTAAGAGATAAAAATGTTGCTCCAAGATTAGTGCCGATTATTCCCGATGAAGCTAGAACATTTGGTATGGAAGGTTTTTTCCAAAAAATTGGTATTTATGCTCACGAAGGACAAAAATACGAACCTGAAGATTCTGCACAACTAAGTTCTTATAGAGAGGAAAAAAGTGGACAAGTTTTAGAAGAAGGAATTAACGAAGCAGGTGCAATGTCTTCTTGGATTGCGGCAGGAACCTCATACACAAATCATGATATTGAAATGATACCTATTTATCTTTTTTACTCGATGTTTGGATTTCAAAGAGTTGGGGACCTTGCATGGGCTGGTGCAGATAGTCAGTCTAGAGGATTTTTAATTGGAGCTACAGCTGGAAGAACAACTTTAGCTGGTGAAGGACTGCAGCATCAAGATGGTCACAGTCATCTTATGGCTTCAACTATTCCCAATTGTGTATCATATGATCCTACATTTCATTATGAATTAGCAGTTATTTTTAGA
Source organism: uncultured Pelagibacteraceae bacterium (assembly GCA_902571375.1). Classification (GTDB taxonomy): domain Bacteria; phylum Pseudomonadota; class Alphaproteobacteria; order Pelagibacterales; family Pelagibacteraceae; genus Pelagibacter. The sequence continues at coordinate 13,562 of CACGBP010000001.1, forward strand.
GATGGATTAAAAAGGATGCATGAGAAAAAAGAGAATATTTTCTACTACATTACAACTATGAATGAAAATTACCCTCATCCAGCTATGCCCAAAGATAGATCTTGTGAAGAAGGAATTTTAAAAGGAATGTATAAGATTAAAGAATTTAATAAATACAAAAAAACTAAAATCCAATTTTTAGGATCTGGTACAATTTTAAGAGAAATGATTGCAGGGGCTGAAATATTACAAAAAGAATATCAAATAGATAGTGAAATTTGGAGTGTAACAAGTTTTAATGAGTTGAGAAGAGATGGCCTAGAAGTAGAAAGATATAATCTTTTAAATCCAGATAAGGAACCAAAGAAGTCTTATGTTGAAAAATGTTTGGGTAAAACGGAAGGACCTATTTTAGCTGCTTCGGATTACATGAGAATGAATTCAGATCAAATTAGACCTTACGTTAATAAAAGTTTTTATTCATTAGGAACAGATGGCTTCGGACGAAGTGATACTAGAAAAAATTTAAGAAATTTTTTTGAAGTTGATAAGGAGCATGTTGCTACTTATGGATTAAGTGTATTAGCTAAAGAACAGCTTATAGCATCTAAGTACGCTAAAGAGGCAATCAAAAAATACAAAATAGATATTAATAAACCGATGCCAACAAAATTATAATGTCAGAAATTGAAATAAAAGTACCCAATATTGGAGATTTCAAAGATGTAGAAGTGATTGAGGTTTTAGTTTCTCAGGGTCAAACTCTAAAAAAAAATGATCCTTTAATAACAATAGAGAGTGACAAATCAAGCGTAGAAATTCCTTCAAATTTTGACGGTAAAATTAAAACTTTAAAAACAAGGGTGGGAGATAAAGTTTCAGAGGGTGACTTGATTTTAATTTTAGAAAATATTAATGAATCACAAGAAGAAGTTAAAAAAAAACCAGCAATTGAAAAAGATATTAAAAAAACGAAAGAAATAAAACTCGAGACTAAAAAAATATCAACTGATCAAAATAAAGTTTTTAATATATCATCTGCAAGTCCAAAAGTTCGAAAATTTGCAAGAGAACTTGGGGTTGATATTAATCAAGTTGTAGGCAGTGAACGAAAAGGTAGAGTTATTGAGAGAGATGTAAAATTATTTGTATCTTCGAAATCTAAAAACTTGGTCAATAATGAGAATAAAAGTAATGAAAAGATAAAACAAGAATACTCTCACTCAGAATTTGGAGAAGTAGAAATAAAAGATATACCAAGAGTTAAAAAATTGTCGTCAAAATACTTGATGAATTCTTGGGCAAATATTCCTCATGTAACCAATCATGATGAAGCAGATATCACAGAGTTAGAGGAATTTAGAACGTCGCTGACCGACATATACACCGGAGAAAAAAAAAAAATTACACCTTTAGCTTTTATTGTCAAAGCTTTGACAGCCTCATTGAAAAAATTTCCCAATTTTAATAGCTCTATCGATGATATGGATGGTGGAAGAATGACTGTTAAAAAATATTATCATATTGGTATAGCTGTGGATACACCGCATGGTTTAATGGTTCCTAAACTAAGAAATGCAGATAATAAAAATATTAATCTCATAAGTTCTGAACTTAAAAATCTTAGTGATCAATGTAGAAATCTTAAAATTGATAAGAAAGAATTATTTGGTGGATCTATGACAATAACAAGTTTAGGCGGGATTGGAGGATCGTTTTTCACACCTATTATAAATTTTCCTGAGGTAGCGATATTAGGAATTGGAAGATCTGAAAAAAAACAAGTTTTCTTAGATGGAAAATTCGTTACAAGAACTATGTTGCCTTTATCATTGTCTTACGATCATAGAATTATTGACGGAGCAGAAGCCGCTCGTTTTAACAATGAATTAAAAGAAAATTTAGGCAAAAACTTTGCTTACAAATTAGCAGTCTAAAACAGATTATGTCAAAAACAATCTCATTATTTAGTGCATTATTATGCACATTTATTTGGGGAACAACTTTTATTGCCCAGGATACAGGAATGGATAATATAGGCCCTTTCACTTTCAACGCTGTAAGATTTTTTGTTGGCTTTTTAGCAATAGTTCCTCTTGCATTTTTATTTGAGGTAAAAAAATTTCAATCAGAGTTTAAATTAGACTTTAAAACATTTGCTATACTCTCTTTTTTAATTGGACTATCACTTTTTTTAGGTTCAGCATTACAACAAGTTGCTCTTCTGTATACAGACGTAGCTAACGCAGCATTTTTTACTATTTTTTATGTCCCTATGGTACCAATAATAATTTTTCTTTTTAAAAAAAAATCAATACATTGGAGTGTGTGGCCATCTGTAGTTTTATGTTTAATTGGTGGTTATCTACTTACGAATTTTCATGATGCAACGGTAAGACTTGGTGATGCACTTGTTGTGTTAGGAGCGTTGTTTTGGAGTACTCATATCATTTTTACAGGTATAATTGTTACCAAATATAATTTGCCTTTAACATTAGGTGCTATCCAAACTTTATTAGTAGCACTATTTTCTTTTGTGATTGGATTTGTTTACGAGGAATTTATAATAGAAAAAATTTTAAATGAAATAGACTCAATTTTATACGCAGGAATTCTTTCAGGAGGATTTGCTTTTGTTTTACAGATTTATGCGCAAAAAAATATTACACCTGCTCCAGCAGCAATAATTTTTTCATTAGAAGGTGTTTTTGCAACTATTGCAGCTTGGTTTTTATTAAATCAGATATTAGGAATTAATAATTTATTAGGATGTTTTTTTATACTTTGTGGTGTTTTACTATCTCAATTATTACCTTTAATAAAACGATCAGCTTAAAAATAAATTATCAACAACAAAATTAATGCAATTATTAATCTATAAATTACAAAAATATTTAACGAAAATTTATTTAAATAATTCAAAAAAAACTTTACTGTAACATATGAAAATAGAAAAGACAAAACTATGGCAATAATTACTAATAAGTTAATTTCGAAATTTTCATTCCGTATATCTTTTAACCCAAGAAAACTTGCTCCCGCTAAAGCAGGGATAGAGAGTAAAAATGAAATTTTACCTGAATCTACTCTATCAAAATTTAAAAATCTTGCAGCAGTCATAGTAATACCTGCTCTACTCACACCAGGTACTAAAGCAAGTATTTGAAATAATCCAATGAATATAATTGACTTAATGTTTAAATCTTCAGTAATACTTTGATCAGTTTTTCTTTGATCTGCGAAGTATAAAATAATACCAAAAAATAATGTAGTCCATGCTATAACTTTAATATTTCTTAAGAGATGTATCAATTCTGTTGTATGTAATATGTATCCAAAAATAATTAGTGGTACTGAACCTATTATAATTAATTTTAATAATTTGTGATTATGTTTAAGGTCAAATAAATCTTCTCTAAAAAAAAATATTATTGCCAACAAAGAACCTAAATGCAAACTTATATCTATTAACAAGGAGCTTGCTTTAAGATCATATAAGCTAGACACAATAATTAAATGAGCTGATGAACTTATAGGTAAAAATTCTGATATTCCCTGAATAGCTGAGAGAACAAGGATTTCTATAAAATCTTGAAACATATAGTTGTCGTAACTTAAAAAATATCCTTTTAAAACAATTCGATTTGATCATAAGAGGTATGCAAAAATTAAAATTTCATTATTTTGTGCCTATTTTAATAAAATATAGGTCATACTTATTGACCTAAATAATTCTTTTACTAATAAAAACAATGTATATTTTGCCGTGATTCTAAAAAAATTATGACTGATAAAATGCTTAAATTTGTAAAAATAGGTCAACAGACTCCACCTAAAAGGGAGGTAGATAATAGAAAAAAAGACTTTAATGAGATTTATGACGATTTCATAAAACAAAAAGCTCAAGAGCAATCAAGCAGATGCTCTCAATGTGGAGTTCCTTTTTGTCAGGTCCATTGTCCACTTAGCAACAATATTCCAGACTGGTTAAAATTAACAGCAGAAGGAAGACTAAAAGAAGCTTACGAATTATCTCAAAGCACAAACAATATGCCTGAAGTTTGCGGAAGAATATGTCCACAGGATCGCCTTTGTGAGGGTAATTGTGTTATTGAGCAGTCAGGGCATGGAACAGTAACGATAGGATCAGTAGAAAAATATATAACCGATAATGCTTGGGAACAAGGCTGGGTAAAACCAATTGAAGTAGAATATGAAAAAAATCAAAGTGTTGGTATTATTGGTGCAGGACCAGCTGGTTTAGCAGCAGCTGAACAGTTAAGAAAGAATGGATACAGGATTACTGTGTATGATCGTTATGATCGTGCAGGAGGTTTATTAATTTACGGTATCCCAAATTTTAAATTAGAGAAACATGTTGTCGAAAGACGAACTCAGCTTCTTAAAGATGGTGGCATAGAATTTGAACATAATTTTGAGGTGGGTAAAGATGCTACTTTAGAACATTTAAGAAAAAAGCATGATGTAATTTTAATTGCAACAGGGGTATATAAGCCAAGAGAAATAGACCTACCTGGGAATGACTTAGAAAATATTTTTCCAGCTATGGAATTTCTTACTGCATCAAATAAAAAAGGTTTAGGGGATAAAGTTGAATTATTTGATAAAGGAATTTTAAATGCGGAAGGAAAAGATGTTGTTGTCATCGGTGGTGGTGACACTGCTATGGACTGTGTAAGAACCTCAGTAAGACAGAAAGCAAAGTCAGTTAAGTGTCTTTATAGGAGGGACAAAGAAAATATGCCAGGGTCTGCAAGGGAAGTTTCTAATGCTGAGGAAGAGGGTGTTGAATTTGTTTGGTTGTCAAGTCCTAAAGAATTTAAAGGCACAAACAAGGTAGAAAAATTAATTATTGATCAAATTCAATTAGGTGAACCTGATGATTCAGGTAGAAGAAAACCTGAAATTAAAAAGGGTTCAGAATTTGAAATTAAAGCTGATATGGTTATTAAAGCTCTTGGATTTGATCCAGAAGACTTGCCTTATTTATTTGATTCAAAAGAATTACAAGTAACAAAATGGGGAACTTTGAAAACAAACTTCGATACAATGGAAACAAATTTAGAGGGGGTGTTTGCAGCCGGAGATATAGTTAGAGGTGCATCACTAGTTGTTTGGGCAATTAAAGACGGCAGAGATGCAGCAATTGCTATGAAAAATTATTTAGAAAGTAAAGAATTAAAGAAAATAAAAGTGGCATGATGGATAATTATAAAAAAAATTTAAAACTCTTAACTGAAAATCATGTTTATTCAAAAGATATGGAGCATGATGCTTGTGGAGTTGGTGTAATTGCATCAACTGAAGGAAAAAAATCCAGAGAAATTGTTGAATATGGAATTGAAGCTTTAAAAGCTGTATGGCATAGAGGAGCAGTTGATGCTGACGGAAAAACAGGTGATGGTGCTGGCATACATGTTGAAATTCCAAAAGATTTTTTCATAGAAAAAATTGAAGTAACTGGACATGATTATGACAATTCAGAAATTTGTGTTGGTATGATTTTTCTTCCTAGAAACGATTATTCTTCACAGGAGAGCTGTAAAACTATTGTAGAAAGTGAATTAACAAAAAACAATTTTAGTATCTATGGTTGGAGGCAAGTTCCAGTAAACCCTAAAATTCTTGGTGAAAAAGCCTTTCAAACTATGCCGGAAATAATTCAAGTGTTGTTTAAACCAAATGACACAAATTTGATAGATAAAGATTTAGAGAGAAAAATTTATGAAACTAGAAAAAAAATAGAAAACAAAGCGTTCGAATTGTCATTAAACAACTTTTATATTTGCTCGATTAGTTCCAAATCAATTATTTACAAAGGGCTATATTTGGCTCAGGCAATATCAGACTTTTATTTAGACTTAAAAGACAAAAGATTTATTTCAAGATATGCAATATTTCATCAAAGATTCTCAACAAACACAGCTCCTAGTTGGAGTTTGGCTCAACCTTTTAGAGCTATTGCTCATAATGGAGAAATTAATACCTATAAGGGAAATAAAAACTGGATGAAAGTTCATGAGCAAGAAATGAGTAGTCCGTTTTTTGATAATGTAGAAAATTTAAAACCAGTTATTCAGAAAGGCGTTTCAGACTCAGCAGCATTAGACAATGTTTTTGAATTATTAAATAAATCAGGTCAACCTGCGCCTTTAGCTAAATTAATGTTAGTTCCAGATGCTTGGTCAAAAAAAAATAAAACACTTCCAAAAAATCATCAACAGTTATTTAATTTTTTAAATAGTACTATGGAACCATGGGATGGACCTGCAGCGATAGCAGCTACAGATAATGAGTGGGTTATTGCAGCTAATGACAGAAATGGACTTAGACCTCTTAGATATGCAATTACAAAAGATAAAATGCTTTTTGCAGGCTCCGAAACTGGAATGATAGAATTGAATGAAAAAAAAATTTTATCTAAAGGTAGGTTGGGTCCAGGGGAAATAATTGGAGTAAGAATTGAAAAAGGAAAAATTTTTTCTAATGATCAAATAAAAGATTATCTTGCTAAAGAGTTTAAACACTTTAATTCACAAATCATTGATTTAGATGAAAAATTATCAATTCAAAATGAAAAAAATACTTTTGATGGAGAAAATTTAAGAAGAAGACAATATACTTTTGGAATTAGTTTAGAAGATTTAGAGCTTATTTTGCATCCCATGGCTGAAGATGCAAAAGAAGCAACTGGCTCCATGGGGGACGATACTCCTTTAGCAGTGCTATCTGATAGATATAGACCACTCTATCATTTTTTTAGACAAAATTTTAGTCAGGTAACTAATCCTCCAATTGACTCTTTGAGGGAAAATAAAGTGATGAGTTTGAAGACAAGATTTGGGAATTTAGGAAATATTTTGGATTTTGATACCTTAACTAAAGAAAATATTTATGTTCTAAATAGTCCAATTTTGTCTAATACACAATTTAACAAGTTCATAAATTTTTTTGGTAAAAATTCAATAAATATAGATTGTACATTTGCTCAAGATGAAAATCTAGCTAATGCTATTAAAAGAATTCAAAAAGAAGCAGAGATTGCAGTACGACAAGGTGTTACACAGTTAATCCTAAGTGACAAAGATCTTTCTTCACAGAAGTTGCCAATGCCAATGTTATTGTGCGTTGGAGCTATTAATACTTTTTTAATTGAAAAAAAGTTGAGAGGATATGTATCTATTAATGTTCAGTCTGGAGAAGCTTTAGACACTCATTCATTCGCAACATTAATAGGAGTTGGTGCTACTACAGTTAACCCATATTTAGCTTTTGATAGTTTATATCAGAGACATTCAAAAAAACTTTTTGGTCAATTTAGCTTCGATGAATGTATTCACAGATATATAAAATCAGTTAATGCAGGTCTTTTAAAAATAATGTCTAAGATGGGAATTTCAGTTTTAAGCTCCTACAGAGGTGGATGTAATTTTGAAACAGTTGGACTTAGCAGGACTATTGTTGATGATTATTTCCCAGGAGTAACATCAAAAATATCAGGGATTGGTTTGACTGGTATTGAAAAAAAAATAAGAGAAATTCATAAAGAAGCATTTGAAAGCACAGAAACTGTATTGCCCATAGGTGGTATTTACCGATATAGAAAAAATGGTGAAACTCATCAATATCAAGGAAGGCTAATACATCTTTTACAAAGTGCAGTAGGTTCAAATTCTTATGAGTCTTACAAAAAATACGCTGAGGGCATATATAATTTACCACCTATAAATTTAAGAGATTTGGTAAATTTTAGGAAAAAAAAATTAGGTCCACCAATTGATTTGTCAGAAGTCGAACCAATAGAAAATATTTTGAAAAGGTTTGGTAGTGGAAGTATGTCTCATGGAGCATTATCTAAGGAAGCACATGAAACCTTAGCTATTGGCATGAACAGAATTAAAGGAGCATCTTGCAGTGGTGAAGGTGGTGAAGATGAAAAAAGATTTAAGGTTATGGATAGTGGAGATAGTGCTAACTCTAGAGTTAAGCAGATTGCATCAGCAAGGTTTGGAGTTACAATAAATTATTTAAATAATTGTAATGAAATTGAAATAAAGATCGCTCAGGGAGCAAAACCTGGTGAGGGTGGACAGTTGCCAGGTTTTAAAGTTACAGATGAAATAGCCAGATTGAGACATTCAACACCTGGAGTTACATTAATTTCTCCTCCACCACATCATGATATTTACTCAATTGAAGATTTGGCTCAATTAATCTATGACTTAAAACAAATAAATCCAAAAGCTAGAATTGGAGTAAAGCTAGTTGCTTCATCGGGTGTTGGGACAATTGCTGCAGGAGTAGCAAAGGCAAAAGCAGACATCATTTTAATTTCAGGTCATAATGGTGGAACTGGGGCAACTCCACAAACTAGTGTTAAATATGTTGGTATACCATGGGAAATGGGACTAACAGAGGCCAACCAAGTCCTTACACTAAATAACTTAAGACATAAAGTTACTTTGAGAACAGATGGAGGTATTAAAACTGGTAGAGATGTAGTTATTGCTGCAATGATGGGTGCTGAGGAATATGGGGTTGCAACAACTGCACTTGTTGCAATGGGCTGCATTATGGTAAGGCAATGCCATTCAAACACTTGTCCTGTAGGTGTATGCACACAAGATGAAAAATTAAGAGAGAAATTTACTGGTACTCCAGATAAAGTAGTTAATTTATTCACCTTTATTGCTTCAGAGGTAAGAGAAATTTTAGCAGAACTGGGCTTTAAATCTTTAAATGATATTATCGGCAGAACAGATCTGTTAATGCAAGTAAACAAAGCCTCACCCAACTTAGATGATTTAGATTTAAATCCTTTGTTCGTTCAGGCAGATTCAGGAAATAATAAAAGATATTGTGTGTCTCAAGAGATAAATTCAGTTCCTGAAACATTGGATCAAGTAATTTGGCCTGACATTGAAAAATCTTTAGATCGTTCTGAAAAGATTAAAAAGGAATTTATTATTAAAAATACAAATAGAGCAGTTGGCACAAGAATTTCACATCATCTTTATAAAAAATATGGTTACGAAAAATTAGATGAAAACTTTTTAACTTTGAATTTTAGTGGTTCTGCAGGCCAATCTTTTGGAGCATTTGCAACAAAAGGTTTAAAATTAAATCTTAAGGGAGATGCAAATGATTATGTTGGAAAAGGATTGTCGGGTGCAACGATATCAATAAAACTTTCAGATGAAAGTAATTTGACTTCAAACGAAAATACAATTATTGGAAATACAGTTTTGTATGGCGCTACTTCAGGTAAATTGTTTGCCGCAGGTCAAGCAGGAGATAGGTTTGCAGTCAGAAACTCAGGTGCCACAACAGTTATAGAAGGATGTGACTCAAATGGATGCGAATATATGACTGGAGGGACCGTTGTTATTCTTGGAGATGTTGGAGACAATTTTGCTGCTGGTATGACAGGTGGAATGGCTTTTATTTATGACAAATCTAGAGAGCTAGAAAAAAAGATAAATCCAGACTCTGTTGTTTGGCAAAGTGTTGAAACAGATTATTGGAGCAATTTTTTAATGAAATTGGTAAAAGAACATTTAGAAGAAACTGGATCTGAAATATCAAAACAAATAGTTAACAATTTTACTGAGGAAGTTAAAAATTTTGTGCAAGTTTGTCCAAAAGAGATGTTAAATAAAATTAAAAATCCTATCAGTCTTAAATCGAAAATAAAACAAGTTAGTTAATAATTAATTTTAATTCTGTCTTCAAAAGTTTTAACCATTTAGGTGAGGATAAACTATGGTCCCCATTTTTAACAATTACTAATTTTTTTTTTGAATTTTTAAATACTTTTAAAACTTTTTTGGAATAACTGATTGGAACAGATTCATCTTTTTTACCATGAACCATAGTAACATTGATGTTTGGGTAAATCTTTTTGTGCAAAACTTTATTTTTTCTTCCATCCTTAATTAATTGATAAGTAATGGGATATTCATAATCTCCATGTTTTAAGTGAATTATCCCATTTTTTTTTATTTCTTTTTTCTTTTTTTCTGAAAATTTATTCCACATGAGTCTTTCTAAAAACTCAGGCGCAGATCCAATTCCCAAAAAACCTTTTATTTGTGATCTGAAATATTTAAATTGAATCAAAGAAATCCATGCACCCATACTAGAACCAACAAGAATAATTTTATTTTTTTTGACAATTTTTTTAATTAAAATTGAAGTCTCTTTTGACCATTTAGAAATATTTCCATTTGTAAATTTTCCAGATGACTTACCATGACCAGAATATTCTAATGCTAAAAAACCTAAATTATTTTTTTTGCAAAAAGTAAAAAAAGATCTGGGTTTTTTTCCCTCTAAATCTGACATAAATCCATGGAGAAAAACGATAAAAGTACTTTTTTTCTTATTAATCTTTAAGTATCTAATTTTTTTGTTTTTGTTTATTTTAAAGTGACTAAAATTAGTCATAAAAGTTTATAAGTTTTATTGATTATTATATAATAATATCAAATGTCATCTAATTTAAAAGTTTTACAAGTAATTCCAAAACTAGGTTATGGTGGTGCTGAAACGGGCTGTTACGATATAGCTCATTATTTACCAGAAAATAATTGTGAGTCATTTATCGTAACAAGTGGTGGTGAATTAACTAAATTTATTGATAAAAAAAAAGTAAAACTAATTCGGCTTCCTGTCCACAGTAAGAACCCATTATTGATGTTGATTAACTCAATAATTTTGGTTGGAATAATTTTATTTTATAATATTTCAATAGTACACGCTCGAAGTCGTGCACCCGCATGGTCTTGTTTATTAGCAACAAAATTAACAAGAAGAAAGTTTGTTACAACTTTTCATGGGACTTATAATTTTAGTGGGGGCTTTAAAAAATTTTATAACTCAGTTATGTTAAGATCAGACTTAATCATAGCAGGATCAAATTTTATTTTTTCACATATAAAAGAAAACTATTCCAATTTTATTAGTAACAAAAAGTTTTTAGTTATTTTTAGAGGTATTAATGTTGATTATTTTGACCCCAGTACAACTATTGAAATAGATGAAAGTAATCTAAAAAAAAAGTGGGGAATTATAGAAAATAAAAAAAAAATTATTTTAATGCCAGGAAGACTTACAGACTGGAAAGGTCAGGAGTTGTTTATAGAGGCAATCAATTTAGTAAACATTGACCTTGGTTATGAAGCGTTTTATGCAATTATTTTAGGAAGTGACCAAGGTAGAGATTTATACAAAAAAAAGTTAATTAGATTAGTGGAGCAACATAGAATGAATAATCAGGTAAAATTTATAAATCATTGTAAAAATATGCCATTGGCTTATCAAATTTCAGATTTAGTTATTTCTGCATCGATCGAACCCGAATCTTTTGGGAGGATTTCTGTTGAAGCTCAAGCAATGAAAAAAATTATTATTGCTAGCAATATAGGGGGTTCAAATGAAACTATCATTAACGATAAAACTGGTCTATTTTTTGAATCTGGTAATCCTAGATCTTTATCCAAAAAAATTATACAGGGACTTACGATGGATGAAACATCATTGAAAATAATGGGGAATGAGGGTAGAAAAAACGTAATTAAAAAGTTTAATGTTGAAAAAATGTGTTTTTCTACTTATTCAGAATATAAGAGATTAATAAACTAAATGCCTACAATAACGTTACCAGATGGAAACAATTTAGACTTTCCAAAAAAAATAACAGGACTACAAATTGCTGAAAAAATTAGCAAATCTCTTGCTAAACAAGCAATGATAATTTCTGTGGACGGTGAATTAAAAGATTTAGATTATGTTATAGAAAATGATTGTTCAGTAAAAATATTTACATCAAAGAATGATGAAGGCCTAGAAACGATAAGACACGATACTGCACATATATTAGCGATGGCAGTACAGGAACTTTTTCCTGGTACTCAAGTGACAATTGGTCCAGTGATTGATAATGGATTTTATTATGATTTTGCACGAAAAGAACCATTTACTGAAGAAGATTTAAAAAAGATAGAAGTTAGAATGAAAGAAATTGTTGATAGAGATGAAAAAACTAAGAGAGAAGTATGGGATAGAGATAAAGCAATTCAACATTTCAAAAAGAAAGGCGAAATTTATAAAGCTGAGTTAATAGAAAGCATTCCAAAGGGCGAAGAGGTATCAATTTATTTTCATGGAGAATGGCATGATCTTTGTAGAGGTCCTCATTTATCTTCAACTGGAAAGATCGGAAAATATTTTAAATTGACTAAAGTTTCGGGAGCTTACTGGAGGGGAGATTCTAATAATGAGATGTTGCAAAGAATTTATGGAACTAGTTGGGCTTCTCAAAAAGATTTAGATGATTATTTGAAAAGAATCGAAGAAGCAGAAAAAAGAGATCACAGGAAATTAGGTAAAGAAATGGACTTGTTTCATTTTAGAGAGGAAAGTCCTGGCTCTGTTTTTTGGCATGAAAAAGGCTGGTCACTATTTCAAAAATTAATTAATTATATGAGAGCAAAACAAGATGCAGCAGGCTATAAAGAAGTCAATACTCCAGAAGTATTAGACAGGTTATTATGGGAAAAATCAGGGCATTGGGAAAAATATGGTGAGAACATGTATACTTCAGAAACTCCTGACGAAAAAGTATTCGCAATAAAGCCGATGAATTGTCCAGGTCATATTCAAGTTTTTAATCAAGGTTTAAAAAGTTACAGAGATTTACCTCTTAGAATAACTGAGTTTGGAAAAGTACATCGCTATGAGCCATCTGGTGCTCTTCATGGACTTTTGAGAGTAAGAGCATTTACACAAGATGATGCACATATTTTTTGTTCAGAAGAACAAATTACAAGTGAATGTCTCAATGTAACTAATTTGATTTTAGAAATTTACAAAGACTTAGGTTTTGAAAACATTATTTTAAAATATGCTGATAGACCAAAAGTTAGAGTTGGTGAAGACAAAATTTGGGATAAAGCGGAAGCATCGTTATTAGAAGCAGTAAAAGCCTCTAAACTTGAGTATAGTATTAATAAAGGAGAAGGTGCGTTTTATGGCCCAAAAATAGAATTTGTTTTAAGAGATGCTATTGGAAGAGATTGGCAATGTGGAACTTTACAAGTAGATTTGAATTTACCTGGAAGACTTGACGCTTCCTATGTAGATAAAGATGGAGCAAAAAAAATTCCAGTGATGCTTCACCGTGCATTATTTGGATCTTTAGAAAGGTTCATTGGAATATTGATTGAAAATTATGCAGGAAAATTTCCTTTTTGGATATCACCTTTGCAAACAGTTGTTATACCAATTTCTGAAGATTTTGAGGATTATGCGATAGAGGTATCAAAAAAAATAAAAGATGCGGGTATGAGTTCCATGGTTGATTTAAAAAATCATAATTTGAATTATAAAATTAGAGATCATTCTCTAGCGAAAGTCCCTCTTTTGTTAATTTGTGGTAAAAAAGAAGTTGACAGTAACACAGTAACCATTAGAAGATTGGATTCTAACAAACAAGAAAATATGGAACTAAATAAATTCTTAAAAAAATTCTCCGCTTTAAATAAAGCATCATCTTACTAAGTGGCAGATTATAAAAAAAATTATTTTCAAAGAAGAACCAAAGATCGTGGGCCAAGATCTAATAATAGAATTTTATCTCCAGAGGTACAAGTAATAGCAAGTGATGGTGAGAATTTAGGAATCATTTCGACCAATGAGGCAATATCCAAAGCAAAAAATGAAGGTCTTGATTTAATTGAAATTGCCCCAAATGCAAACCCACCAGTTTGTAAAATAATGGATATGGGTAAATACAAATATGATGCACAAAAAAAAGCTAATCTAGCAAAAAAGAAACAAAAAATTATTGCATTAAAAGAAATTAAGATGAGACCAGTTACTGAAACTCATGACTATGAGTTTAAGGTGAAGAATGCTAAAAAATTCATTGCAAAAGGAGACAAAGTAAAATTTACAATAAGATTTAAAGGTAGAGAACTTCAACATTCTCATTTAGGAAATGAATTAATGACAAAAATCAAAGAAGACATGAAAGATATAGGCAAAGTTGAGCTTCAACCAAAATTTGATGGTAAGCAAATGATAATGGTTATTCAGCCCTTATAAGGGTTAATTGATCTTGTAAATTTTCCTCATTCTTTGTATAACCTCGCTCAATTATGCCAAAATTAAAAACAAAAAGCTCAGCAAAAAAAAGATTTAAGATATCAGCTAGGGGTAAAGTGATGATGGCCCAAGCTGGAAAGAGACACGGCATGATTAAGAGAACTAATTCTCAAATAAGAAAGTTGAGAGGCACTACTGCGATGTCAAAACAAGATGGAAAAATTGTGAAATCGTATATGCCATATAATTTAAGAGGATAAGATGGCAAGAGTTAAAAGAGGTGTTACAAGTCGAGCAAAACATAAAAAGGTTTTAAAAGCTGTAAAAGGTCAATGGGGCAGAAGAAAAAACACCATTAGGGTTGCTAAGCAAGCTATGGAAAAAGCTATGCAGTATGCATACCGAGATCGAAGAAATAAAAAAAGAGATTTTAAGTCTCTTTGGATACAAAGAATTAATGCAGGTGTTCGAGCTGAAGGTTTAACATATTCTAAGTTCATTAATGGATTAAATAAATGTGGAATAAAAATTGACAGAAAGATACTTGCTGAAATAGCTTATGATAGCCCAGAAGCCTTTAAAACTATCGTTCAAAAAGCACAATCGGCATTAAATTAATCTTCACTATTGTTTTATTTTGCTGAAGAAATAATCTGTAAAGATGTCGGATCTAAAAAAAATAAGAGATGAATTTATTTCAAAACTTGAGGGTAAAATAGATCTCTCAGAGATTAATCAAATTAGATCAGATCTATTTGGCAAAAATGGAATAGTTTCTTCACAATTTAAAAAAATAGGCACAATTGTTGAGTCTGAAAGAAAAAAATTTGCCTCTGACTTAAATATCATTAAAGGTGAGCTACAAGATTTAATAAATTCTAAAATAAATGAACTTGAGAAATTTGAAATTAATAAAAAACTAGAGAAAGAAAAAGTAGACATAACTTTACCTGAAAGACCTTTCATTAGAGGAAAAATCCATCCGGTTTCGCAAACAATTGATGAAATATCATCTATCTTCTCAGAAATAGGTTTCAGTGTTGAGGAGGGTCCAGATGTAGAAAATGAATATAATAATTTTACTGCGTTAAACACCCCTGATAACCACCCAGCTAGAGACATGCATGATACTTTTTATTTAGATGAAAAAAAACAAAAATTATTAAGAACGCATACCTCTCCAGTTCAAATTAGAACGATGCTTAAAGATAAACCACCATTTAAAATTATTGCACCTGGAAGAACTTATAGGTCTGATAGTGACCAAACACATGCTCCAATGTTCCATCAAGTTGAAGGTCTTCATATAGATAAAAATATAAACATGGGTCATTTAAAAGGATGTCTTAACTATTTTATCAAAGAGTTTTTTGAAGTAGATAAAATTAAAATGAGATTTAGACCTAGTCATTTCCCTTTTACAGAACCATCTGCTGAAGTTGATATAGGATATGAAATAAAAGATGGAAAAATAATTATAGGAGAAGGTAATCAATGGCTTGAAATTTTGGGATGTGGGATGGTTCATCCAAATGTTTTAAAAAATGTAAAAGTCGATCCAACAAAGTTCCAAGGCTACGCATTTGGTATAGGAATCGACAGATTGGCAATGTTAAAATATGGTATCAACGATTTGAGAGCATTTTTTGATTGTGATTATAGATGGTTAAACCACTTTGGATTTGATCCTTTAGATGTACCAACAAACTATAGAGGTCTTAGCAGATGAAAATCACGTTTGATTGGCTAAAAGATCATTTAAAGACCAATCTAAAAGAAAAAAATCTTTTAGAACAACTTACCAATATTGGATTGGAAGTTGAGAGTGTAGAAAGTCTCTCTGCTGACAATGAATTGTTTAAAGTAGCAAAAATTATTAAAACTGAAAAACATCCAAATGCAGATCGACTTAAAGTTTGTGATGTTAATGTTGGTCAGAAAGATCTTAAAAAAGTTGTATGTGGTGCTGCTAACGCCAAAGAGGGATTAATTACTATTTACGCACCTCCTGGTGCAATTATTCCTAAAACTAAAACAAAATTAGTGGTAGCTAAAATTAGGGGTATTACTTCTTATGGAATGCTTTGTTCTGAATCTGAGTTAAATTTGTCTGATGAAAGTGATGGGATTATTGAATTATCAAAGAAATACGAAAAAAAAATTGGCAAAAGTTATTTTTCAAAATCAAAATCTAATCTTATTGATTTATCCATAACACCAAATAGACCAGATTGTCTTGGTGTTCGTGGAATAGCTAGAGATCTTGCTGCTTCTGGTTTTGGAAAATTAGTAAATTTTAAAGAAGAAAAAATTAAATCTAAAATAAAACAAAATTTAAAGGTTAAAATTAATAAAGAAAAAGATCAGGGGTGTACCGCTTTTGGAAGCTGTTTAATTACTAATGTTAAAAATACTGAAAGTCCTCAATGGCTTAAAGATAAATTAATTTCGATAGGTCAGAAATCAATTTCAGCAATAGTTGATATTACAAATTATGTTATGCTTGATATCAATCGTCCACTACATGCTTATGATGCTGATAAAATTGAAAAAGGTATAATTGTGAGAAATTCGAATTCTGGTGAAGAATTTGAAGCGCTAGATAATAAAAATTATAAATTGGAAAAAGGCATGTGTGTTATTAGTGATAATAAAGGAGTTTTAGGATTAGGGGGTATTATTGGTGGAACTAGATCAGGAACAGAATTTGATACTAAAAATATACTTTTGGAGTCTGCTTACTTTCAGCCAAGATCAATTAGAAATACAGCAAAAAAATTAAATATTGATACAGATGCAAAATTTAGATTTGAAAGAGGTATTGATCCATTATCTATAGAAGCTGGTTTAAAGAAAGCAGCATTATTAATTAAAGAAATATGTGGTGGGGAAATCAGCAAAATAGACATTCAAAAAATTGAAACTTACAAAACTAAAACTATTTATTTTGATATTAACTTATTTGAAAAAATATCAGGGTTTAAAATTTCTATCAAAGAAATGATTAAAATTTTAGAAGATCTTGGCTTTAAATGTAAAAAACAAAAAAAATATTTAAATTTATTAATACCATCTTGGCGGCCTGATATTTCTCAAGAAATAGATATTGTTGAAGAATTAGTAAGAATAACTGGTTATGATAAAATAAAAATCCTAGATCCAATTAAAGAAAGAAATAAACCTACCTTAAATCAAACTCAAAAGTTATTTCATTTTTTACAAAGAGCGATTGCTTCAAAGGGTTATTTGGAAGCAATAACATGGTCTTTTACAGACTCAAATTATAATAATCATTTTAAAGAAACAAATAAAGAAATTAAGATTATAAATCCCATAAGCTCTGAATTGGGAGTACTAAGAAATTCAATATTTTCAAATTTAATTATGTATATTAGTAAAAATCTACATAGAGGTTTTAAAGATTTATCATTATTTGAGATTGGTCCTGTTTTTACTGGCTCAAATCCAGGTGAACAAAGTACAGTCGTTTGTGGTTTGTCAGCAGGTAAAAAATCAAGGTTATCTTGGATTGATAAAGAGAGAAATGTGGATGTATTTGATGTTAAAAAAGATGTTGTTCAAACTTTTATCGAAGCTGGTTATAATTCTAAGGAATTTTTTATAGATAACAAAACCCCTAATTATTATCATCCAGGTAAATCAGGTAGAATTTTCTTAAGTAAAAATAAAAATCAAGTAGCTGCTTATTTTGGAGAAATACACCCTAATATTTTAAAAAAAATAGATATTAAAACTGAGTCTCTTGTGGGATTTGAAATATTTTTGGATAATTTAAAAATATCTAAAAAAACATTGAATGATCAAAAAACTAATTATGAAGTTTCAGATTATCAAAAATCTGAAAGGGATTTTGCTTTTATAGTGAATAAAAATGTAAGCTCACAAGATTTGATAAATGCTATTTCACATATTGACCAAAACTTGATCAGCAACATAAAAGTTTTTGATGTTTATGAAGGTGACAATATTCCTGAAAATCAAAAATCGATCGCAATAAATGTCACTATTCAATCATTTGAAAAAACATTGAATGATGGTGATTTAGAAAAAATAAATAAATTAATTATTCAAACAGTAGAAAATAAAACTGGTGCTAAAATTCGAGTGTAGAAATTAAATGAGCACTATTGATAATATAAGAAACTTTGCAATCATTGCTCATATTGATCATGGCAAATCGACAATAGCAGATAGAATTATTCATAGTTGTGGAGGGCTTACGGAAAGAGAGATGAAGGCCCAAGTTCTTGACTCAATGGATATAGAAAGAGAAAGAGGAATAACTATAAAGGCTCAAACGGTTAAACTGAATTATAAATCTAAAAATGGAAAAAATTACATTTTGAATATAATTGACACCCCAGGTCATGTAGATTTTAGCTATGAGGTAAGTAGATCACTTTATGCTTGTGAAGGATCAATATTAATTGTTGATAGCACACAAGGAGTTGAAGCTCAAACTTTGGCCAATGTATATCAAGCCTTAGAAATTGATCATGAAATAATTCCAGTTTTGAATAAAATAGATTTACCAGCCTCAGATTTAGAGCGAACAAAAAAACAAATTGAAGATGTAATAGGTATTGATACCGATAATGCAGTTCCTTGTTCAGGAAAAACAGGCGAAGGCATTGAGGAGATTTTAGAACAGATTATTAACAAACTTCCTGGTCCAGAAGGGAAACCAAAGGATGATTTAAAATGTTTATTAGTTGACAGTTGGTACGATACATATCTAGGTGTTGTAATTTTGGTTCGAGTAATTAACGGAAAAATTTCAAAAAATATGAAAATTAAGATGCTTTCAACAAATCAAGATTATATAGTTGAAAAAGTTGGTGTCTTTACACCAAAGCCAAAAGACATTAATGAACTTAATACCGGAGAAATTGGTTTTATAACAACAGGGATTAAAGTTTTATCAGAAACAAAAGTTGGTGATACCATTTGCGATGCATCTAAAACCTCAGTTGAAGCTCTGCCTGGTTTTAAACCAAGCAAACCAGTTGTTTTTTGTGGATTATTTCCTGTTGATAGCTCTGAGTATCAAAAATTAAAAGATGGTTTAGCTAAATTGCAGCTTAATGATGCAAGTTTTTCATTTGAACCAGAATCTTCATCAGCTCTAGGTTTGGGATTTAGATGTGGTTTTCTGGGTTTATTGCACCTTGAAATAATTACAGAAAGATTAGAAAGGGAGTTTGATGTAAATTTGCTCACGACTACTCCAGGAGTTGTTTATAAAGTAAATTTAAATAAAGGAAATACTCTTGATTTACAAAATCCATCTAGTTTGCCTGATCCCACATTGATAAGTTCAATTCAAGAGCCATGGATTAAAGCAACTATCATAACTCCTGATCAATATTTAGGCTCTATAATAAAATTATGTCAGGATAAAAGAGGTATTCAAACTAATTTAGCCTATTCAGGGAATAGAGCAGTATTAAGTTATGAATTACCATTAAATGAAGTGGTGTTTGATTTTAATGACAGAATAAAATCAATGACCAGTGGTTATGCAAGTTTTGATTATGAGATAATCGAACATAGAGAGGGTGATTTGGTAAAATTAGGAATTTTAGTTAATGGGGAGCCTGTTGATGCTCTAGCAATGATGATACATAAAGATTTTGCCCAAAGAACAGGAAGAGAAGTTTGTGAAAAATTGAAAGATTTAATTCCAAGGCATAATTTTATGATACCAGTTCAAGCAGCTATAGGAGGAAAAATTATTGCAAGAGAGACAATAAAAGGTTTTAAAAAGGACGTTTTGACAAAGATTCATGGTGGTGGAGCAACTGATAGAAAAAGAAAATTATTAGAAAAACAAAAAAAAGGAAAAGCAAAATCAAAACAATTTGGGAAAGTTGAAATACCACAAGAAGCCTTTATAGGTGTACTTAAAATTAACAAGGAAAATAGATGAAAATATATGATTGTTTTTCATATTGGGATGAGGATTTATTATTAGATCTTAGACTTAATATTTTAGATAATTATGTAGATTATTTTGTAATTGTTGAGGGAAATAAGACTTGGCAAAATAATTATAAAAAATTTAGATTTAACTTTGAAAAATTTGACAAATTTAAAAAAAAAATAATTTATATACGAGTTGATAATATGCCTGATGGAAAAAATCCTTGGGTAAGAGAAAATTTCCAAAGAAATTGTATTGAAAGAGGTTTGAAGAATGCAAAGAATGATGACTTAATTATAATATCTGATTTAGATGAAATACCAAACCCTCAGGTGATTAAAAATTTTGACTCTCAAAAAAGATATGTGGCCTTGAAACAAAATCATTATTATTACAAATTGAATTTACAAGCTCAGAATAATCCATATTGGGTAGGTTCTAGAATATGCGTAAAAAAATATTTGAAATCTCCTCAATGGTTAAGAAGTTTAAAATTTAAGAAAAGACCCTTTTGGAGAATAGATAAATTTAGACTTAATAATATAATTGATAATGGAGGATGGCATTTCTGTAATTTAAAAACAGCGAGTAACCTTCTTTATAAATATAAAAATTTATGTGAGACAGATGATCAGTATATTTTTAATGAAAAAATTTCTGATGAATTTTTAGATGAAAATAAAATAAAAAAAAAAATAGAACAAGGCTTAGACCTCTTAGGACGGGAAGAAAAGTTTAATGTAGTAAAAATTGACAATAATTTTCCTAAATATTTACTAGATAATATAAGTAAATATTCTGAATGGATTTCTAAATAGAAAAAAAATTGTTTTTGGGTAAACAAATTAAATTTTCTTTAATTGGAAAAAATTTATAATTTGATGATAAAAGTTTTTTTATAACATTTTTGAAAATTTTATTTTCAATGTGAATAAATTCAAAAATAATTATTGGATGTAATAATTTTGTTTTTAAAAAATCCAAAACAATTTTACCGTCATAACCTTCGGTATCTATGTATAATAAATCAAGTTTTTTCAAACCATATTTTTTGATGAGGTTTTTAATTGAAATAGAGTTTACTTTTTCTTTAATTATATGTTTTTTTTTTACACCATGATTTAATAAATGGTTTTTATTAAATGAGGTTATTCCAGGCACATGATTCCCATAATAATTTAGGAACTTCTCATTCACTTTGTACAAATAATTAATTTCATTATTTATAGAAATTGCAGAATTTTCAAGTTTTACAAATTTAAATTTTTTATAGTTTTTTCTTAGATCATCAAAGTTATTTTTAATTGGTTCAACTAAAATAGCATTAATTTTATTTTTTTTTATAAATTTATTTAAGTAGTCAAATCTTATTCCATCATTAGCTCCAATTTGAATTAACTGTTTTATTTTGTATTTAGATAAGTTTTTAATTAAATTTTCCTCATTTAGTATTGAAGCATCTGAAATTATTCTACTATTTTTGAAATAATTTTTATCAATTAACTTATAATCAAGGATTCCTAAAATTTTTTTTAGAATTTTATGTTTCATTTAATTTTAATTTTTTTAAATTATTTATAACAGTATATAAATGATAAAATAATTTAAATTAATAAAAGAAATGAATATAAATATTTGTCAAGTATCATTGAATAAAGATATTCCACTGATTATTGAAAATTTTAAGAATTTTAAAAAATTTTATGAAAATATAAATCTCTTTATAATTTGTCCAAAAAATCAATTAGGTGAGTTTAAACAAAAAATAAATTTTGATGAAATCAGAATAATTTCAGAAGAAGAAATTTTGGAATTTAAAAAATTTGAAATCATTTACAAAAACTTAAATAAGGAAATTCAATATAGGGAACAATTTAATAAAAGATTAAAATGGTATTATCAACAAGCCTTGAAAATAACTTTTTCATTTAATTTTATTAAAGAGACTGGTCAAAATATTGTAATTTGGGATGCTGATACAATCATCTTAAAAAAAATATCTTTCTTTAAACAAGATATATCAGTGAAGTATGGTAATTTTTTTGAATTCCACAAAGCTTATTATATTACTAACGAATATATTTTAAAAAAGCTTCCAAATTATTATATTTCATTTTTAAACCAATTTATTGCAATCACTAAATCTGAATATATCTTTTTCATAGAAAATTTTTTAAGGGAAAAATCTCAAAACATTTCAACAGGAGAAAAAATTTCTGAATTAATATTTAGCAGTGTTTTCAATAAACATAAAACTTATAATGGATCTTTGTTTTCTGAGTATGAACTAATTGGTCAATCAAATTATTTATTTAGAAACGAAAAACAAAAGCCCATTTTGTTTCTAAGGTTTGGATTGGATGGAATGCTAAATGAAGGTCAAAAAATTATTGCAAGTTTATTGGGATATAAACATGTAACTTATGAACATAATCATCCTAATGAAAAAAGTTATGGAATGTTAAGTAGAATTCAGTCTTGGAGGGGGTTTTTAAAAATATTATTTAAGAATTTTTTTAAATTTTACCTAAGATATTTTAAGCATATTTTAATGTACAATTTTTATAGAAATAAATGAACTCAGAAGAGCTAAAGATATATTGTGTAACAAATAAGAAAGTTAATTTTATAAGTAAACCTGAATATAAATTATCTTGGGTTGGAAATCATGAAATTCCAAAAAATTATCTTAAATGTAATAATGGAGATAATATCTATCATAAAGAAAAATTTTATTCTGAATTGACTTTCCATTATTGGTATTGGAAAAATTTATTAAAAAATGAAAGTGAAGAAAATTGGGTAGGTTTTTGCCAAAAAAGAAGATTTTGGATTATTGAAAATGAAAATAAAAAAATAAATAAAGATAATATCAATGATTATTTAATAACTAAACCATTGAATGATTGGTCAAAATATAATGCGATAATTTGTAAGCCAATTAAAGTCTCTGGAGCAAATAAAATTAAAATTTTAAAAAGGGGATGGAAAAATTTACTGAAAGATCCTTTAATTTTATTTTCAAAAAAAAAAGAGAATATTTTATTGCATTTTGATATGCATCATGGGTATGGAAATCTTGAAAAGGCAATTAATGAACTAAATGATAATGACAGAACCGATTTTAAAAATTATGTAATTCATAATGATACATTCAATCCACATATAATGTTTATTGCCAAACCAAGTGTAATTAGTAAATGGTTTGAAAATTTATTCCCTTGGTTAGATAGATGTGAAAAACATTTTAAATTCGAAGATTTAAAAAATTATGATACTGGTAGATTATTTGCTTATTTAGCTGAAAGATATTTATCTTATTGGTTTAGAAAATATACGAGTTTTAAAGAGGAAAATTGGATACAATTAGATAATTTTTAGGAGAGGTGGCCGAGTGGTTGAAGGCGCACGCTTGGAAAGCGTGTATAGGGGTGACTCTATCATGGGTTCGAATCCCATTCTCTCCGCCATTAAATTAACCGCATAATAGGCTGCAAATTACATCATTTTAATAATAATAATTAGGAAATTTTTCAAAAAAAATGATATGATTTAGTTTTCCTAAATAGACAAAAAATGAATACAAAAAATAAATACGAAGCAGACTCTATTAAAGTTCTTAAAGGTCTTGATGCAGTTAGGAAAAGACCTGGAATGTACATTGGTGATACAGAAGATGGGACAGGTTTGCATCACATGGTATACGAGGTTGTTGATAATTCCATTGATGAGGCTTTAGCAGGATATTGTAAAAATATTGCTGTGAGTATTAATGCCGATGGGACTATAACTGTTAGAGATGATGGCAGAGGGATACCTGTAGATATACACAAAGGAGAAAAAAAATCTGCAGCAGAAGTAATAATGACACAATTGCATGCTGGAGGTAAATTTGATCATGATTCTTATAAAGTTTCGGGAGGACTTCATGGTGTTGGAGTATCTGTTGTAAATGCATTATCAGAAAAATTAAAGTTAGAAATTTATAGAAATGGGAAAAAATATTATATCGAATTTAATCATGGAAAAGCCAAAGCACCATTAAAAGTTATAGGCAAAACTAAAGATACAGGAACTCAAATTAATTTTTTTCCTTCAAGAGAAATATTTTCATCAACTAAATTTAGTGCGATTATTTTATCAAAAAGAATGCGAGAATTAGCTTTTTTAAACAAAGGTATAAAAATTTTATTTTCAGACTTAACTCAAAAAAAAGAAAAGACCCAAGAATTTCAATTTGATGGTGGAGTTTTAGAGTTTGTAGAATTTTTAGATAGGAGTCGAGAAAAACTCGAAAATAAAAATGGAAACGATTTATTTAAAAAGCCCATATACATAGAGGGTAAAAAAGATAACATTGAAATTGAATGTTCATTAAAGTGGAATGCTACTTACAGCGAAGATGTTCATCCTTATACTAATAACATTTATCAAAAAGACGGTGGTACACATATTTTAGGCTTTAGAAGTGCTTTAACAAGAGTGATAAATAAATATGCAAATGAGCAAAATCTTCTAAAAAAAAATAAGTTAACAATTTCTGGTGATGATATTAAAGAGGGATTAACTTGTGTTCTTTCAACAAAAATCCCGGATCCTAAATTCTCATCTCAAACAAAAGATAAATTAGTATCTTCAGAGGTAAGAATGATTGTTGAAACTATAGTAAATGAAAAATTATCCATGTGGTTTGATCAAAATCCAGCTATTGCAAAAATTATCCTTGCAAAAATTATTCAAGCAGCTCTTGCAAGAGATGTTGCAAGAAAAGCTAGAGAAAGTGTTAGAAGAAAAGGTGCTCTTGAATTGAGTGGATTGCCTGGAAAATTAGCAGATTGTCAGATAGGTAAACAAGAGGGTACAGAACTATTTATTGTTGAGGGAGATTCCGCTGGTGGTTCAGCAAAGCAGGGGAGAAATAGATCTAATCAAGCCGTTTTACCATTAAGAGGTAAAATTCTGAATACTTATGTTGAGGATCTTCAATTGAAAAAAAAAGGTAATGGCAAAAATAATGGATCCGATCAAAGAACAAAAGCTTTATCAAAAATGATATCTTCAAATGAAATTTTGACATTAATAAATGCTCTTGGTTTAGATCCAAAATCACATGAGATAGACCTCAAAGACCTCAGATATGGAAAAATAATTATAATGACAGATGCAGATGTAGATGGATCCCATATTAGAGCACTGTTATTAACTTTTTTTAATAATAAACCATTTAATAAGTTAATTGAAAATGGTCATGTATATTTAGCACAACCACCGCTATTTAAAATCAATAAAGGGTCTAAGGGAATTTATATAAAAGATGAAAAAGAATTAGAAAATTATGTTTTAAATAATAATAAAGATATTAAAAAATTAAAAAAAGGTTCTAAGGAATTTTTTAAAGAATTTGAGTTAGAAAAATCAAAAATGAGTATACAAAGATTTAAGGGTCTAGGTGAAATGAATCCAGAAGAACTATGGAGCACAACTTTAAACCCAGAAACTAGAAATTTATTGCAAGTACAATACTCAAAGGATGCAAAAAAAGATCAAACTTTGATACATACTTTAATGGGAAATGATGTTTCATTAAGAAAAGATTTTATTATCTCAAATGCAATAAATGTACAAAATCTAGATATATAGAGATGAAGTTTTTTGAAACTTCTAAATTTCATACACTAAAAAAATCTACTTACATTACTTTAAGATGGATTGGAATAATTGGACAATTAATCTCAATTCATATTGTTTATTTTTATTTCAATCTCAGTTTTCCTTTTATTTTAGCAAATTTAGTAATTTTAGTTGGAGTTATTAGTAATCTTTTCCTAATTTATATTTATAAAAAAACTCAATTATCAGATAGATCAGCCTCAATTTTTTTATTTATTGACATATTCCAACTTTCATTTTTAATATACCTTACCGGAGGGGTAGCTAATCCATTTGTAATTTTTTTAATAATACCCAGTGTATTTGCATCATCAAATTTAGGTTTAAAAACAAATTTATTACTCGTAGTGACAACAATTTTGGTGATAGTTTTTTTAACTTTTTATTCTAAAAATTTACCTAGTCCTTTAAATGAGCATTTTCATGTTGACGTATTATATTATTTTTCAATTCCAGTTGCTTTGATTATTGCTTTGGTTTTTTTAAATTATTTTGCAATTATTTTTGGAAAGGAATCAAGATTGAGAAAAGAAGCCCTTAATAAAATGGAGGAAGTTATGGCAAAAGAACACGAAATGTTATCTCTAGGAGGCCAAGCTGCCGCTGCTGCTCATTCACTTGGTACTCCATTATCAACAATAAAAATTATTACCCAAGAACTAAAAGATCAACTTAAAAATAGAAAAGATTTAATACAAGATATTGATTTACTATCAAGTCAAGTAGAAAGATGTAATGAAATTTTAAAAAGATTATCTCTGAATCCAAATGAGGAAGATGATTTTATAGATGAAAATTTTACTATGAGAGATATTTTAAAAGAGATTGTATCCTCATTTGAAGAGACAAGTAATAAAAAATTTATTCTTAATTTTGATCAAGATTTAAATCCAAAAAAAATGACTAGATCAATAGAAATAGTTTATGGTCTAAGAAATTTTATCGGAAATGCAAATAAATTTAGTAACAAAAAAATATTTATTGATCTCACAAGCAATAATGAAATAACTGAAATCAAAATTCAAGATGATGGTAAAGGATATCCAGCTGATGTTCTGTCAAAAATAGGAGAGCCATATTTGAAATCTTTTTATAATAAATCAAAGACTGGACTTGGATTAGGAATATTTATTGGAAAAAATTTATTGGAAAAAAACTTTGCATCAATTAATTGTAGGAACTCAAAAATAATAAGTGGAGCAGAAGTGATTATTAAGTGGGATAATACTAATTTATATAAAATTTAATGTAGTTTATTTTTTTTATCAAATAATGTACTCAATTGAGAAATCATTACATCTCCAAGTTCATTGACATCTGTAATTTTAATTGCTCTATCATAATATCTAGATACATCATGACCTATTCCTATAGCTAATATTTCAGTTTCAGTCTTTTCTTCAATGTACTTAACAACTTTTTTAAGATGTTTTTCTAAAAAATCACCTGAATTTACTGATAATGTTGAGTCGTCAACTGGTGCTCCGTCAGATATTACCATAAGAATTTTTCTTTCCTCTTTTCTTTTCTTTAATCGATTATATGCCCAAGATATTGCCTCGCCATCAATATTTTCTTTTAGCAATCCTTCTTTCAACATTAAACCTAGATTATTTTTAGCTTGTCTCCAATGTGTGTCAGCACTTTTATAAATTATATGCCTTAAATCATTTAATCTTCCCGGATTTTTTGTTTTCCCCTTCTTATTCCAAAACTCTCTACACTGACCTCCTTTCCAATTTTTTGTTGTAAATCCTAATATCTCGACTTTAACAGAACATCGTTCTAATGTTCTTGATAAAATATCTGCACAAATGGCAGCAATAGTAATTGGTCTTCCTCTCATTGATCCAGAATTGTCAATTAGCAGTGTGACTACTGTATCTTTAAATTCTAAATCTTTTTCTTTTTTGAATGATAAAGAATTATAAGGATCCATGATAATCCTGGGTAATT
Organism: uncultured Pelagibacteraceae bacterium; assembly: GCA_902571375.1. Lineage (GTDB taxonomy): Bacteria > Pseudomonadota > Alphaproteobacteria > Pelagibacterales > Pelagibacteraceae > Pelagibacter. The sequence continues at coordinate 41,238 of CACGBP010000001.1, forward strand.
TTGAACTATCCAATAAACCTTCCTCTAAATCAAATTCCCAGGCTCGATTTTGTTTTGCTAAAAGTTGTCTTTGAAGTTTATTTGCAAGTTTTGTTATAACATCCTGAAACCCGACAAGTTGTTGATCTAAAGTTTTTCTAAGTTTTAAGGCTTCATCAGATTTTTCTAAATTTTCAGCCTTTGTTACTTCATCAAACTCACTAGTGAATATTTTATATTCAATATTAAGATTATTATGATTCTTTTTTTGAGTAATCTGTTCATTACTTTGTCTATCAGAGTCTGTATCAACTAATTGTTCATCAAGTTTATATTCATCGATATCATAATCTGAATCTAGACTAGTTTCTGTTTCCTCTTCTTTCTTTTGATCTTTTTGATCCTCATTTTCACTTTCTTGATCCTCATTTGAAGGGTTATTTTGACCATCATCTTGATTTTCTTCTTTAGTTTCCTCATTTTCTTCATTTTCAAAAATATCCATTTCTTGAAGTATTTCTGAAAATTTTAAAGAATATTTATTTTGAAACTCTAAGTTATCTTTTAAGTAATCTATGTGTTTATCAATAACTTCATCAAAATCTTTTTCCCAAAAGCTTAACATTTTGCTTGTTAAAGAATTTAGTTTAATATTATGAAATTTTTTAAGCATATAAAGCTCAAAAGCCTCAATTACAGGTACATCATCCTTAGTTTTAAGTTGATCCTTTCTTTTTAGTTCAACTAATTGGTTGTAATTTTCTTTTAAATTTTTCTCTATTCCTTTGAGCATATTTGAACCAAGTAATTCATACCTTATTTTTTCAGCTATAGAATAAAAAGATCTATAAGACGAATTAGAGGGTAAATTTTTTTTATAAATTATATCGTTAGAAAATTTCTTTTTTAAAGCATTTGAGTCCGATTCGGCTCTTGCTTTAATAAAATCACTTTTTGAATTTAATTTTTCTAAATTAAAAAAGTCAAATTCTTTTGAACTTTTATTTTGATCTAAATTTTCTTTAATTGAAAAATCATCCGAAATGGCTCTTGCAGTCGAGTTTAATGCCTGCCTTAATTTTTCTTTTAACTCTTCACTTTTATTGTTCATTTAAATTTGAATATTTACAAGAGACTCTGGTAATTCTTCTCCGAAACATCTCTGATAATATTCAGCAATTGTATTTTTTTCGATCTCATCACATTTATTTAAAAAAGTGACTCTAAATGCATAACCAACATCTTTAAAAATTTCAGCATTTTCAGCCCAATGTAAAACTGTTCTTGGACTCATTACAGTTGATATGTCCCCTGCTGCAAAACCTTTTCTTGTTAAAGAAGCAACCTTAATCATATTTGAAACTTTTTCTTTACCTTTTGAATTATTAAGATTTTTATTTTTAGCTAATATGATGTCCATCTCTTTTTCAAGGTTAAGATAATTTAAAGTTGTAACAATATTCCATCTATCCATTTGGCCTTGATTTATTTGTTGAGTCCCATGATATAAACCTGTTGTATCACCTAAACCTACAGTGTTAGATGTAGCAAAAAGTCGAAAATATTTATTTTGTTTTAACACTTTATTTTTATCAAGGAGTGTGAAATTTCCTTCTGCTTCAAGCACTCTTTGAATAACAAACATAACGTCGGGTCTTCCAGCATCATATTCATCAAAAACTAAGGCAACAGGATTTTGAATTGACCAAGGTAAAATACCTTCCTTAAATTCTGTGATTTGTTTCCCATCTTTTAAAATTATTGAGTCTTTTCCAATCAAATCTATTCTACTAACGTGACTATCAAGATTTACTCTTATACAGGGCCAATTTAATCTTGCTGCTATTTGCTCTATATGTGTTGATTTACCAGTGCCGTGATAACCTTGAACCAAGACTCTTTTATTAAACGCAAATCCAGAAACAATTGCAAGCGTTGTGTCTCTATCAAATTTATAATTTTTATCAATTTCAGGGACGTATTCATTTTTTTTTGAAAAAGCCGCCACTTCCATTTCAGAATCTATTCCGAAAGTTTGTTTCAGAGAAACTTTGATGTCTGGTTCAATATTTAAATTAGGCGTCAATTTTGTTCCTATAAGTATTTTTTAATTGTGTATAAGCCAAAGTTATTAATTTTAGTTTTTCTTCGAATTTTTTGCTACCAGAATTCATATCAGGGTGAAATTTTTTGACAAGCACTTTGAATTTTTGTTGAATTTTTGACCATTCTAAACCTACAGAAATACCCAAAATTCCAAAGGCTTTAATGTCTTTATGATCAAATTTAAATTGACGCATATGATTATAATCACTTTTAAATTTATCTTTGTCTAACTCATCTTTTAAAGTTGTATTCCACAAAACTTTAAAAAAATTATCAGAGGAACTGAAACTTTGTGTTGGTTTATGCCATGTCATATCAGATTTTAAAAAATTAATTACCTGTTCATCGTTCATACCAGAAAAATAATTCCAATTTTTATTAAATTCTTTAACATGTTTTAAACACAACATCCTAAACTTTTTACTATTATCTCTCTCAACCGGTGCTTTATATTCACCTATTTCAGAACAATTATTCCAGTCACAAATATTTTTCATGATATAATAAATATTATTTATGAATAAAAATGAATTAATTTCAATTGTAAAAAAAAAATTAAATGCAAATATAAAAATTGAAAATATCAATGTAGAAGATAAGTCTTTTCTCCATAAAAATCATTCTGGTAATCAATTAGGAAAATATCACCTTAAAATTACAATATCATCAAATGAACTTAAAATGATGCACAAAATTGATAGTAACAAAAAAATTTACAAAATATTAAATGATGAGATGAAAAATTATATACATTCCTTGCAAATATTAATCAACTAATTCTTTTTTTATAAAATATTTTAATTTATTTTTATCATAAAATTTATCAATAATTGGAGATCCGATTTTTTTTAATAATATAAGATTGATCTCGTCAGTGTTATTCTTTTTATCTTTAATCATAAAAGACAAAATCTTTTTTGTATCTTTTTTTGAAAAATATTTTTTAATTTTTTTTGTCAATCTAGATGAGTCTATATGACTAATTATTCTTTGATAATCTTTAAAATTTATAATTCTTTCCTCGATACTAAATTTTAATGCAGATATAATTCCTAATATCACCGCCTCTCCATGATTAAGTTTTTTTGAATAATTCAAAGAGGCCTCATAAGCATGGGCAAATGTATGTCCGAAATTTAGTATTTTTCTAAGACTTTTTTCTTTTTCATCTTTTTCGACAACCCTTTTTTTAATATAGCAACTTGTAAAAATTGCTTTATTTATGAAAGGAGATTTTAATTTTAATATATTCGAAACATTTTTATATAAATAATTAAAAAATTTTTTATCAGCAATTAGTGAATGTTTTAAAATTTCCGCATACCCACAAATAATTTCTCTTTTAGAGAGAGATTTTAAAAAACCAATATCACAAATAACTAATTTAGGTTGATAAAAATTTCCAATTAAGTTTTTTCCATATGATGAATTTATTCCAGTTTTGCCACCAACCGATGAGTCAACTTGAGATAATAATGTCGTAGGAATATTTACAAATTGTAGCCCTCTTTTAAAAATACTAGCAGCAAAACCTCCCACATCTCCAGTAATTCCGCCTCCTACAGTTATCAAACAATCTTGTCTTGAAAAGTTTTTACTTAATAAAATTTTCAATATATTGTCGATTGATTTTTGATTCTTATTTTTTTCACTCGCTTTAAAAAACAACAAAAAAGTTTCTTTATTTTTTAAGTTTTTTTTCAAATCTAAAACTAATTTTTTTGGAACATTTGAATCAATAATTATTAAGCATTTTTTAAATTTAATTAAATTAACTTCACAAATTTTATGAAACTTTGAAATTAATTTTGATCCAATTAAAATAGAATATTTTTGAGACTCTGTATTAATTTTTAATTTTGTTATTTTCATAAATTTTAATTACTCGATCAGCTATTTCTTTTTTACCTATTTCATTACAATTCACATAATATAATGCTTTTGAGTATATGTTAGAGCGTTTTTTAATTAGTTTTGATAAATCATTTTTAGTTGAATTAAAAGCTATGGGTCTTTTGTGACTATCTTTAATTCTATCTAATAATACTTTATCATCCCATTTAAGCCAAATAGATAAATGGTTATCTAATATTTCTTTCCTAATTTTATTATTCAAAAAAGCACCTCCACCTAAAGCAATTATAACACTTTTTTTTTTTAACAATTCTAAAGTCAACTCTTCCTCAAATTTTCTAAAGTAACTTTCACCTTTTTCACTGAATATTTTTGAGATTTTCATGTCTAATTTGTTTTCTATTTCATCATCAGTATCAAAAAAGTCTAAGTTTAATTTTTGAGAAACAATTTTACCTATTGTGGTCTTACCTGACCCCATCATACCTAAAAAAACAATATTTTCTTTTGATTTCATAAGTTTCTTTATTGAAAAAACACAAATATGTCTTAATTTTGAAATTAACTAAAGTTATATGCAATTTATAAAAAAAACAAGTTCGCGCGAAAAGTTTCTTAAATTTGCTATAAAAATTACTTTTGTTTTAGCGCTAGCCATTTTAGCTATATACTTCTTAAACAAGATAGATTTCCCAACACCTAAAAAAGATATAGAAAAAATCATTCCTAATGAAAATTTTAAGATTGTTAAATAATAAAAGAATAATCATTTTTTTTTTTATTTTTTTATTAAACTCCAATTCTATTGCAGAGGATCAGCCTATAGATATATGGAATACTGATAAAAAAAAGGTTGAAGAAAATCAATCTTCAGAAAAAAATTCAATTGAGGAAAACGATAGCAAAAAAAAATTGTTTGAGTCTGATATTTATAAAATGCAATCAGATAAAAAGAATAATGAAATTGAACTTGATCAAGACTTGTCTTCAAGGGAGTTAAAAATTTTTGGGCTTTATGATCCTGATGATTATAGTTTAGATATCAACATGTGGATAAATTCAGATGGTGATCAATTACGAAATCTATTTACCAAATTAAATAAGATTAAACTTTCAGATGACGCGGTTGAATTAATTGAGATAACAATCTTAACCAACGCTTATTACCCTAAAAAAAATATTACTGAACAAGAATTTCTTAAATTAAAATCAGACTTGATGATAAAAAATTCAAAGTTAGATTTGATTGAAGAATATTTAATAAAGAATCAAATTATTAATATTAGTCCCGAGTTATTTGAACATTTTGTTAATGAAAATTTGTCTGATTATAATATTGATAAAGCTTGTGATATATTTTCAAAAAATTTAGAGCCAATAAGTAATAATTACTTATCAAAATTTTACATTTATTGTTTAGTTAAAAATGGGAAAAGGGATCAAGCTCAACTTGTTTATGATCTTAAAAAAGAATTAGGTTTTAATGATAAATATTTTGAAAAAAAAATTAATTTTTTATTAGGTTTTGAAACAGAGATTGACCAAGAAATATCTGAAAAAAATATACTTGATTTTCATTTAGCACGTGAAGCAAATCCCAATTTTATATTTGAACCAAAAAACTCTACTAAAAAGATAATATGGAGATATCTCTCAGCATCTAATTTGCTTAATTCTTTTAAAGAGATTGATATTTCAGAATTAAAAAAAATCTCAACTATAGAGACCGCTGTTCATAATAAAAATTATCCAGAAAAGGATTTACTTGAAATATATAAAAGATTTCAATTTGATATAAATCAACTTTTAGATGCTAAAAGTTCACTTAATAATTTGACAAATATTGAATCTAGAGCATTAATTTATCAAAAAATTTTACTAGAATCTGAAATGGTGGAAAAATTAAAGTTACTTAAGATTTTAAAAGATCTATTTAAAAAAGATAAAATTGAAAATGCATTTGATCTTGAGCTTAAAAAATTTTTAAAAGAAATGAATCCCTTAGAAATCCCAGACAATTTAACAAGTTTTTACTATACAAATATAAACATTGAGAAAAATATTGATCAAAAAATAAAATTTAATAATGACATTCTTCATCAGTCTAAGTTGATAAATTATTTTAATGGAGATTATTCAAAAAATAAAATCGAAAAAGACATAAATAATTTTCTCAAAAAGATAATGAAAAATAAAAAATACTTTTTATCAAAAAAAGATATTATTTTCTTAGAGTCATTAAGATCAGATGGTATAGAAATTGATAAAAAATATGATAATTTATATGAAATAGAACCCTCAGAAATACCTACTGATATACAGGTTATGATTAATAACAACGAAAAAGGAGCAGCACTTGTTAGACTCGCAGAAGTGATTGGTCAAGATGAATTAGACAGAATTGATGAGGATACAATATATTTTATTATTAGCACATTAAATCAATTGAATATTGATGTAATTAGAAACAAAATACTTCTAAAAGTTCTTCCTTTAAAAGTTTAAAAATTATAATAAGATAATTGATATGACAGTCAAAACTATTTTAACAGAACCAAACAAGCTATTGAGGCAGATCTCAGCACCAGTTCAAAAAGTAGGAAAAGAGGAAAGAAGATTGATGGATGATATGCTCGAAACAATGTACTCAGCGAATGGCATTGGTTTAGCTGCAATTCAAATAGGCGTACCAAAAAGAATAATAGTAATGGATATATCTAAAGACAATGAAAAAAAAACTCCAATGTATTTTGTTAATCCAGTTATAAAGCATCATGATAAATTAAAAGCAACTTATGAAGAGGGCTGTTTATCAGTTCCAAATCAATTTGCAGAAATAGATAGACCTAGCAAATGTGAAGTTGAATATTTAGACTATGATGGAAATAAAAAAACTTTAAAAGCAGAAGGTCTGTTAGCTACTTGCATTCAGCATGAAATGGATCATTTAGAAGGAATTCTGTTCATCGATTATTTATCTAAACTAAAAAAATCTATGATAATTAAAAAACTATCAAAAAATAAATCTAATCGAATAGTTGTTTAATTAATGCCAAAAAAGATTATTTTTATGGGTACACCATTATTTGCTGTGCCAATATTGAAATCATTATATCAAAATGGATATCCAATATCAGTTGTTTATACACAGCCTCCACAAAAATCAAAGCGAGGTCAAAAAATTAATAAATCTCCAATTCAGGGAATTTCAGAAACATTGAATATAGATTTAAGATCTCCAACAACTTTAAGAGATAATCAAGAAGAATATAAATTTTTGCAAGAAATGAATGCTGATTTGGCAATTGTTGTTGCGTATGGCCAAATTATTCCAAAAGAATTTTTAGGATTAACTAAAAAAGGTTTTATTAATATTCATGCATCATTGTTACCCATATGGAGAGGTGCTGCACCTATCCAAAGATCAATTATGAATTTAGATAAAGAAATAGGAATAAGTATTATGAAAATTGTAGAAGAACTTGATAGTGGACCTGTGTGTAATGTTTATAAATTTAAACTAGAAGATAATTATAATACACAAGAAATTTCAGAAAAATTATCAATGTTAGCAGCAGAAAAAATTTTGGATAACGTAGATAATATTTTTGAGGATAAAGCGAAATTTATTGAACAAGATCATTCAAAAGCAACATATGCAAAAAAAATAGAAAAAAAAGAAGGCCAAATTGATTGGCGATTGGGAGCATCAAGAATCATTGGAAAAATAAATGGTTTATTTCCTTTTCCAGGAGCTTTTTTTATTTTTAATGGAGAAAGGTATAAAATTTTGAAAGCCAAGATTGGCAATGGCATAGGAAATGCAGGTGAAGTAATTTCTGATGATTTGGAAGTGGCTTGTGGCAATAATCAATCTGTCAAAATCTTTGAAATTCAAAGACAAGGGAAAAACCCACAAAAAATAAACGAGTTTATGCTTGGATCTAAAATTAAAAAGGGCTCAATAATTTCTAATGTTTAGATATCAAATATTGATCGAGTACGTTGGCACTAACTTTAGAGGCTGGCAAGTTCAAAAAAAAGGTAAAACTATCCAAGGGCTTCTTCAAGAAAAAATTTCAAAGCTTTTAAAAGAAAAGATAATTTTGTTGGGATCAGGAAGAACAGATACAGGAGTTCATGCAATTGAACAATCTGCGCATTTTGACTGTAAAAATCAAATTAAAAATTTAAATAGATTTTTAATATCAATCAATCATTTCATAAATAAAAATGGTGTGACAGTCCTAAAAATAAAAAAGAGAAATAAAAATTTTCATGCAAGGTTTTCAGCTCGAATGAGAATTTATAAGTACATAATAATAAATCGGTTAGGTAGACCAGTTTTAGAAAATAATAGAGGGTGGCATATTATGAAGAAACTCGACTTAGTTGCTATGAAAAAAGGAGCAAAAAAATTAATTGGAACGAAAGATTTTTCAACTTTTAGAGCATCTAGTTGTAGAGCAAAAAGTCCAATTAAAACAATTAAACTCATAAAAATTACATCATTTGAAAATAAAGTTGAAATAGAATTTAGATCCCAGTCTTTTTTACAACAACAAGTTCGTTCAATGGTGGGGTGTTTGAAATATCTTGGAGAAAAAAAATGGTCAATAAAAAAATTTGATAATGTAATGAAATCGAAAAAAAGGATTTTATGTGCACCACCAGCTCCTCCAGAGGGGCTTTATTTAGCGAGAGTTATTTACTAGTTTTTTTTTATTTAATATTGAATACTTTTTATTAATCCTCCACCTCGACTCAGCTCTTACAATATAACCACAACAGTTTTTTGATTGGCATTTACAAGGAAATTGTTTGTAATCTTTGTCATAACCAAAACCATAATCACAAGTAAACTCCTCACCTTTTTTTATATCTTTTATAGCAGTGACCCAAATTTTTAAACCTTTTCCCTCATAATCGCAATTGTTGTCACATGAGTGGTTTATCAAACCTGCAATATTCCATGAAAAATCTCCATCCAAAGTGTATCTTTTATTTAGTGTAAATAAATATATTGGTTTTTTATTATCGAATTTATTTGAGTCATCAACTTGTTTGTTTGTTATAATTTTACCAATGTAATTAATAATTTTTGTACCAGATTTAATATCCCTCGTTGCATAAAGACCTCGTCCTTTATTATCAATTTTAGATTTTTTAATTCTGTATAATTTCATGTGGGCTAATTATATTTTATTAGATATTTATCAATTAAATTCTATTAATGCATCAACATGTCTCTTAGTACTATCTTTTAGCGCTTCCAAATCATATCCACCTTCAAGAATTGAAACAACTTTACCATTACAAAACTTTTTCGAAGTTTCTAATATTCTCTTTGTAATAGTATAAAAATCTTCTGTTTCAAGTTTGAACTGTGCAAGTGGATCTTTGATATGAGAGTCGAATCCAGCACTTATTAGGATAAACTCAGGTTTAAAATCTTTTAATCTTTTTAAAGCAAATTCAAAAGCATTTAAATATTCTTCAGAATTTGTGCCTGCAGGTAAAGGTATGTTATAAATGTTGTTAAATTTTCCCTTTTCTTTTTCAGATCCTGATCCTGGATAATAAGGATATTGATGAGTTGATATAAAAAGAACATTTTCATTTTCATAAAAAATGTCCTGTGTACCGTTACCATGATGAACATCAAAATCAATGATTGCAATTTTTTTATATTTGTATTTGTTTAATAAATATTTTGCGCCAATTGCAACATTATTTAAAATGCAGAAACCGGCTGCCTTATTTTGATTGCAATGATGACCTGGTGGACGTACACTCGCGAAAGCATTTTTAAATTCTTTATTTTGAACACCATCAATAGCTGCAATGATTGAACCTGCCGCATCAAATGTAGCTTCTTTACTTCCTGGTGAAATAATAGTATCCCCGTCTAACGAAGAAAAACCTTTAGAGGGAAAAGAATTTTTAACAAAATCAACGTATTTTGCATCATGAGTATTTTTAATAATTTCATCTGAAATTATTGATGGTTTTTTCCACAAGATATTTGGGTCATTCAATTTTTTAAAATTTTCATTAATTACGGTTACTCTAGCTATTTGTTCTGGATGTCCTGGACCTGTATCATGACTTTGGTATGTTGTAGAAGTTATTAGACCAGTTTTCACTTAAAATAACTTTGTAAAATATTTTGATAAATTTTTTTTAAATTTTTCAAATCTTTCAAGGACACCGCTTCATCAACCTTATGCATAGTTTTTCCAACCAATCCAAATTCTAGACCAGGTGATATAGCTTTTATAAATCGTAGGTCCGAGGTTCCACCTGTGGTAGATAATTTTGGTTTTATTTTGGTAATTTTTTTGATGATATTTTGTATCATATAAGTTGTTTTATTAGGCTTAGTTAGAAAAGCTTCACCTGAAACTCGATAATCAATTTTAAATTTAGATTTATATTTTTTATTAATTCTAACAAAAATTTTATTAAGTCTTTTTTTAATAGAATTTGAAGAATGTTTGTTATTAAATCTAATGTTAAATGTTGCTTCAGCTTTAGCAGGAATAATATTATCAGCAGTGTTATTTATATTTATTTTTGTAACTTCTAAGTTTGTAGGTTGAAAATCTTTTGTCCCTTTATCAAATTGAATATCTTTTAATTCTTTTAAAATTTTTACAATTATTGTTGAGGGATTATTTGCTCTATGAGGGTATGCAACATGTCCCTGCAAACCAAATATTATCAATTTTCCAGTCAAACTTCCTCTACGTCCAATTTTTATCATTTCACCCAATTTATTTGGATTTGTTGGCTCACCCACTAAACAGAAATTAATTTTTTCCTTTTTTCTTTTAAGATATTCAACTACTTTTTTTGTTCCATTCACTGCATCACCTTCTTCATCTCCGGTAATCAATAAACTAATTGATCCATTAAATTTTTTAGTTTGTGATAAAAAGATACTTACAGCAGAAACAAAAGCTGCAATAGAACTTTTCATGTCATTTGCCCCTCTTCCAATTAAATGACCCTTTTTTACAGATGGTCTAAATGGATTAATTGTCCAATCTTTTATATTACCTGGGGGTACAACATCTAGGTGACCTGCATAACATAAATTTGGTCCTTTTGTTCCAAATCTTGCATATAAGTTCTTAACTGATTTAAAACCTTTTTCTTTGAACTCTATTATTTTAGTTTTAAAACCTAGTTTTTTTAATTTTTTTTCTAAAAATTTCATCACTCCAGCATCTACTGGAGTTACCGTTGGAAACCTAATTAGCTCTTTAGCTAATTGTAATTCATTCATTTTTTGCATGTTTAATCTCTTAAAAGATCATTAATTGATGTCTTTGATCTAGTCTTTTCGTCTACTTGCTTGATTATTACTGCACAACTTAGTGATGGAGCAGATGGATTTTTTTTATCAGGAAGAGAACCTGGTACAACAACTGAGTATGGAGGAATTTTTCCATACGTGATCTCACCGGTTGATCTATTTACAATTTTTGTAGATTGTGTAATCAGCATTCCCATGCTTAACACAGAACCCTCTCCAACAATCACTCCTTCAACCACTTCAGACATTGCTCCTAAAAATACATTATCTTCTATTATTGTAGGTAACGCTTGAGCAGGTTCTAGCACTCCCCCAACTCCTGACCCAGCAGATATATGACAATTCTCCCCAATCTGGCAACAACTACCTGCACGACTGAATGTATCCATCATCGTTTTAGCCCCGATGTAAGCACCAACGTTTACATAACATGGCATAAGAACAGCATCTTTACCTACGAATGATCCTTTTCTAACAGGTGAGTTTGGAACCATTCTAAAACCCGCTCTCTCATGATCTTCTTTTGTCCAGCCAGCTGTTTTTCCTTTCAACAAATGTGCCTTATCATACCAACTGGAATAAGGTCCGTTTAAATTTTCCATTGGATAAATTCTAAAACTTAACATTATTGCTTTCTTTAGGTGTTGATGAGTTACCCATTCTCCATTTATTTTTTCAGCAACTCTTGATTTACCACTATCCAAGTCACTTATTACTTGATTGATTGAATCTTTTAAAGACTTATCCGAATTTGGATTTACTTGATCTTTGTTTTCCCAAGCATCATTTATAATTTTTTCTATAGACATAATTTATTGACTTTTTAATAACCTTATTTCCTTAAGAAATAAAGACAGATTTTCAATTTTATGAGAAATATAATCTTTATCAGAATCCATCTTACCAAAATGTTCATCATTAATTAACCAAACAGTTGCACATCCTCTTTCATAACCAATACTAAGGTTTTTTGCGATATCCTCAATATAAATTGTTTCTTTTGGATTTAATCCAAATTTTTCAACCATTAAATCAAAAGTTTTAGCCTCTGGTTTTGGCACATACCCTGCATCTTTAATATCAAAAACTTTATCTCTTCCGAAGAGATCATATACTCCTAGATGGGTTAATATATTTTTAGCATGTTCGGCACTTCCATTTGTAAAAATAAATTTTTCCATATCTAATTTTTCAAGTTCGTTTCTCATAATCTTGTCCTCTTTCATAAATGAAAGATCTATTGTGTGGACATATCTTAGGAATTCTTCTGGGGGTATATCATGATGTATCATTAAACCATTTAAACTAGTATTGTATTTATAAAAATAATCGGTCTGTAATTTTTTTGCTTCTTCCATATCTATTTTCAATCTCTCAGATATAAACATTGTCATTCTTTTCGATACTTGGCCAAACACTTTTTCTAAAGAGTAGTTATTGTGTTTTCCATAACAAACTCCATCAAGATCCAACAGAAGATATTTCATCTCTTTAAAATTTTTCATTTTCTAATCAAAGTTCCAGAGCCCTTGTCGGAAAAAATTTCAAATAATATAGAGTGTTGTTTTCTTCCATCAATTATTCCAACTGCTGTTACTCCATTATTCACAGCATCTAAACAAGTGTTAATTTTAGGTATCATACCTTCAGTAATTGTATTATCCTTAATCATTTTCAAAATTTCCAATGAAGAGATTTCATTAATTAGTTTTTTATTTTTATCTAAAACTCCTTCGACGTTAGTCATTAATAGCAATCTTCTAGATTTCAATGACTTCGCAATTGCACCAGCAGCTGTATCTCCATTGATATTATATGGATGATTGTCATTCCCTAAACCTAATGGTGAAATTATTGGGACCTGTTTTTTATTAAGAATTTTCTCAATTAGATCGTTATCAATTTTATTAGGTATCCCTACAAATCCAAGCTCTTTAGCTTCTGGAGCTACTTTTATGATATTATTTTTTTTTGTATGGATTGAGACAGCATCGGTTCCAAACTTTTTCAAAGAGTCAACAATATCATTATTAAAATCAATTAAAACTGACTCAACAATGTTTATAATTTTTTTATCAGTCACCCTTAAACCTCTGATAAATTTAGATTGAATATTTGACTTGTCTAGTTCTCTTTTTATTCTAGGACCTCCTCCATGAACAACTGTAAAAGAAATACCTAATTTATTAAGTATGCTTATATCTGTTATAAAATTATCAAAGATTTTTCTGTCTATAAAAACATTTCCTCCGTATTTTATTACGATGAGATCATTTTTATATTTTTCTATGTATTTTGAAACCTCATCTATTGGTGGTCCATCTTTGGGAAGTATTTTTTCTAAATCCATTTATCTATTGTCGTATGATAATCAATTTTTTAAGTGACAGTCTTAACAGTTGTTCTTTTCATAATGAACACTTGTTGAGCCATAGTTAAAATATTATTTACAGTCCAATAAATTACTAGTCCACTAGGGAAAGGTGCAAGTATCACAGTAAGAAAAAGTGGAAAAAACATAAATATTTTTGCCTGCATTGCATCTGTAGGTGCTGGATTTAATTTTTGCTGAATCCACATTGAAATTCCCATTGCTACTGGCCATGCACCTATGACTAAAAAAGAAGGTACATCATAAGGTAAAAGTCCAAATAAATTAAATATACTTGTGGGATCTCTCTCTGATAAATCTTGTATCCACCCATAAAATGGCATTTGTCTCATTTCGATAGTAACAAATAAAACTTTATACAAAGCAAAAAAGACTGGTATCTGAACTAAAATTGGCAAACATCCAGACATTGGATTAACTTTTTCTTTTTTGTAAAGAGCCATCATTTCTTGCTGTAATTTCATTTTGTCATCTTTATGAAGCTCCTTTAATCTCACCATCTCCGGTTGGAGTGCTTTCATTTTTGCCATACTTCTGAATGAGAAATTTGCTAACGGAAAAAAAGCTAATCTAATACAAATTGTAATGGCTATAATTGCTAAACCATAATTTCCAAGTAATTTGAAAAAATAATCAATTCCAAAAAATAGTGGTTTAGTGATAAAATATAAAAAACCCCAATCTATTACTAAATCAAATTTATCAATATCTAATGTTTTTGCATAACCATCAATTACATCGACTCTTTTAGCAGCCACAATTATTTGTAATTCTTCTTCAATCGAACTATTTTCATTAAGCGTAAGCGGTTCAGTTGCTATAAAATTTGCTCTAAATTTATTTTTATAATCGAAAGTTGTTTTAAATTCTTTATTTCTTGGAGGAATTAATGACGTTATCCAATATTTATCTCCAACTCCTAGCCATCCTTTTTGTGCAATTTTTGTAAATTTTTTTTCTTGAATGTCATCATAGTCTTCCTCAATTAACTCATCATCTAAAGTAGCAACCAAACCTTCATGAAGAATATAAAAATCTGTTATATCTGGAATTTGATTTCTAATAATTTGGCCATAAGAGTAAAAATCATATTTTTTATCAGTATCATTGATTACTTTTTGTTTAATTGTAAATAAATATTTATCATCTAAAGAAATTTGTTTTTCAAATTTAATTCCTTGATTATTTGTCCATGATAATATTATAGGGCTTTGGTCAGTTAATTTGTTATTTCCAATTATTGACCAAACAGTATTTGAATTAGGAATATCTATATTTTTGTCGGTTGTAACAAATCCACTTTCAACTAAATAGCCTTCATTTATATTTCTTGGCCCAAGTAAAATTACTCTTTTTTCATTATTTAGATCAACTTTGTAATTCTTAAAAGTTAAATCATCAATAGAAGCTCCCTTAAGTGAAATAGATCCTACAATATTGTTATTTTCAAATTTAATTCTTTCACTTTGGTTTAATGCTTCATCTCTTGAAATTGTCACTAGGCTTTCTTTCTGTTCCAAACTTGGAGCATCAGTATTTTGTTCTATTCTTTCTTTTTCTACCAAATTTTGATTTTTAGGATTTTGTTCTGGTATAAAAAATAAAGAATATAAAACAATCACTGCTGACGATAAGGCTATTGCTGCTATAACATTTTTAGAGTCCATTATTTTCTAATCTTTGTTTGTTTTTTAATTGGATCATAGCCACCTTCTGCCCAAGGGTGACAAGAAAAAATTCGTTTTATAATTAATAACAGACCTTTAAAAAAACCATAAGTTTTTAATGCTTCAATACTATAGTTTGAACATGTAGGGTAATGTCTACAAGATTGACCTAATAAAGGGCTTAATAAAAATTGATAGATTTTAATAAACTTAATTAAAATGTATGTTAAAATATTCATTATTTAATTTTCTTAAATTCTTGAAATAAGGTTTCTTTTATAATTTTAAATTCATTGTTTAACATAGTTGACTTAGCAATAACAAGATAAGAAAAATCAAATTTTATTGATATTTTCTTTACAGCTTCATTCATAATATTTCTAAGTCTTCTTTTTATTTTGTTTCTTTTAACAGCATTTCCAATCTTTTTTTTTGCAACAAATGAAATATTTAATTTATTATTTTTTTTATTTTCTAGATGACCAAAAAAAATTGTAACATATTTATTTGATATCTTTTTCTTTTTAAGAAGTGTTTTAAATTCCTCATTTTTTGAAAGAGCAAGTATTCTGCTTTTCATCAAAATTAACCAGAAACAGTTAATGATTTTCTTCCTCTAGCTCTTCTTCTGGCTAGAAGTTTTTTCCCACCTTTAGATTTCATTTTTGACCTGAAACCATGTTTTCTGGCTCTTTTAATTTTTGATGGTTGATATGTTCTTTTCATAAATTCGATTAAATTTTATTAAAATTTCGCTCTTTATATTAATTAAATATATAAATAGCAAACAGAAGATTTTATAAATACGATAGCTAATAATGAAAAAATCTAAAAAAATTAAATTATTTATAGGCATATCCTACTTAATTTTAGTTTCTATATTTTTATTTTTATTTTTTTCTAAATTTAGTCTTCAAGAAATTTCTTCTTACAATTTTATAAAAAATAATAGAACATATTTTATTGAATTAAAAAATTCTAACCTGTTCCTTTTAATTATTATATTTCTGACATTGAGTATATTGTGGGTATTCCCATTTTTAGGTTTTGGATCACCTGTAGCTTTAGTTGGGGGTTTTATTTTTGGAAAATGGATTGGTACGCTTGTGGTAGTTTTGGGCTTAAGTATAGGTGCAACATTTTTATATATATTTGGTAATTATTTTTTAAAAGACGTCATCAGAGAGAAGTTTTTATTTAAATATAAAAATCTTGATATAAAATTTAAAAAGTCAGAATTTAATTATTTATTAATCTATAGGTTCATAGGTGGTATACCTTGGCAACTTAGTTGTCTTTTACCAGCTATTTTTAATGTAAAAGTGAGAAATTTCTTCTTTGCGACACTTATAGGTATAATCCCTCAAATTTTCTTAGCTGTATCTATTGGAAGTGGATTAGAAAATATTATAGAGCAAAATTTGAAAACACCTTCAATTGTAGAAATAATCATGTCTCCTGAAATTTACATTCCACTAATTCTATTTTTTATTTTACTCTTGATCACTATTTTTATTAGAAAGATATTTTACAGATAATTAATAATTATTTTTGATATATTTAAAATAAATTATTTTGAGTGCTTTTCTTGGAATTTGATATCCTGGTTTTGAACCGACATCACCAACAATACTTGTTTTTGGATTCCATCCAAAACAAAAGATAATAAAAAAAAATATCAATAATTTTTTTGTTTTGAATAAATTTACAAAAAAATTTTGTTTATAAACTTGATTTAATCGTAAGTAATTTTTTTTAAATAAGTATAAAAAAGTTAAAATTGAAAATGTATAATACATGTTAACTGCACGTCCCCAATCAGTCATCATTAGAAATAAAACAATTACTGGAAATGAAACAAAAAGAGATACTATTTTTGCATTTAATTTTTTAAATTTTGAATATTGGATTAAAATTATCAGTGGGCCGAATCCAACTAGTAATACTAAAAAATATCTGATAATTCTCTCAAATGTAAATAAATCAAATACTGCAGCAAATTGCTCAATAATTTTAGATTTGCTTAGAAGTAACTCACATGACATGTAGCAGTCTTCATTGAATTCATATTTTAAAAAATTTGCCATTTCCTTATGTCCCTCACTTGAAATAGGATTGAAGGCAATAAAAAATGCAAGAAATATTGCAGGCAAGTAAAATATAATAATATTACACAAACTTTTTATTATATTTTTCTCATTCTGTTCAAAAAAATCAATTATAATCCAGAAAGGAAAAAAGAATATAACTGGTTCCCAAACGAGGATTGCTACAGGAAGTATAGTCAACTTATAAATATTTTTATGAGTTTTATTATTTAACAATAAATATAAAAGAAAAAAACAATACAAGAATGTTTCTTTTCTTGCCAAAACTTCTATTTCAGCAACTGGATATAAAATAAATATTGGTGTAAAGATGCTAAAAATTATTAAATTATTTAATTTTAAATCAGATATAAAATTATCTAACAAAAGATAGTAAATAGCAATTACGGTTATTTGGAAAATAAAAATTGATAATCTTAATTTTATATCAATTAAATAACTTAAATAAATCGCAATTTGCCCAATTAATCCTCTTTTTGTGAAACCACCCTCATAATTTATTAACCATTCAGAAATTGTAGAGTCATTTCCTACTAAATGTTTTTGATATAGATAAAACACACTAAAAATAAATAAAATGATGAGGTAAATTGAAAATTGTTTTTTATTTAAAATATTCATCAGAAAAAAAATTGTTTTAATGTGGTGCTCTTACCAAGAATCGAACTTGAGACTTATCCTTACCATGGATACGTTATACCATTTAACTATAAGAGCGTCATATATTTTAATTTATTAATAATAAAGCATTTTTTTCAAATTATTGCCTTAATTTTTTGGTTAATATGATTTATATCTATCAAGGATATTTTATGGGCATTCATTACGATTATAAATCTACAAGAAGTGCTAAGCTTATGGAAAAGCAGGCTAAAAGAGAAAAAAAACTTGCTGAAAAAAAAGCTAAACGATTAGCAAAAGAAGGTTCCAAAAAAGATGAGACTAAAGAGAAAACTTTAGATACTTCAAAACCAATAACATTAGATTTTCTTACTAATCCTGATAAAGAATGAACATAAATACTAAAAATGAGAGATTAAGTATAGCTCTTAAGAAAAATTTGAAGAAAAGAAAAAATTCTAAAAAAAAAATTAAAAAAAAAAGTGATACTAAACGATAAGCAAATAATAAAATTAGCCGAGGAACATGAGATGATCAGTCCCTTTGTGAACAAAAGTGTTGCTAATGGAATTAGTCATGGTGTCAACCCATTTGGTTATGATCTTCGTTGTGGATCTGAATTTAAAATTTTTACTAATATAAAAGGAGCTACTGCAGATCCAAAAAATTTTAGTGAAGATAATTTCATTACTATAAAAGATAAAGAATCTATTCTAATTCCACCTAATTCTTTTGCACTTGCCTCAAGTCTTGAGTATTTTAAAATGCCAAGAAATGTTACAGGTTTAGTAACTGCAAAATCAACATATGCAAGATGTGGCTTGGGTGTACCACCCACAGTATTGGAAGCAGGCTGGGAAGGTGTTTTGGTTTTAGAATTTTCAAATCACACAAGTAATTCAATAAGATTGTATGCAAATGCAGGTGCGGCTCAAATATTATTTTTTCAAGGAGAGCAACCCGATGTTTCTTATGCTGATAGAGAAGGAAAGTATCAAGGTCAAACAGGAATTACCTTAGCTAAATCAAAATAATTTATGGATAAATTTTCTATCACTGGTCCATGTCGAGTGATGAAAGGTGAAGTTTCAATTTCAGGTTCAAAAAATGCTGCTTTACCAATACTTGCTGCAACTTTGTTATTTGACAAACCTGTAATTATCAAAAATCTCCCTAGGGTAAGAGATATTTATACGATGCTTAATTTATTAAAGTCTCTTGGTTCAAGTATAGAGTTTTTAAATAATAAAAAAACCGTAAAAATTACAAAGACTAAAATGCAAAAACAGTTTGCATCTTATTCAATTGTCAAAACAATGAGAGCAGGAATACTCGTGCTTGGCCCGTTAGTTGCTAAATATCATAAATCTATCTCAAGTTTTCCAGGTGGCTGTGTTTTAAATGGTAATCTCGGCAGGCCGATTAATTTACATTTAGAAGCCTTAAAAAAGCTTGGAGTAAAATATGAAATAAAAAAAGGATATATACATGCAAAATCTAATGGTAAATTAAAAGGTAACATAGTTACGTTTCCTAGGATAAGTGTTGGCGCGTCAGAGCAACTTATAACATCAGCAGTTTTGGCAAAAGGCAAAACTATTTTACGTAACCTTGCGTGTGAACCTGAGATTTTAGACTTAACTAATTTTCTAATCTCTGCGGGTGCTAAAATTAAATGGATTGGTAAAAGAACTTGTCAAATCATTGGCGTAAATTCTCTAAATGAAACAAAATATTCTGTAATGGGTGATAGAATTGAAACCGGAACCTTTTGTGTTGCTGCTACTTTAGCAAGGGGAGATTTGATAATTAAAAATTTTGATCCGAAGTTAATTAAAACTGAATTAAATATATTAAAAAAAGTTGGTGCAAAAATTAAATTGTTTAAAAATTATATTCATGTGAAAGGGCCAAAAAAAATTAAAAGTATAAGAAATATTACTACTAAAGAATATGATGGATTTCCTACAGACCTTGCCCCTCAATTTATGGTGCTACTTTGTAAGGCTAACGGCACTAGTTCAATTACTGAAAATATATTTCAAGGAAGGTTTTTACATGCAATGGAGCTTCAGCGACTTGGAGCTAAAATAAGCATAAAAAATAGAACTGCAAAAATAGAAGGTAATACAAACTTTATAGCAGCAGAAGTAATGTCAAGTGATCTGAGAGCATCAGCTGCTTTAGTGCTTGCTGGCATAGTTTCTAAAGGTAAAACAATAGTAACGAGGGTTTATCATTGTGATCGAGGTTATGAAAATTTTGAAAATAAATTAAAAAAAATCGGTGTTAAAATTAAAAGATTAAAATAGTGAATAAATATTTAGCCAAAATAATTGCAAATGATCAAGAGGGATTGCAGATGATTTCAGCTTGTAGCTCAGCAGCTAAGGTCAAAATTTCAGATATTAAGTACCTAGCATCTAATAAAGTATTTTTGTTATCGATCGAGAGAATTAAAGTTGAAAATGAAAATGAGGACAAAAAGATTAATAGTATCTTGAGATTTGATTTTATTGATAAAGTAAGATCAAAGAACATAGATCAATCAAAAAAAGAAGTAGTTTTAGATTTAGTAGGTATAGACTATTTGAAAAATAATGATGTTTATGAAATAAATCTTATTTTTAATAATAATGCTCATATTGCTTTAACTACGGAAACTATTGAGGCAAGATTAGAGGATCAAAACGAAATTAAATAGTTATGAAGGTATTAAATAGTAAAAGCAAAAATTTTGATAAATTATTGGATATTTTACTTTCTAAAAGAAAAAATAAACTTAAATCAAGTTCTGTCTCAGTAACAAAAATAATTAATGATGTTAAAAAAAATGGCGATAATGCTTTGCTTAAATATGAGAAAAAATTTAATCAAAATACCGTATTATTCCCAAGTTCAGAACAAATAACTAAATCAATAAAATCTTTAAATCCAAAAGTTAAAAAAGCCATAGATTTAGCCTATATGAGAATTCATAAGTTTCACTCATTGCAAAAATATAAAAATATTTCTTTTGTTGATAAATTTAAAAATAAGCTTGAGTACAAATATTTACCACTGGAGTCTGTAGCAATTTATGTTCCAGGCTCAACAGCTGCTTACCCATCAAGTGTTTTAATGAATGCTATTCCTGCAATAGTTGCGGGTGTTAGGAGAATAATTATGGTTAATCCAGGATATAAAGGAAAACAAAATCCAGCAGTGCTATATGCAGCGAAAAAATGTAAAATAAAAGAAATCTATTCAATTGGTGGCCCATCTGCAATTGCCGCTGTATCCTATGGAACAAAAAAAATAAAAAAAGTTGATAAAATAGTAGGCCCTGGAAATTCTTATGTAGCTGCAGCAAAAAAAGAAGTTTTTGGTGATGTTGGAATTGAAGCTATGACTGCTGGACCATCAGAAGTAACTATAGTTTGTGATAAATTTTCAAATCCAAATTGGATTGCGAGTGATTTAATTGGTCAAGCAGAACATGATGAACTTGCTCAATGTATTCTGATTTCTAAAAATAATAATTTTTTAGAAAAAGTGAGGATAGAAGTTTTTGAACAATTAAGAAAAATTTCTAGAGTTTCTATTGCAAAAAAAAGCTTAATGAGCAATGGAATTTTAATGTGTATTAATTCAGAAAAAAAAATTATTGATGTTATAAACAAAATTGCTCCAGAACATTTAGAGCTAAATGTAAAAAATTATAAATCATTGGTGCCGAAAATAAAAAATGCGGGATCTATTTGTTTAGGAAAGTATGCAGTTATGGCAATGACAGATTATAATATTGGAACCAATCATGTATTGCCTACAAATGGTACAGCTAAATATTCTAGTGGGATAAGTGTTAATGAATTCTACAAAAGAATTTCATATATAAATCTAACAAAAAAGGGTATTGAAAGTCTTGGACCATCAGTTATAACTCTTGCAAATTACGAAGGATTGACTGGACATGCTCAATCTGTAAAAAAAAGAATTAGGAGAAAATAAATTTGTCAAAACAAGATTTACTCGAGTTTAAAGGTCAAGTTACTGATTTATTACCTAATGCTATGTTTAGAGTTAAATTAGAGAATGGACATGTGGTCACTGCACATACAGCGGGTAAGTTAAGAAAGAATAGAATTAGAGTTTTACAAGGTGATAATGTTACTGTCGAAATGACACCTTATGACCTAACTAAAGGCAGAATAATCTTTAGAGGTTAATTTTTGCCTCGGTAGCTCAGGAGTAGAGCAGAGCCCTGAAAAGGCTTGTGTCGGAGGTGCGAATCCTTCCCGAGGCACCATCAAAACATCTTGAAATAAATTAAAAACAAATTAACTTCTACTAATAATAAACAATAAAGGATAAGAAATAAGATGAGTACATTAAAAGGAACCGTTAAATGGTTTAATGGTAAGAAAGGCTTTGGATTTATCGAAAGAGAAGACAAAGAAAAAGATGCTTTTGTGCATGCAAGTGCAGTAAAAGCTGCCGGAATGAGGTATCTTAACGAAGGAGATAAATTAGAATTTACATTAGAAGATGGTCCTAAAGGGCCAGCGGCAGTAAATTTAAAAAAAGTAGATTAATTTTAAAAAAATTTTAAAGGACGTTTATCTTGAAAATAGATTTACGTCCTTTCTTTTTAGGGTTGAATAAATCAAATTTTTGTCTAAAAGACTGTTCATGATTAAAAATGAAACCAACTTTATAAATTATTTTAGTACTCAAGAAGCAATTTTTAGAGGAAATAATAAAGGTGTGCATTTTCATTTCCATGCTGGCTAAGGCTAGCTTTAAATCTTTTATATTATAATTTTAAATCCACTAAAAATAAGATAATAACAATATAAGGAGCCTTGGTGGTGAAATAGTATCACGTCGGTTTGTGGATCCGAAATCGTAGGGGCAGAACCTACCCAAGGTACCAAAAAATGGATAAAGAAAATAAATTAATTCCTGGATTACCTTCAGGATTTGAAGATCGTTGGGATAAAAAACTTCTTCTCAAAAAAAAGCTTTTAAAAGCTATTGAGAAAAATTTTATAAAATTTGGAGCAGTAGCTCTGGAAACCCCTTCGTTTGAAATTAGTGAAAATATAGGATCTTTTTTGGCAGAAGATGATACTAATCCTATGTCTGATGTATTCTCATTTCAAGATGGAGAAAAAAGTATCACTCTTAGGTATGATCTTTCAAGCCCACTAGCTAGATTTGTTGCTCAAAATAATCAAGAGCTTCCATCAATTTTTAAAAGATATGCTATTCAAAATGTTTTTAGAAATGAAAAGGCTGGTAATGGAAGGTATAGAGAATTTATGCAAGCAGATTTTGATATAGTAGGAAATGTTAATTCTGCTCAAGCAAATGCAGAACTTTGTAATTTAATATCGAGCACTTTGTTAGATTGTGGTTTAAAAAAAGATCAATTTACAATTAATGTAAGTAATAGAAAAATAGTTCAAGGATTAATTGATGATTTAGAAATATCAGAAGTTAAACAATTAAAAGTGATTAGGGCAATTGATAAATTAGATAAACCAGGTTTTGGTTTAAAAGGTGTTGAAGATCTTCTTAAAAAAGAGAGAAAAGATAAAAGTGGTGCGATCACCAAGGGTGCAGATTTAAATGATGAGCAAGCTTCTCAAATACTCAATTTTCTTAAAATTAAAGATTTAAAAGAATTAAAAGAAACTTTAAAGAATCCTTTATCTCAAGAAGGTATAAAAGAATTAGAGCAAGTATTTGAAGTATTGGGTTACAGTTCAAATTTAAATCAGGTCAAAACTAGTTTTACAATTGTTAGAGGATTGGCCTATTATTCAGATTTCATTGTTGAAACAAATCTAAATTTTAAAGTTACAAATAATAAAGGTAAAGAGGTTGATATAGGCAGTATTTGTTCTGGAGGAGCCTATGCAAAATTAATCTCGAGATTTAAAGGTGTAGATATTCCAGGTACTGGAATTAGTTTCGGAGTTGATCGTTTGTTATTTGCTTTGATGCAATTGGATCAAATTAAAGTGGATAGTCAAAAACCAGTTTTAGTTTGTGTAATGGATGAAAAATACCTTAAAAATTACTATGAAATTTTAGACCTATTAAGAAATAACAACATAAATGCTGAAATTTTTTTAGATACAAAGAAAAATTTGGGTAAGCAACTAACTTTAGCAAATAAACGTGAGTTAGATGTAGCAATAATATGTGGTGAAAATGAATTTAAAGAAAATACGGTTACTGTAAAAAATCTTAAAGGTGTTAAGGGTGAAAACAACAAAACATTTCCAAAAGCAAATTTAATTGATGAAGTCAAAAAACTTATCTGAAAAAATCCTTAGGTCAGTAAAATCTAATGGTTTTAAATATATTGATTTACCCTCAGTAATTGAGGCAAATCATATCGTTCAAAGATCAGGAGAAAATTTTAGAAAGTTTATCTTCTCTTTCACTGATCAGAATGGAAGTGAGTTATGTCTTAGACCAGATTTAACAATTGTATCTTGTTTAAGATATCTAGAAAATGATTTAAAGGGTAAAGAAAAAATTTTCTATAGTGGTCAAGCTTATAGAAAGTCCCAAAATAAAAAAGATTCAATAATAAGAGATCAAGTTGGTTTTGAGATTATAGGATCACAAGATGAAAAAAATGATGACAAAGAAATAATAAACACTTCTCTAAAATCACTAAAAAACTTTAAATATTCATCAGGTACCCTTACTGTTGGTAATGTAGAAATTTTTAATCTTTTAATTTCTAAATTAGATATACCAAAACGATGGAAATTAAGACTTTCAAGGCATTTTTGGAGAGAAATCTATTTTAATGATTTGCTACAAAGACTAGAAACAAATTCTGATGTAGACCCAACAATTGTTGAAGTTGATAAAAAACGTTATCTAAAAATGTTAAAAGACGATCAATCATATATTATTGCAAGCAGAACAATAAAAGAAATTTTAGAACGATTTGATAAAAAGATTAACGATCCAAGAAGAGCAAGCAAGGGTAGAAATATTTCAAAAATTATCAGAGAATTTTTAAGAATTAAGTGCCCAATAGATAAAGCTTCAAAAGAACTAAATAAGTTTTTTAAGAAATACAAAATTAATCTTATTGTTGATCAAAAATATTTTCCAATTTCTAAAAATAAAGTTTCTAAACTTAATGTAATTTTCTCTACTGCTTTTGGAAGACAGCTAGAATATTATACGGGGATGGTTTTTAAGATAGATATCAAATCAAAATCAAAAATTGTTAATTGCTGTAATGGGGGTCGTTATGACAAATTGATCTCTGATCTTGGTTCAAAAAAACAAACACCAGCTGTTGGGGCTGCTCTAAATCTTAATTATTAATTATGAAAAACATAATAAATATAGGAATACCAAGTAAAGGAAGATTAAGAAAAGATGTTTTAAAAATTTTTAGTAAAAAAAAATTAAAGCTTATTTCTGAGAGAGGAGAGAGAGATTTGATAGGATCTATTCAAAATAAATCGAATATTAAAATCTTATATTTGCATGCAAGAGAAATTATTGAAAGATTAGGGGATGGTTCCTTAGATATAGGTTTCTCAGGTTTAGATTTACTAAAAGAAAGTGAAATAACTATTCAAAATAAAATTAATGTTATTAAAAAACTTAATTTTGGAAAAGCAAAATTAGTTGTAGCGATCCCAGATCCATGGATTGATGTTCAAACGATAGCTGATCTTGAAGAAATTGCTTTTGAATTTAGAGATAAAAAGAAAAAAAGATTAAGAGTTGCAACCAAATACCCTAATTTAACTAGAGAATTTTTGTTTTCAAAAGGTGTTACTCAATTTAGATTGGTTAATAGTTTGGGAGCGACTGAAGCATATCCTTTTACTGGTTCAGCAGAAATTATTACTGATATTACATCTACAGGTGAAACTCTTAAAGCAAATAACTTGCGTATTTTGAAAGATGGAGAGATTTTAAAGTCACAAGCCTGTATTTTTGCTTCAAAGAAAAATAGTAAGAAAAAGGGATTAAAGAACCTGATTAAACTATTTTATAAGTAATTAATCTTTATAATATAAACTACGAATCATGGACACAATTTTATTAACAATTTTAATTTTAATGTTTGGAGTGATATTAATTATTTTATATTTTAATATTAAATTAAAATCAAAAGTAGCAGATAAAGATCTTAATGAAATAGCAAATTTAAATGCTGAAATAGTGAGGTTAAAAGACAGCCTTAATTCTACAATCAATACATCCCTAAGTTCGATGTCTACTTCATTTAATTCTTTATCAACTGGGGTTACAAAAGATATGACTGAGGCCTTAACCAAAGTAGATGAGAAGGTTGGGAATTTTAACGAGCAAGTAAAATTATTAAATCAAAGTCAAGAGGGGATTACTAAAATTTTAGCTGGGGTTAAAAAGTATGGAACTTTGGCTGAATATTCTTTGGATGCTTTAATTAAAGATTTGTTACCAGCATCTCAATTTATGACGAATGTTAAGATGAAAGAAGACACTAGTGAAAATGTAGAGTTTGCAATAAAGCTTCAAGGGGATGTCTTGGTTCCAGTAGATTCTCATTTTCCAGTTGAAAAATTTAAAGCAATCACAGATGCTTATGATGCAGATGATAAAAAAGCAGTTGCAGATGCTAGGACAAAATTAGCAAATGCATTTAAGGTCAAGGCTAAAAGTGTCATGGAAAAGTATATTGTTCCACCTAAAACAACAGATTTTGCAATAGTGTATGCACCAACTGAAAGTCTTTACAAAGAGTTAACAGAATATCAGGATCCAAGTACTAAAGAGTTATTAACTCAAGAATTAATGAAGAAATATAAGATAGTAATTTCTGGCCCTAATACTCTTTCAGCTTATTTACAATCCTTACATATGGGTTTTCAATCACTAAGAGTTCAAAAGGGAGCTACAGAAATATATAACCATTTAAAAACTATAACTAATAGATTTGGAAAACATTTTGATAATATAATTACACTTAGAAAAAAATTAGAAGAGGCCATGAGTGTAGTAGATAAGTTTGGCACTGATGCAAGATCAATTAGTAGAACTCTAGAAAACATAAAAGATCCCGAGCAAGTTGAAAAAGCTGTGTTGACAGAGAACGTTGAGAAATTTGTTGAAAGAAATAAACAGCTTAAAAAATGATTTCTTTTTTCAGATAATACCGACTATAAGAAATCACATGCGTTGGAATAAGAAATACAATTACCCTACATCATTAAGAGCAACAGAAGATGGAATAAGAAGATATGTTTTAGGAGAAACAAAATTACCAAGTGTTACATCAATACTTGATGCAACCAAATCTGAGGAGGATAAAGCAGCTTTGGCTAACTGGAGAGAAAGAACTGGCCATAAAGAAGCTGAAGCAATCACAAAAGCAGCAAGTAGCAGAGGTTCTCAGATGCATAGTTATTTAGAGTCTTTTCTTTTGTGTAGAGAGAATTTAAGTTTCTTTGAAGACAATGAGCAATATAAAAAAATGGCAAAAGAAATTATTGATAAGGGGTTAATAAACAGATTAGAAGAAATATATGGTGTGGAATGTACAATGTATTATCCTGAAAAGTATGCAGGCACAGCAGATTGTGTGGGTGTATTTGAGGGAAAAGAAACAATAATTGATTTCAAACAATCCAATAAACCAAAAAAAGCTGAATACATAGACTCATGGTTTTTACAAACTGCAGCTTATTCTTTAGCACATAATGTTGTTTACAAATCAAATATCACAGCTTGTGTTATTCTTGTTTGTACAGTAGATAATTTATTTCAAGAATTTAAAATTCAAGGCCCTGAATTAATTACTTATCAAAACTTATTTTTAGGTAGATTGAAAAAATTTAATGATATGAATAAATCAGGTTAATAAAAAATGGATAAAATCGTAATTTATGACACCGAAACAACTAATAGTACTATTTGGGGTTCTATAATTGAAGTTGGAGCAGTTGTTGTTGATAAGAATTTAAAAGAAATTGGAAAATTAAATATTCGGGGGCGCATGCCAGAGGGAGAAGTTCCTTCTGCTAAAGCATTACTTGTAAACTCAACAAGCATAGATTTATTAACAAAGGGTAATTATTCACATTATGATTTTTTAGGTGCTGTTGAGAATTTTTTTACAAAATGTGCTCCTGCAATGTTTGTGGGTTGGTCAAATCTTAATTTTGATAGAAGAATGTTTCATTTCAATTTTTTCAAAGGAAATAGATACCCATATGCTACCCATTCATCGCCAAATAAAGAACATGATGGTTTACATATTGCAAGAGCAGCTCAAACTTTAAATTCTGAGACTTTAAAAACAGAATTAACAGAGGCTGGAAATCCAAGTCTTGCTCTTGAAGCATTGGCTAGAATGCAAGGATTTGATACTTCACAACAACACACTGCTTATCATGATGCATATACTGCTTTAAAGGTTCTAAGAATAATCAAAGATAAACATAAAGAAAATTGGGAAGAATTTTTAAAAACATCAACAAAATCTAGTGTTGAAACACTTTTAAAAAATGATGGAATTTATTCTATTTTTGAAAATGTAAAGGGGAGAAATATGATGTACCTTGGCTGTTCATTACACCCTAAGCACTCCTTTCATCCGTCTTATGTTTCATGGGGATATTTGTGGGATTGTCGTAGAGATCCAGAGCCTTTATTAAATTTACCTGTCAACCAACTTAGGGATGTTTTAAAGAAAATGAGTCCAAAAGCTTTAAGAGTTTTAAAGACCAATAAAGCCCCAGTAGTTTTAGATAAACAGTACGCATTAAAACAAAAGCCATATTCAGATTTAGACTTAGAAACAATTAAAAAGAGAGCACATTTAGTGAGAAATAGTGAAAATTTTTGTAAAAATATTCAAACTATAAACAGAGAAGCAGCAGAGGAAAAAGAACAAACTAAAACCCAAGAAGATTTATTACCAGAAGAAACTTTATACGAAAAATTTATACCTAATAAAGATACAGCTTTATTTAAAACATGGCACAGTTCATCATGGGAGGATAAGTTGAGATTATTAGACAAGTTTCAGGACAAAAGATGTAGTTGGTTTGGTCAAAAAATTATTTATCAAGAAGCTCCACAAATCTTACCACCAGATTTGTATAAAAATATTAAAAGTGAAATTGCTAGAAGAATTTTAAGTAAGAATAAAGAAAAATGGCAAACAGTTAATATGGCTTATACTGAAATTGATTACTTAAGAGACCAAGCTTCAAATAGAGATGATGAAGTGGAATTAAAAAAACTAGATGAAATTAACCAATTTATTATGTCAATTGAAAAAAAATACGAAATAGCATAGTTGACTTTAGTGATAATAATTATAGATAGATTGTATGCTTGCAGATTTTAAAGACGAAGATTTTGATAGTAAAATCAAAAATGAAGATGTTTCAGTAATTCAATTTAGTGCAGCTTGGTGTGGCCCTTGCAAAGCTTTAAAGCCGATCATGGATAAATTAGCCGATGAGTATAAAGGTAAAGCAGGCTTCTATTATGCAGATATTGAGGATGGTGGAATAAATACTGGAAGTGCCGCAGGGATAAGAGGAGTACCAACGGTAATAATTTATAAAAAGGGTATTGAAGTGGATAGAAAAGTTGGTGGTGTCCCAGAAAGCAACATGAAAGAATTTTTAGAAAAAAATATCTAATTAAGATTTAACATTTCACCTGCTAAATATAAAGATCCAGTTATTATTACTAGATCATTTTCTTTTAACGGTAAGGAATTAATTGCTTGTGCAACTTTTTTTTTATATTGAACATTTTGATTATTCTTAAATTTTTCTTTTAATTCTTTTCCACTTATTGAATTGGGTTGTCCAGGAATATCTATGGTTGTAAAAGAAGTAATATCTTTGAAATAAGATATGTATTTTTCATGGTTTTTGTTAGCCATCATTCCTAAAATTATATGTTTTCTACAATCTAAAGTTTGAAGATATTCATTTAAAACTCTTGCGCCATCTTCATTGTGACTTCCATCTATTATTAATTGATTATTTTTTACTAGTGTCTTTAATTTTCCAGATTTTATTTCTTGAAGTCTACCCAGGCTTTTAATTTTTGTTAATCCATTTTTAATATCATCATCTTTTATATTAAAATTTAGCAATCTGAGTGTTGCAATAGCAGCTGATATATTTTCAAGTTGAAACTGTCCTAGAATATTAGGCATTGGAAGTTTTAAACCACCAAATTTATCCTCATAATAAAAGAAATCATTTTCTCCGATAGAATAGCTAAAATCTTCATTAAAATATATTTTTTTAGATGAATTTTTGTTAATTGTTTTTTTAATGACCTCAGTTGTTTCTATCGAGTTTTGTTTAGATACAATTATGTTTGAATTTAAAAGTGACGATGTTTTTTCAAATACAATTTTTTCAATTGTTTGCTGATCTTTTGGCAACCAATCGAGATGATCTTTGCTTATTGAACACACAATACTTGCCAAATTACTTTTAAGTATATTTGTAGCATCAAATCTGTGAAATAAGCCTGCTTCGATTAAATTAATATTATTAGGATATTTTTCTGCTTTATAAAAATAACAAGCTGTTAATATCTCAAAAAATGTAATTTCATGATTATCGTTAATTTTTTCAACTTCTTCAAAAAGATCAGCTAATTCTTCATCGTCTAATTCTTGATTATTAAAAATAAATCTCTCATTAATTCTTTGAATATGAGGGCTTGTGTAAACATTGCATTTTATTTTTGCTTCATTTAAAATTGAAAAAATTGCATTTATTGTAGAATGTTTACCATTAGTGCCTACTACAGATATTGCTTTAATTTTGTCTTGTGGATTTCCAAATTTTTCACAAAGAATTTTAATCCGATCTAAACTTAGATCTATTTCTTTAGGATGCAGCTTTTGTAAGCGATTGACTATTTTCTGAAGTTTCATTTTCTTCAGTGTTTATACCAGAATTTTTCTTTAACAATATTGATAATAAAATTCCAATTTTTTCAGCAAGATTTTTTCTCTCAACAATTAAGTCCACAAATCCAGTTTTTTCAACATATTCACTTTTTTGGAAGCCTTCAGGCAATTCCTCTTTGACAGTACCTCTTATAACTCTTGCACCTGCAAAAGCGATTAGAGCACCCGGCTCAGCAACGTGAATATCACCCAACATTGCATATGACGCAGTAATACCGCCAGCTGTTGGATCTGTTATGCATACTAAATAAGGAAGATTGTTCTTTTTAAGTTCATTAATGGCTAATGTAGTTCTAGTCATTTGAGATAGAGAAATTAAACTTTCCATCATTCTCATTCCACCACCTGCGCTTATACATAAAAATGGAGTTTTGTTTTCTATTGCATACTGTACACCATATAAAAAAGCTTCACCTTCAGCTGCCGCCATTGAAGCTCCTAAGAAGTCAAAGTCAGATGCTACAGCAGTAATTTTGATGTTATTAATTGATCCACTCACAACCATCATTCCACAATCCATACCAGTTTTTTTTCTAGCCGCATTTAATCGATCTTTATAAGGTTTTGAGTCGGTCCAAACTAGAGGGTCATCTTTTGGAATTGGGGTCTTAAAAATTTCATAGTTGTTTTTTCCAAACAAAATGTCAAATCTTTGTTTTGGACTTATCCTGTGATGTTTATTACATTCAGGCTCAGGACACACCCAAAGATTATTTTCTAGATCTTCTTTTAAAATTGGACCTTTACAACAAGAAGTCCAATCACTATTCGCGATATCTTCCTTAGTTGCTCTTTTGTGAATAGCTGATTTAATCTTTTCACCAGCTTTTATTATTTTTGTGATCCAGTTCATTATATTCTATTTTATTTTTTAATTTTCTTACTACATTAGTAACATTTGTGACAGTATTTTGTCTTCTATTAATAGAATCAGTTATTTCCTTACAAATTGCGCTTCCAACAACTAGCCCATCAGCTTTTTTGAGAGAATTTATAGTTTTTTCTGTTATTCCGAATCCAATTACTACATTTTTTGATTTGGTTTGTTTTTTTATTTTTGAATATTCCCTAAGTATTTTTTTGGGAGAAACTTTAAGCTTTCCACCAGTTGTAGACAACATACTAATATAATAAATCATATCATGTGAATTTTTGATAATTTGCTTCAAACGTACTTTGGATGTTGTAGGTGAAATAAGCTGAATAAAATTAATATTTTTCTTTTTACACTTTAATGCAAACTTTTTATTTTCAGGAAAAGGTAAATCTACAACAATTAAGCCATCTACTTTAGATTTTTTACATTTATTTATGAATTTATTTTCATTGTATTGATAAATCATATTATAATAACCCATTAAAATAATTGGTTTATTTTTTTTTACTTTTTTGAATTTACTTACAATAGAAAATACATCATTTATCTTAATCCCATTTTTAATTGCTCTATATGCGCTAGTTTGTATCTGACCACCATCAGCTATGGGAGTATTGTGAGGAAAACCTAATTCACATATATCAGCGTACTTAGATATCGATTTTAAAATTTCTAGTGATTTTTTTTTATTATTATCACCTGCGACTGTATAGGTTAGAAGAGCAGGTCTATTTTCACTTTTAGCTTTTTCAAATGAAAAATTAATTAAAGAATTATTCATTAATATTTTCCCAATCTTTTTTTTAAGATATCCCTGTCCTTTTTTGCATCACCACAAGAATTAACAATACAAATTGTATCTTTGTTAAGTTTTGGTGCAATCTTGATTGCTTCTGCAAAAGCATGACTTGGCTCTAGGCTAGGGTTTAATTTTTCATATTTTCTAATAATCCTGTATGCATTTAGAGCTTCTTCATCTGTCGCATAAGTATATCTTGCTCTTTTTGTATCTTTTAAAAAACAATGAATTGGACTTACCCCTGGATAATCTAAACCAGCGCTAATAGATTCTGTTTCTTGAATTTGACCTTCATTATTTTGGCAAACGTACGAAGCGGCACCATGTAGAATTCCAATTTTTGCATTTCTACTTAAGGGCGCAGCATGAAGTCTTGATTTTTTAGGCCCTCCAGCTTCAACACCAATTAATTCAACTTGTCTTTTATTATAATCAATAAATTCACTCCAAAAACCATAAGCTGAACTACCACCACCAACACAATTAATCAGTTTTATTTTTTTTGGAATTTTTTTAAACTCTTTTTTTAATTGTACCTTAAGTTCTCTGGATATTTGTGATGTTGACCAACCACATATTTTTACGAATATATTTGGACCTACTGTAGAACCTACACACATATGTGTGTTGTCACAATTTGAAACCCAATATCTCATGCATTCACTTACTGCATCAACTAAAGTTTGACTGCCAGAATATACAGGTACTATTTCAGCTCCATTTTTTCTCATTGCATCACAATTTGGCTTTTGACGTTTTATATCTTTTGCTCCCATGAAAATTTTACATTTGAGACCAAATTTTTTAGCAGCCATACTTAACATCTTTCCAGCATAACCAGCCCCTGTGTCGCCAACGATATATTTTTTCCCCATAGCTTTGCATATTAAAGCATGAACTGTGGCATTATATATTTTGTGAGCTCCACCATTTGCCTCTGACACTATTTTGGCCCAAATTTGAGCACCACCTAAATGATGAGATAAATTTTCTAATTTTACAAATGAAGTAGGTGAACCAATATAATTATTAAAGTAGAAGTCTCTTTTGTTTATAAATTTCCTATCTCTTCTCAATTCTTCAAATTTTATTGTTAAATCTTCAATTGGTTTTTTGAGAGTTTCAGGAATATAACTTCCTCCAAATTTACCACCCCAAAATCCATGTTTGTCATGCTGATCTATTAAGGGAATATTTTTTTTAAGTTTCATTTTTTTAAATTTTTAATTTTATCTAAGAAAACTTCTATTTTGGAAATATCTTTTAATCCACTAGTTTCTAATCCACCAGATATGTCAATAATATCTGCTATTTTTTTGTAATTTTCAAGCTCATCATTAATTTGAATATTTCCAGCAAGCATTATTTCTTTATCTAAATTTAAATTTTTAATTAATTTGTGATCAAAAGACAAACTTTTTTCATATCCTTTGCTATCAAATAAATAAATATCTGTTGTATCTGAATATAACTTATATCTTTTAATATCATCTTTATCTTTTATGGTTATAGCAGTGATAATTTTTTTTTTATATTTTTCTTTAATTGATTTAACTTGAGTAGGACTACAATCATAAAGCTGATAATAATCAAATGGTAAATTTTTAATTTCTTCAAGTGTTTGGTAGTTAGGATTTACAAGTACTGCCACAAATTGAGATTTTTTTTTTTTAACTTTCAATAATGTTCGTAGTTTCTCTAAATTTACGTATCTTTTAGATTTGGGATAATTAACTATAAATCCTATAAATTGAGGTGGGTGATTATGATTAATTATATAATTTAATGTTTTAGAGTCTGAAACTCCACATATCTTAGATTTAAGAATCATTGTTTTAAATGATCTAATAATTTATCTAAATTTTTTTTAATGTTACCTTTTGTTAGAGGTCTTCCTATTACAAGCCAATCACTTCCGTTTTTGTAAGCTTCTTTAGGAGTTAAAACTCTTTTTTGATCATTTGTTTTTGGACTAAATCTTATTCCAGGTGTTATAATTTCTTTTTTAAAAACTTTTTTTACTATTTTTACCTCTTGTGCACTACAGACAATAGCATCTAATTTTGCTTTATTTGCTAATTTAGCTTGATCTAAAACTAATTTTTTTACATCTTTATCAAAACCAATTTCTCTTAATGCCTTATTGTCCAATGAGGTTAGTATCGTTACACCTACTATTTTAATTTTACCTGATACTTTCTTTGCAGCTTTAAGAGCCTTTAGGCCTGAACTAATGTGTATTGTAAGATATGCTAAATTTAAATCCTTAATCGCTTTGACTGCTGAAGAGCATGTGTTCGGAATATCATGTAGTTTTAAATCTGCAAAGACAATCTTTTTTTTTATCTTACTCAAAAAGGCTCTTCCGTTTTTTGAATTTAAAAACTCTAATCCAAATTTATACCCAATTTTTAATTTAGGATTATGTATTTTATGAATTATTTTATTAATCTTGGAAATATTTGTAGTATCACAAGCTACAAATATTTTATTCTTTTTCATTATTTAACTTTTTAAACAAATCTTTAGCCATTTTGAAGTGAATAGTTTTTTTTTGGGGAACATTGACTTTCTCACCAGTTCGTGGATTTCTTCTTATAGATTCTTTTTGAATATTAGAAAAAAATACACCAAAACCTCTCAATTCTACTCTTTCACCTCTTTTTAAGGTTTTTTTTATTTCATTTAAAATAATGTCAACGAGCTTTTCTAAATCTTTAGTAAGAAAATTAGGATAAGACTTTTTGAGGTATTTAATAAGCTTTGATTTTACAATAGCCAATTTGATCTATTTATTTATTTTTTTTTGTCTTCTTTTTTCTTCAGGTCCTCAGACAAAGATGAGAAAGGTAAGTTTTTACCTGAGCCTTCAGACCCATATTTATCTAATGCCTCTTTTTTTTCAATTTCTTCTAATAGCTTTATACTTAGTGAAACTTTTCTTTTATTCAGATCAATTTCAGATATTGCACAATCAATTCTTTCACCACCAGTAAATCGAGAAGGTCTAGCATCAGCTGTATTTATAGCAATCTGAGATTTCTTTATAACAAAGTCCATTTCACATCCTTCTGGTCTAACAACCAATCCTTTACTATCTGTTGAAATAATCTTTACAGTGATAGTTTGATTTACACTTTTGTCTTTAAACCAATCAAATGGATCTGGTTGTGTTTGTCTTAAACCAACCCTTACTTTGTTTTCTGAAGCTTTGATTTCTAATACTTTAACTTTAACTTTATCACCAATTCTATATTTTTGTAATTCCTCTTCCCCATTATTTAAATAAGTAAGATCATTACAATGCAGAAAGGCATCTATGTCTAAATCTTTAATTTTGATAAATAAAGAGTATTCATTTTTATTTACCACTTCTCCCTCAACTAAAGTATCTACAGGATATATTTTTTCAAAAGTTTCAAATGGATTTTCTTTTGTTAATTTATGAGATATTGCTACTCTTCTTTTTTCTTTGTCAATTTCAGTAATAACACAATCTATTTCATCTCCGATTTTAAACATTTTTTTTGCTGATACATTTTTTTTTGTCCAACTAAGTTCACTTGAATGAAGTAATGTTGTAAGTCCAGGTTCTAATTCACAAAAAGCACCAAAGTCCATAATCTTAACAACCTTAGCTTTGTAAATTTTATTAAGTTCATAGTTTTCTATATGTTCAAAAGGATCTGGAGATAATTGTTTAACCGAGCAACCAACTTGTAATTTATTTTTATCAACAGAAATTACTTTAAGATCATGTTTTTCACCGATATTAAATACCTCATCTGGATGATTTACTCTCGAGTAAGAAATTTCTTGTAGGTGCACTAAAACATCAAGCTCACCATTTACATTAAAAAAGCATCCAAAACTACTATATCCTTTTACCTCAGCGTTTTTGATAATATCTCCAACTTTATATTTCTCAATTATCTTTGCTTTATCCTCTTTTTTAAATGATGAAATTATTTCTCTTCTGGAAACACATGCATTTCCTCTAACTTTGTCTAACTTAATTAGGGCGAATTTTTGAGGTTCATTCATTAAATGACTTATATCTTTTAGAGGTTTGTCACTTATTTGAGATCCTGGTAAAAACATTAAAGACTTTGTTTCTATATGTTCTACAATACAACCACCTTTGCATTTTGATACAATTTTACCCATAATTGGTTCTTTTTTTTCATAAGCCTCTACTAATTTATCCCACCCTTTTATTTTTTGAGCTTTATTTGCAGAAACAATAACCTCTCCATTTTTATCCTCAATTTTTTCAATTAGAACTGAGATTTTGCCTCCAACTTTCAAGTTAGATTCTTGACCAAGACTTTTAAGTTCATTTATATCTAAAACTGGCTCACTTTTTAAACCTTCGATAAAAAGAAAAACAAATTTATCAGTTATTTTGTTAATTTTTCCTTCTACAATTGTTCCCTCAGTTAATTTAATCTTAGATAGTTGATTGTTTAGAAGTTGTTCAAATTCCTTAGAATTAGGATTAGATAGATCTTTGTATATTTCCATTAATTGTTGTTATTTTTTTTTTTTAAAACATGCCCTTTTAGTTAAATTTATTATATTAATCAAGTTTGAATATTTTTTTAAACAATAAAAAATTAGTAAAAAAACGATTTTTTTACAAAATTACTGAGATTCTACACAATCTAAAGCATATACATCTTAAATATCTAAATTGACTTGAAATTCTCACCTTTGATTTTTTGAACTATTTTTAAAAATGATGGAAAGGAAGTGTTAATTGAATCTGAGTTATGAATAGTCCAATTTCCACCAAAAACTAGAGAGGCAATAACGCTAGTCATAAATACCCTATGATCTTTGAGGTAGTTTTTAATCAGAATTTTATTGTTAATTTTTAAATTAGGATTGCCATATATTTTTAATGAATTTTTCGTAACTTTATTTTTTACTCCTAAATAGTTCAGAATTTTAGATCCCCAAATCAGTCTAGGGCTCTCTTTTTGATTTAATTCAGATAAATTTTTAAAATAAGAAATTCCTTTCGCTTTAGCTGCAACTAAAAAAATTAATAGAAATTCATCAATTGCAGAAGAATTCAATTTGCTTGGACAATTGATTGATTTGATGTTATTCGAACTTTTAACTAATATATCTGAAATTTTTTCATTTTTATAAGTTCTTTTATTTTTCAAAAATATTTTTAAACCCATTTTTTTTAAGATTGTTATCACACCAATTCTTGAAGGATTAATATTAACATTTTTGATTAAAAGTTTTGATTTTTTTGATAGAGCAGTTAGAACAATAAAAAATGCACTTGAGCTTATGTCACTGGGAATTTTATAATTTATTGGTTTAAGTTTTTTTACATTTTTAAGTTTGATATAATCAAAATTTTTATTATTTTTAATATTAATTGGAACTTTAAGATTTTTAAAAAAAAGCTCTGTATGATTTCTTGATTTTTTTGCACGAATAAAGGTTTCACCTGGTGTATTTAAGGATGCTAACATTATACTACTTTTACATTGAGCAGAGCCTTTATTTTCAAAATATTTAATTGATTTAGGTTGATCAGTTCCAATAATTGATAAGGGCAGACCTTTTTTTTTATATTGGAATTTAGCACCAAATTTTTCTAATGGTTTAATGACTCTCAAAAAGTCTCTTTTAGATAAACTTTTGTCTCCTGTAAGAGTAATTTTTCTTTTCGAGTGAATTAATAGACCCAAAATAAGTCTTGCTAAAGTTCCTGAATTACCAGCATTTAATTTTAGATTCTTTTTTATTTTAAACCCATTTAGTCCGACACCACGTAATTCACAGTAGGACTTTTTAATTCTAATTTTTACGCCAAGTTTTTTTAAACATTTAATAGTACTGAAGATATCCTCAGATTGTAATATGCCATAGGATTTAGATATTCCCGTTGTTTGAGAAGCTAATAAAAGCCAACGGATAGAAATGCTTTTATCTCCATCAACTTTAATTATTTTATTAAAAGGTTTAATCTTTTTTTTAATTATGATCTTATCACTCATTTTTTTTGGTGTAGTTTATTTAAGTTGAAAAGAATCTCCAAAATAAGCTTCTTTTGCATTAATATTTTTTACTATTTCTGAGGGAGTTCCTGATGCTATTACATTACAGTTAGAAATTACAAAAGCTTTATCTACACATAATAATAAATCGCGTGCTTGATGATCACATAGAATAACTGATATGTTATATTCACTCTGAAGATCAACAATTATTCTTTGAAGTTTTTTAATAGTCATTACATCAAGTGCTGCGAAAGGCTCGTCTAATAAAAGTATTTTTGGATCACCAAGAAGAGCCAAAGCAATCACAAGTCTTTTCTTCATACCACCAGACAAATGTTTTGCTTTAACATTTCTTACTGCATCTAATTCAAATTTTGCAATTAAAAAATTAATTTTTTCATTTCTATGATTCTTGTTTGCAACAGTTATTTCACTTATAGCTTTTAAATTTTCTATTAAAGTTAGGTCATGGAAAAATCCTCCATATTGAGGAACATAACCAATTTTGAATTTTTTTGACCTTAAATAGATTGGATATTCGTTAACAATTTTTGAGTCAATTTTTATTGAGCCATAACTTGGCTTTATTAATCCAGTAATTAAATTAAATATTGTTGATTTTCCAACCCCATTTGAACCAAGTAGCCCAGCGATCTCTCCTTGGTTAACGGATATATTTATATTTTCTAAAATCTTTCTTTCTCCAAAAGAAAAAGAAATATTTTCTAACTTAACAATCTCTTTGTTGTTCTTGAATGATTTAATTCTAAATTTTTTTATAATTGCCATTAAAATTTACTACTTAAGCTTACTTTTTCAGTTTTATTGTTCATTGATATTAAAACGTTTTTGGTAATCAAATCAAATTCAATATTGTCAGTTTTAATTTTAGAATTTAAATTCTTAAATAAAACTTTTTCAGAAATCTTGATTTTGTTTATCTCGAAATTTAAGTCCATTTTTTCAGAATAAATTGAGTGTTCACCATATTTAGAGACAACATTACCGAAAAATTCAGTGTTATAATTATCATTGTTATATATTGCATTATTAGAGGTAATTATAATCTCGGTTTGATCATTTAAAGTTATTTTAGCATACACATTATTCATTAAAAAATCAGTTCCATTTTGTGAAATTTCTCCTGAATCAGCCTTTATCATATATGTATTATTATCTATGTCGTTTGATTTGTAGTTTAAGTTATAAATAAGGTTTGATTTTGTATTACTAATTTCTTTTTCTTGTGTAACATCAATTTTGTTGGTTGTTCTTTGTTTTTTGTAAAAGTATTCATTATAAAACCAAATCAAGCTCACCAAGATTATGAATAAAAGAAAAATTTGAATATATATTTTTTTTACCATTCTAATCTTGTCAGTTTGAACTGTTTTCTAAAATATTATGTATATGAATTATACCTACTGTTTTTTTTTTATTTGAACTATCAAAAACTATTAAACTTGTAATTTTTTTACTGTACATAATCGACAATGCTTTATTTACCAAAGTATCTTTACTCACTGAAATTGGATTTTTAGTCATAATATTTTTTACTTTTTTAGTATAAATATTTCCTATTTCGACTATTTTCCTTCTTATTTGACCATCAACGATAATTCCAGTTATTTGTTTTTTATTATTTTGGGCAATTAATGTGCCTAGATTTTTTTTTGTCATTATATTCAATGCTTTTTTCATAGATTCATTTTCGTTAATGAATGGAATTTTTTTACCTTTTAACATTAAATCCTCTACTGTTTTTAATTTAGCACCTAAGCTTCCTGAAGGATGATATTTCTTAAAGTCTTTTTTACTAATATTTTTTTTACTTAATGTAGCGACAGCTAGAGCATCTCCTATACTTAGTTGATTAATAGTGCTTGAAGTTGGAACTATTCCAAGTCCAGCTTCAGTGACTTCGGGAATCAATAATTTAATATCTGAACCTTTGTAAAGAATAGAGTTTTTTTTGGACATAATTCCTATCAATGTTACTCTGTTTCTATTTGCATACGTTATAATATTTTTTAATTCAGCAGAATTTCCAGAATAGCTGATTAATATTAAAACATCCTTTTTTGATATTGCCCCCATATCTCCATGAGAACAATCGCTTGCTGAAACAGTAAATGATGGTGTACCTACAGATGAAAATGTAGCTGAAATTTTTGAGGCTATAAGACCACTTTTACCAACTCCACACAGAATAACTTTAGATTTACAATTAACTATTGCATTTACTGCACTATTAAAAGAGTGGTTAAGTTTATTTTTTAATTTTTTCAGTGCCTTAATTTCTAAATCAATTACATTTTTTCCAATCTTAGTATAATT
Source organism: uncultured Pelagibacteraceae bacterium (assembly GCA_902571375.1). Taxonomy (GTDB): domain Bacteria; phylum Pseudomonadota; class Alphaproteobacteria; order Pelagibacterales; family Pelagibacteraceae; genus Pelagibacter. The sequence goes on from CACGBP010000001.1 coordinate 82,295, forward strand.
ATCTTTTTTCACTAATGTGACCATATATCATCCTTAAATAAAGCTAGATCGAGTTCCACTCTTGTTTTTAAAAATTTAAGACAATCTTTATATAAGTTTAATCTTTTTTCTCTAATCAAAATTTTGTTTAACTCATTATGTATCTTGTGGAGGTATACTACATCATTAGCACAGTATTTTAACTGAGCAGTGGTTAGTTCTCCACCAAAGTCAGAATTTTGAAATTGTTTATTTATATCTATATTAATAAATTCTTTTATTAAAGTTTTTAAAGAATGATTATCCGAATATGATCTTGCAAGTTTTGATGCAATTTTAGTATCTAAAATATTTTTTGTATCAGTTTTTAAATAGTATTTTATATGTGCTATGTCAGCTCTACCGTAATGAAAAATTTTTGTAATTTTTTCATCATTCAATATTTTTATTAAATTAGGAGCATGGTAACTTTCCCTATCTAACTGAACAATATGCGCGTCATTATTTCCTGATGAAACTTGAATTAAACATAGTGGATCTCTACCAACATTTAAGCCCATAAATTCTCCATCAACAGCTATTACGTCGTTGCCTAAATCTAAATCATCTGGTAAATCAGCTTTGTGAAGTTTAATCTCAAAATTCATTTGTAAATATATATATATGAAAGAAAAAAATTGTCTAATTTTTGGCGGAAGTGGTCAAATAGGAAGAAATCTTATTAGAAAGCTTACAAAAAATAACTTCAAAGTAACAGTTGTGACCAGAAATATTCATCAAAAAAGCTATATTATTAAAACCCAAGCTAATGCAGGCTATATTGATATAGTAGAAGCTAACATTTTTGAGGAAAACAAAATTAGAAATCTTTTTAAAAATACTGATATTTGTATAAATTTAATAGGTATTTTGTTTGAAAAGAATAAAGGAAATTCATTTAAAAACATCCATTCATTATTTCCTTCAATATTATCAAAACTTTGTAAGGAATATAATGTAAGACAATTTATTCACATATCCTCACTCGGCATTCATGAAGCTACAGACTCAAACTATGCTATTAGTAAACTTGAGGGTGAAAGCAATATTCAAAAAAATTTTCCTATAGCAACAATACTTAGACCATCAATTGTTTATTCGATTGATGACAATTTTACTACTAATTTTATGACTTTACTCAAAAGGCTACCTGTATTTCCATTATATTATAAAGGTGAAACTAAGTTTATGCCTATTCATTGTTCAGACTTAACAGATATTATCTATCATGTAATTTCAAATAATATAAATTCAAAGATAATAGAATGTGTTGGACCAGAAGAAATATCATTTAGAAAAATTCTAGAAAATCTTTTAGATCTTATGGGGAAAAGAAGACTATTGTTTCCTTTGCCATTGGGAGTAGCTAGCATTTCAGCTAAAATTTTACAATTATTCCCTCAGCCATTATTAACCGAAGATCAATTAAAACTTTTAAAGTACGACAATATTTTATCAGGTAAATATAAAAGTAATTTCGACATTGGAGTTCCAAGCAAAAGATATTTCAATGAAGAGGTAAAAAAGTACTGTTATATGTGGAAAGATGGAGGTGAGTTTTCAACTGATAAATATAAATTTGAAAAATAATTCTAAGCAGATTTAATTTTTTTTTCAATAAATTCAGGCACTTCTTCTTTATCAGACACATCCTCTTTTTTACCTTTAGGCTGAAAAGCGTATAGTATATGGAGTTTGCAATATGAAAAATCTTTCATTGAAGATCTACCACAAAAATAAAAATCTTTTTCATCCGGGTGACCGATAGGCCATTTACATGAATTTTCATCTAACTCCTCAAGTTGCTTTGGATTTTCTGGCTCAAAGTTCTTCTCAATTATTAAGGATTTAAATTTACTTCTTCTAGTTCTTTTTGAGTTTGAGTTTTTATCTAATATTGAATTATCAAAATTTTGATTAGATGTAGCAGTTCTTGTTTTTATCTTTGCAGATAAATTAAGTCTATGAGCTTTTCCAATTACTGCATTTCTGCTTATTCCGCCAATTATCTCAGCAATTTGGCTAGCTGTATTTCCTTTGCCCCAAAGTTCTTTTAATTTAGCAACTTTTTCGTCTGTCCAGCTCATATATCAATATGTAGTATAAATTTTTTGTAATAATACAATATACTGATATAATGTAAATTTAAACAATCAAAAATTAAGACTTATCAACAAAAAATTAAGTTTTTTTAATTAATGTGCCTTTCAATCACTACTTGTATCAAAGATTATAAGTTTATAAAAATAAATTAAATTTATGAGCTATTTAGCAAAAAATTATAACAGAAAAAAAATTTCATTCGTAAGAGGTAAGGGGAGTTACCTTTATACAGCAAATGGAATCAAATATTTAGACTTTGTACAGGGCATTGCAGTAAATTGTTTAGGCCATGCAAACCCTAAATTAGTTAAAACTATAAAAAATCAATCAAAAAAACTTTGGCATGTTTCAAATGCTTTTCAAATACCCGAAGGAGAAAAATTAGCAAAAAAGTTGTGTCAAAAAACATTTGCTAATTATGTAATGTTTCAAAATAGTGGCGCAGAAGCTACTGAGGCGGCAATAAAAGTTGCAAGAAGATATTTTTATTCTATAGGAAAACCTAATAAAAATAGAATTTTATGTATTAAAAATTCTTTTCATGGCAGGACAATTGCTGCAATTTTTGCAAGCGGTTCGAAAAAAATGACTGAGGGATATGGCCCAAAAGTTTCTGGGTTTGATCACATTAAATTTAAAGATTCAAAACCAAGATTTCCAAACTTAAGAAGCAAAATTAAGAAAAATACGGCTGCAATAATGGTTGAAACAATATTGGGAGAGGGTGGTATTAAGCAAATACCTGATAAATGTCTTAAGTATTTAAGAAAAATTTGTGATAAAAAAAAAATATTATTAATTTTAGATGAAGTTCAGTGCGGGGTTGGTCGTAGTGGTAATTTTTTTGCATTTGAGCAATCAAAAGTAAAGCCAGATATTGTTCCAATAGCGAAAGGTATTGGGGGTGGTTTCCCTATAGGTGCAGTTTTAATGAACAAAAAAGTTGCTGTTGGAATGACTCCTGGTGCCCATGGTTCAACTTTTGGGGGGAATCCATTAGCCATGGCAATTGGGAATACAGTAATAGATATAGTTTCAAATAAAAAATTTTTAAACAATGTTCAAAAATCATCAAAATATTTTTTTTTAAAGTTAAATTATTTAAAGAAAAAATATCCTACAATTATTAAAGAAATAAGAGGAAGAGGTTTATTGATTGGAATAAAACTTTATAAAGATCAAGGAAAATTTATCAAGAAATTAATGGATAATAAGTTACTTACTATTCGTGCTGCAGAAAATGTTGTACGTATTTTACCTCCATTGAATGTAAAAAAAAATGAGTTAGATCAAGCTTTAAAAATTATGGATAGAGTTTGTTCAGAATTAAAATAAGATGAAGCACTTTATTAATTTAAAAGATATTCCTGCTAAGGATCTAAGAAAGATTTTAATTGATGCAAAAAAAAGAAAGAATGTACGAAAAAAACTTAATAATCTTGAAATTGATAAGGGCGCCCCTTTAAAAGGAAAATTATTAATACAAATGTTTGAAAAATCTAGTTTAAGAACTCGCTTGTCCTTTTTTTTAGCTATGTCTCAGCTCGCTGGGCGTGCTTTAACACTTAGACGAGATGAACTCCATATATCCGAAGGAGGAGAAAGCATTGAAGATACTGCTAAAATATTATCAAATTTTGGCGATGCTTTCATGCTTAGAACGGATAGTGATGAAAAATTAGAGGAATTTAAAAAGTATTTATCTATTCCAATTATCAATGGATTAAGTCCCTCATCACATCCAACACAAATTTTATCTGATATTTTTACAATTGAAGAAATTAAAAAAAAACCAGTATCAAAGTTAAATATTTCTTGGATTGGAGACTCCAACAATGTACTTAATTCTCTTATTGCTGCATCAATAAAGTTTTCGTTTAAACTAAATATTGGTTGTCCGAAAAATTTCCAACCAAATAAAGAAATTTTAAGCTATATCAAAAATAGCAAAAATAAAATTTTTATATGTGATGATCCAAAAATAGCAGCAACAAGTGCTGACGTGATCTTCTCAGATAAAGTAATATCAATGAATGATAAGGTTGATAAGATTAAAAAACTAAATGATTTTAAAAGATTTAAGATAAATCAAAAATTGATGAGTTTTGCAAAAAATAATTGTATTTTTCTTCATTGTTTGCCTAGAGGAACTGAAGTTGATGAAAAAGTATTTTCAAGCAACCAATCAAAAGTTTGGATACAAGCTCTCAATAGAGTACATGTTCAAAAAAGTATCTTATTATATTGTTTCGGAAAACTAAGGTAATGGTAATGGATTATCTGAATTTTGGTTAAGATACATAATTACTGAAGCTCTATCTTTTTCTTTTCTCAATCCGGCGAAAGCCATTTTAGTCCCTTTGATCCATTTAGCGGGTTTTAGAAGATATCCATTTAATTCTTCAAATGACCATTCTTTTCCATACTCAGAAAGAGCCTTTGAATATTTATAATCACTTACTGATCCTATTTGCCTACCCACAACATTGTATAAAGCAGGACCAATATTATTTTTTCCACCTTTTACAATAGAATGACATGCTGCACATTTTTTAAAAACTTTTTCTCCAGTAGCAATATCACCCATAGCCATCAAGGCAGCAATATCAATTTTTTCCTTGGTTGAGACTGAGCCTTTTTCGGCACTAGTTGCAACTGCTTGCTCTACTTCAATTGCATAACCGGGGGTTTTAGGTTTCTCAACATAGAATATAACATCCGCAAGCTTTCCAATACCAATTACCAGAAGAGCGACCATTAATACTGCAGCTATTATCTTATTTAATTCGAAAGAATCCATTTTATAAAAAATTATTTTGAACGTATAACACTATAAATTAAAAATTGCTTATATATTTTATTGTACAATTTTGCCTCTGTTTATATTGTACTGTTTAATAAAAAAGCCAATGAAAACATTAGTTATAATTCCATCAAGATTATCAGCTACTAGACTACCTGGTAAGCCATTATTAAAAATTAATGGTACATCAATGATTTCACATGTTGTTAAAAAAGCTGAGGAAGCAAATATTGGAGAAGTAATAGTTGCAACTGAAGATCAAGAAATCGTCGATGATGTAAAAAAAAATGGTGGTCAGGTAATTTTAACAAAAAAACAACATAAGACTGGAACAGATAGAATCTACGAGGCTTTACAAAAATTTAATAACACAGATATTGATTTAATAATGAATCTTCAAGGAGATGAACCTTTGATGAATATAGAGGATATAAGAGGCTTAAATAATCAAATGATAAAAAAACAATCTGAATTAGGTACTCTAGCATCAGAAATTAAAGATAAGACAATATACGAAAATCAAAATATTGTTAAAGCTATTACAACAGAAAAGTTAGATAATCTAAATTTTCCAGAAGCAATAAATTTTGTGAGAAAAGATTTAAAAGATATCAAAAATATTTATCATCATTTAGGTATATATTGCTATCAAAAAGAAACACTTAAAAATTTTGTGTCATTTAATCAATCTAAAAATGAACTTAAAAGTAAATTAGAACAACTACGAGCTCTGGATAATAATATTAAGATTAATGTCGCTCTTTCCAAATCTTCTCCAATTGGAGTCGATACAAAAGAGGATTTTCTGGCTATAAAAAAGATTATGGAATATAAATCCTAATGAATAAAATTTATTTTCAAGGAACATTCGGAGCATATTCACATTTGGCTGCTCTCTCTATTGATCCCAATGCTGAAATTATACCATGCAAAACTTTTGATGAATGTTTTTTAAAAGCATCAAAAGATTCAAATTCTAAAATAATTATTCCTGAATCAAATAGAATTACAGGCAATATTGGCATTGAATATTTGATATTCAAATATAGGCTAAATATTTATTCAGAATATTTTCAAAAAATTGAACATAATTTACTGGGAATTCCAGGATCTCAAATGTCTGAAATTAAAGACGTATATTCTCATGGTCAAGCATTATCGCAATGTTCAAAATTTATAAAATCAAATAACCTAGTAGAACATGTAAGAGCTGATACGGCTGGGTCAGCAGAAATGATCTCAAAAAGCAAAGACAAAAAAAAAGCAGCAATTGCCTCTTCTCTTAGCGCTGAAACATATAATTTAGAGATTATAAAAAAAAATATTGAAAATGAGAAAGGAAATCAAACTAGATTTTTAATTATGGGAAAAAATGTTTTTCAGCCAGAATTTTTAGATAAAAAATATATAACTTCTTTTTTATTTAAATTAAAAAGTAAACCAGCTGCACTTTATCAATCTTTAGGAGGGTTTGCGATCAACGGTGTAAATTTAACGAAGTTACAAAGTTATCCAGAAAAAAATACTTTCGACTCTTTCTTTTTTTTATGTGATCTTGATGGTCATATTGAGGATCCAAAAGTTCAAAAATCTTTAGAGGAACTTGGATTACATTGTCAAGATTTTCACGTTCTAGGTGTTTTTGAAGCTGACAAATTAAGAGAAAAATAAAACTTTAATCTTTTCTTGTAGATTAGAAATTATTACTGCTATAATAGATCTGGAGGCTAGAGGTGGGTGCTGCTTGAACCCGATCAGATCTTAACGGAAGCAGTCGTAAAGACAGTTATTCAGGTTCTAGTCTCCTAGGTAAATATAAAAATGAATAAAAATTCAAAAGTTTTGGCATTGAAATACAGACCTCAAGTTTTCGAGGACTTGATTGGTCAAGATATAGTCGCGGATACAATTATTAATTCAATAAAAGCAGATAAACTTCCTAATGCTTACCTTTTTACCGGAATAAGAGGAGTTGGAAAAACCACTATTGCAAGAATAGTTGCAAAATCATTAAATTGTTTAAATGGCATAGAAAATCTATGCAAGGATAAATTATGTGAAAACTGTGATGCAATAACTAACTCAAATCATATTGATGTTTTAGAGATGGATGCAGCCAGCAAAACAGGTGTAGATGATGTGAGAGATTTAATAGAATTTTCGAGATACGGCCCAACGTCATCAAAATATAAAATATTTATAATAGATGAGGTTCACATGTTGAGCAAACAAGCATTTAATGCTTTATTAAAAACTTTAGAAGAACCCCCAGAATATTTAAAATTTATTTTTGCAACTACTGAAATTAAAAAAATACCCATAACAGTTGTTTCAAGATGTCAGAGGTTTGATCTATCAAGAATCAAATCATTAGAACTATTTGATTTTATGAAAAAAATTAAGGATAAAGAAAAAGGAAATGTCTCAGATGATGCATTAAAGTTAATTGTTAAAATTTCTGAAGGATCTGTGAGAGATGCATTATCCTTGCTGGATAGAGGCTTATTATCATTAGAAAATAATAAAGAATTAGACTTAAAAGAAGCTCAAAAAATTTTTGGTTATTTTGATAAATCTCAATTAATAGAAATTTTCAAATTAATTTTGTTAGGGGATGAAAAAAAAGTAATTGAAATTTATAGAAAAATTTATGATCAGGGAGTAGAACCAAAAATATTTTTAAATGATTTTTTAGAATTATTATATTATTTTAAGAATATAAATTATTTAACATTAGAAAGCACAAATTTCTCATTAAATGACCAAGAGTTCTTAAGTATTAAAGAAATATCTAAAACTATAGATAATCAGGTTTTAGTTTTATATTGGCAATTTACTATAAGAACTTTGAGTGAATTAGATTTAGTCTCTAACCAAAATTTATCAATAGAAATGTTTTTGAACAGTTTGATGCACCTAGTTTCTTTTAAAATAAAAAATGATCATATTGAAACTAATGATTTGTCAACATTAGGATTGGACAAAGAACAAAAAATACAAATTAACAAAAATTCTATTGATCAAATTAAAAATATATCTCAAGAAAAAAATCTAAAATCGGAAATTCAAACTAATGTAAAACCTAAATTTAAAAGTCCAATCAATTCATTAGACCAACTTTTAGAGGCATGTACTCAGAATAAAGAGGTAAAATTAAAATATGAAATAGAAAAAAATGTAAATTTGGTTAGTTTTGAAAAAAATAGAATAGAAATATCTTTTAATGATAGGTTAGATAAAAATTTTGTAAAAGACTTATCTTTAAAACTCTTTGAATGGACTAGTGAAAGATGGATTATTACTTTAAGTAAAATAAAAGGAGATCTGTCTATTAAGGAAAAAGAAAAGGATAAGAAAAATAAACTTTTAGAGATAGCAAAAGAAACAGAAATCTACAAAAATGTTTTAAATAATTTTTCTGATGCAGCCTTAGTCGATGTGAAGATAAAAAAAGAAGATGATTAATTATGAAGATAAAAATAAATGACAGATTTTAACAAAATATTAGATAAGGCTAAAGAGCTTGAAGCCAAAATGAGGGAAAGCCAGGAAAATATTAAGAAGATTAGAGTGGAGGGGGTTTCAGGCTCTAATTCAATTAAAGTAATTTTAGATGGAGAGGGAGAGATGCAAAAAATAGAGATTTCTAAAGATATATTAAATGATGAAAAAACAATCATAGAAGACTTAATTGTTGCAGCTCACAATAATGCTAAAGCTAAATTAAAAAATAAAACTAATGAGGAAATCTCTAAAGCTACAGGTGGTTTAGGAATTCCAGGATTTAAATGGCCTCTTTAAATAATGCAAAAATTAAATGAGATAGATGATTTAATAAAGATAATTTCAAAATTACCAGGCCTGGGACCTAAATCTGCCAAAAGAATCGTTTTAAAACTTATAAACAATAGAGATGAATTAATTAAACCGATGGCAAATGTATTAGCTCAAGTTTATAAGAACATCACAAGATGTAATCATTGTGGTGCTTTAAAATCAAAAACAACTGATTGTGGTAATTGTGAAGATATAAAAGAAAAATATGACAAAATCTGTGTTGTTGAGGACATAGCGGATCAATGGTCGATTGAAAATTCAAATATATACAAAGGTTACTTTCATATTTTGGGTGGTACAATATCTTCAGTTGGTCAACGGAAGGAAGATTTATTGATTAATTCTTTGGTTGAAAGAGTTAAGAAAGAAAATATTGTTGAGGTGATTTTAGCAACAAGTGCAACCGTAGAAGGACAAACTACAGCTTTTTATATTCAGGATAGTTTAAAGGATTCTAGAGTAAAAATTACAAAATTAGCTCAAGGATTACCTATCGGAGGAGAAATAGAAAGTTTAGATGATGGGACATTATTCTCAGCTTTTAAGAATAGATCGAAGCTAAATTCTAACTCTGATTAATCTTTTTTTTTAATCTGTTAGAATGTAAAAGAGGTTCGGTATAACCTGATGGCTGATCTTTTCCCTTAAAGATCAAATCACAAGCAGTATTAAAAGCTAAAGATCTTTCATAGTCGTCACTCATTTTTTTATAATTTTTGTCATTCTCATTTTGTTTATCAACTACTTTTGCCATTTGTTTCATTATTTCTATAACTTGAATTTTTGTTGTTATGCCATGGTGTACCCAATTGGCAATGTGTTGTGATGAAATTCTTAATGTTGCTCTGTCTTCCATGAGTCCAACATTATTAATATCAGGTACTTTTGAGCATCCTACTCCTTGATCGATCCATCTTACAACATATCCTAAAAGTGTTTGAGCAGAGTTAGATATTTCAGAATTTATTTCATCAACAGACCAATTTGGTCTATCTGCTATTGGTATTGTTAAGAGATCATCCAATTTAGCTGGATCACGATTAAATATTTTTTTTTGTTCGTCAAATATATTTATTTGATGATAATGGAGAGCATGTAGTGATGCTGCTGTTGGGGATGGCACCCATGCACAATTTGCCCCAGCTTTAAGGTGATTTATCTTATCATCGAGCATTTCCTTCATTTTATCTGGCATCGCCCACATACCTTTACCTATTTGAGCCTTACCGGAGAAACCACATTTTAAACCTATATCCACATTGTTATTTTCATAAGCTAAAATCCATATAGATGATTTCATATCTCCTTTTTTAATCATTGGTCCAGCTTCCATAGATGTATGCATTTCATCTCCAGTTCTATCTAGAAAACCAGTATTAATAAAAAAAACTCTGTTTTTTAATGTTCTTATACATTCTTTTAGGTTGGCGGAAGTTCTTCTTTCCTCATCCATTATTCCAATTTTGCAAGTATATTTTTCTAAACCAAATAAATCTTCAACTTTTGAAAATATCGAATTAGTAAATGCAGTTTCCTCTGGTCCATGCATTTTTGGTTTAACAATATAGATAGATCCTTTTCTTGAATTGTTTTTATTTTTTAAATCATGAAGTGCTGCTGCGGTAGTTAAAAATGCATCCATTATTCCTTCAGGAATTTCATCACCATTTTTTAGAATAATCGAAGGATTAGTCATTAGATGACCAACATTCCTAATTAGAAGTAAGCTTCTTCCGTGTAATTTTAAACCCTTTCCATCTCTTGAAATATAGCTTCTATCTGGATTAAGTTTTCTCTCAAGTTTTTTACCATTTTTTTCAAATTGGACTTTTAGACTTCCTTTCATTAATCCTAGCCAATTTCTATAACAAATTATTTTATCTTCAGCATCTACAGCAGCCACACTATCTTCATTGTCACAAATTGTAGAGATAGCAGATTCTATAATAACATCACTAATCCCCGCAATATCATGTGCGGCACTAAAAGCTTTGGGATTAATTATTATTTCAAAATGAAGATTATTGTTTTTAATAATTATCGCAGTTGGTTTATTTGTTTCACCTCTATGACCTATAAATTTGTTTTTGTCCTTCAAATTGTATTCATAATCATTTTTTAAGACCACAAGATCATTATTTTTAACTTTTACAGCTGCAATATTTTTCCAACTTGTCCCATCTAGAGGAATATATTTATCAAAAAATTCTCTTACATAATTTATGACCTCTCGTCCTCTGTTGGGATCATACCTTTCACTTCCTCCCTCTTCTGACTGAATTATATTTGTTCCATATAAACTATCATATAAGCTAACCCATCTTGCGTTAGCAGCATTGAGAGTGTATCTTGCATTCATGATTGGTACCACTAACTGTGGTCCAGCTATGTTACAAATTTCATCATCAACATTAGATGTTTCAATTTTAAAATCTGGACCTTCATCTTTCAAATAATTTATCTCTTTTAAAAATTTTTTGTAATTCTCTAGATTAATTTGAGTTCCTTTATTTTTTTGATGCCAATTATCAATTTTATTTTGTAATTCCTCTCTTACTTTAATTAATCTTTGGTTTTCTGGGGCTAGTTCATGAACAGCTTTATCAAAATTTAACCAAAATTTTTCAGGAGAAATTCCTGTACCAACAAGCAATTCATCATTAACAAATGACAACAAATCTTTTGAAACTTTTAAATTTTTAACAGTTTGAAAATTATTTGACATAAATGCTTTTGTAAAACTACAAGAAAATTAAGTCAAATAATTAATAGAAGCATGACATTTTGTTGTCATTTTTCATAGTTAAGTATAAAAAATAGTATAAATGAAAAATTATCTTAATTTTGAAAATGATATAAAAAATTTGGATGATGAGCTAGAGAAGCTTAAAGATCCATATAATCAAAGTGGATTATCAGAAGTGGATACCCAAAAAATTTCACAAACTCAAAAGGAGTTAGATGAGAAATTAAAATCTATTTATTCTAATCTTGATCCCTGGCAGACCACAATGGTTGCAAGGCATGAGGATAGACCAAAGTCTAAGTTTTTTATCGATAATTTATTTGCGGATTTTATTTCTTTATCTGGAGACAGATATTATGGAGAAGATAAATCTGTAATTTGTGGTTTTGCCAAATTTAATAGTCAATCTGTTTTGGTAATTGGTCAAGAAAAAGGAGATGATCTTGAAAGTAGAATTGAAAGAAATTTTGGTATGATGCGACCTGAAGGCTATAGAAAAACAATACGTTTAATGGAATTAGCAGATAGATTTAACATACCTATAATTTCGTTTATTGATACACCAGGTGCTTATCCAGGTGTTGGTGCTGAGGAGCGTGGTCAAGCAGAAGCGATTGCCAGATCTATTGAGTGTTGTGTAAAATTAAAGGTTCCAACGCTTTCAATTATCATTGGTGAAGGTGGTTCGGGAGGAGCAATAGCTCTCGCATCTTCAAGTAAAGTTATTATGTTGGAAAATGCTATTTATTCAGTTATTTCTCCAGAAGGGTGTGCTACAATTTTGTGGAGAGATCCAAAAAAAATGTTAGATGCTGCTAAAGCAATGAAACTTTCAGCCAAGGACCTTTTGAACTTAGAAATTATTGATGAAATAATTCCAGAACCTACAGGCGGTGCTCATAGAGATAGAAATTTAATTTTAGATAATGTTAGAAATGTAATATCTAAAAATTTAGAAGAATTTAATAATATGACAGCTGAAGAAATACTTAACAACAGAAAAAACAAGTTCCTTCGAATTGGAAGAGGAGATGGATTCATTAAGAATTTAGATGAATTAAGTTCACTCGAAATCCAAAAAGGTAATTTAACTAAAATAATTGAAAATAAAAAAATTTTATTTTTAAGCGCAGCTATATTAATTATTTTTGGATTGTTGATAAAAATTTTAGATTGATCCACAGCAATGCTTGTATTTTTTTCCTGAGCCACAGAAGCAAGGCTCATTTCTTCTCATTTTTTTTCCACTATAAGAGGGATTTACTTTTTGTTGTATATTTTCTTCCTTCTTTTTTGATGTCTCAATAACTTTTAGGTTTATTAAAATAGTAATATAGTCAAATTTTAGTTTATTAAGTAAGTTTTCAAATAAGGCGAATGCTTCTTTTTTATATTCAATCAAAGGATCTCTTTGACCATAAGATCTTAATCCTATGACTTGTCTCAGTTGTTCTAAATACTGAATATGTGATTTCCAATTTAAATCTATAGCTTGAAGAAATATCCTTTTTTCCAATTCTTTTGATTGATTTTCATCTAAAAGTTTAACTCTTTCCTCTCGTGCATCTTTAAATTTTTTAAAGACTATATTTTTCAATTCATTGTCACTCAATGTATCTAAATTTTTAAAATCACTTTCATCAAAATTTTTACCTAAAATTGATTTAAGTTTATTATCGAAGTCTTGATTAGTTGGATTTGATATCTTCTTTATTTTAAGTGAAATCAAATCTTGAAAGATATTATTTAAGAATTCATCAGAATATTCATAAATTTGTTCACTATTCATAGCATTTTTCCTTTGTGAAAAAATTACTTGTCTTTGATCATTAAGAACATTATCGAATTTGATAAGTGTTTTTCTAATGTCAAAGTTTCTAGCCTCAACTTTTTGTTGTGCTCTTTCTAGTGCTTTATTAATCCATGGGTGGTCGATACTTTCACCGTCTTTTAGACCAAGTTTTTGCAAAATATTATTCATAGACTCTGATCCAAAAATTCTCATCAGATCATCTTCAAGACTTACATAAAAAATTGAGTTTCCTTCATCTCCTTGACGGCCAGCCCTTCCCCTAGCTTGATTGTCAACTCTTCTTGACTCCATCCTTTCTGTTCCAATAACAAACAAACCACCTAGTGATTTAATTTCTTCTTTTCTTTTTTTTAGTTCGTTGTCTGGTATTGATCCTTTTTTTCCTCCAAGCTGAATATCTACACCTCTTCCAGAAATACTTGTCGTAATTATAACTGAATTTTTTGTTCCAGCATTGGCAATAATTTCTGCCTCATTTTCATGGTTTTTTGCATTCAAAACTTGATGTTTAATATTTTCTCTTTTTAAGAGTGATGAATATGTTTCTGATTTATTGATACTAGATGTAAAAATTAACAGCGGTTGACCCGAACTGTGTAATTCAATTATTTTTTTAATTATTGCATTATTTTTTTCTTTTTCTGTCCTAAAAATTTGATCATTAATATCATTTCTAATCATTTTTTTATTTGTGGGAATAACCACAACAGGTAAATTATAAATTTCAAAAAACTCCTCTGCCTCTGTAGCAGCCGTGCCTGTACAACCAGAAATTTTTTTATAAAGTTTAAAGTAGTTTTGATAGGTAATTGATGCTAAAGTTTGATTTTCAGCTTGTATGTCTATTTTTTCTTTTGCTTCAAGTGCCTGATGCAATCCATCTCCGAAACGCCTGCCTTCAAGAATTCTGCCAGTGAGTTCATCAATTATTTTCAGAATATTATTTTGAACTATGTAGTCTTTTCCTTTTTGAAACAAATGATTTGCTCTCAAAGCTTGATTTACATGGTGTACTAAATCTAAATTTTCTGGATCATAAAAGTTATTATTTTTTAAAATTCCTGCATTTGAAAAAATTTTTTCAACATTATTTATTCCATCATTTGTGAGAAGAATATTTCTTTCTTTTTCATCTATTTCATAATCATTAACATTCAGATTTTTAATAAGTTTATCAATAGTTAAATATTTATTTGTTTTATCTTCGGCAGCACCAGATATTACCAAGGGTGTTCTTGCTTCATCAATCAAACATGAATCAATTTCATCTACTATGGAATAGAAATGTTCTCTTTGAACCATTTCATCATTTGAATATTTCATATTATCTCTAAGATAATCAAATCCAAGCTCACTATTTGTTGCATAAGTTATATCGCAGTTATAATTTTTTTTTCTTTCAAGATCATTTTGATCATTATTAATGTAGCCTGAACTCAAGCCTAAGAAATTATATATTTCCCCCATCTCTTTAGAATCTCTTTTTGCCAAATAATCATTAACAGTTACTACATGAACTCCCTTTTCATTTAATGCATTCAAATAAGCTGCGAGAGTGATAGTAAGCGTTTTTCCCTCACCTGTTCTCATCTCTGCAATTTTTGATTGATGAAGCGCTATTCCACCAATTAGTTGGACATCAAAATGTCTCTCGTTTCTAACTCTTTTAGACGCTTCTCGCACTAACGCAAATGCTTCTGGTAATATTTCGTCAGCACTTGTACCAGCTTTTATTTTTTCTTTAAATTCGAATGTTTTTTTTGGGAAATCCGAATCTTGTAAACTTTGAGTCCTTTCCTCAAGATTATTAATTTTAGCAACTATTTTTGAAATCTTATCCAGCTCTTTTTGATTACTTGATTTCAAGAATTTAGATATAAAACTTAGTGGATTTAGCATTAGTTTTTGATTTATTATTTACTTTTATTTTCTAATATAATCATTAAATAATTAATTTAAATACTATGGGTATCAATTTAACTAATTTTTTATCATCTAAATCCAAAAATAAGAGAATGATGGAATTTCAGGATTTAGATCATATTGATGGGGTATCAATATCAACTGTCAGTGCCAATTTATATAAAGATACAAGAGACGACTTAGTGATGTTCTATTTCAGGGATGGGGCTAGTCATGCTTCAGTTTATACACAATCTAAAATTATATCTGAAAATATTAAATGGAACTTAAAACAAAAAGTAAAAAAAGTATCTTCACTCTTGGTGAATGCCAGAAATGCAAATTGTTTTACTGGTATACAAGGATATAAAAGTTTAGAAAAAATTGCAGAGAAATTATCAGAAAAACTTACAGCAAAGCAAAAAGAAGATGATGACAAACCAAGAAAAATTATCAAAAAAGAAATACTCTTTGGTTGTACTGGTACTATTGGAGAAATTTTTCCAGAGGAAAAAATTGTTAATCAAATTGATAATTTAGTCTCTAAAATTAATTACACTCAAAATAAATACATTTGGATGAAAGCAGCTTTAGGCATAATGACCACAGATACCCAGCCTAAAATGGCTATGGAAGAATGTAAAATTGGAAATAGTGAAATTAAAATTTTTGGGATAGCAAAAGGATCAGGAATGATCCAACCCAATATGGCTACAACATTAAGCTACATATTTACAGATGCGGATATTCCTAATGATATTTTAAAAAAACTTTTGAAAAAAAATGTTGAAACAACTTTTAATGCAATTAGTTGCGATAGTGATACTAGCACAAATGACATGATTTCAATTTTTTCAACTGGAAAAATTAAGCATTCAAAAATAAATAATATTAATGATGAAAAATTGAAAGAATTTGATTTTTCATTGAATAAAGTTTTATTGAATCTTTCTAAGAGGGTAGTTGCAGATGGTGAGGGAGCATCAAAATTTGTTACTATTAATGTTCAAAATTGTAAAACAGAAAATGATGCAAAAAAAATTGGTTTTTCTATTGCAAATTCTCCTCTCGTTAAAACAGCTATTAGTGGAGAGGATCCTAATTGGGGAAGAATAGTTATGGCAATAGGAAAATCAAATGTTCCAATTAACTTGGAAAAATTATCAATCAAATTTGGAAATTTATTTATTGTCCAGAATGGAAAATTTAATTCAAATTATAGTGAAGATGAAGCATCTGAATATATGAAAAATGATACAATAGAAATATCAGTTGATATTGGAAATGGTTCAAAAAATTTTACTGTATATACAATGGACTTAACAAAGAAATATATTGAAATAAATTCAGATTACAGGAGTTAATATTAAAATATTAAATCTAAAATATGATTAAATATAAATTAATTTGTAAGAATTGTGATATATCTTTCGATAGTTGGTTTGCATCTTCAAAAGAATATGAAAAACTTAAGAAAAAAAATTTTTTAAGTTGTCATAATTGTCAATCAAAAAAAATTGAAAAAACTCTTATGGCTCCCAAGTTAATAAATAAATCTTTGACAGAAAATTCAGCTAAGGCTTTTGCTAAAACGAAAGAGATTCATAAAAAAATAAAAGAATTTCAAAATTTTGTAAAAAAAAATTTTGATTATGTTGGTGAGAACTTTGCATATGAAGCTAGATCAATTCATTATGATAAGAAAAAAAAAACTAAAGGTATCTATGGTACTGCATCGAAAAAGGAAATGAGAGAATTAAAAGAAGAGGGAATTAGAACTGAGGTAATACCTTGGGTAGATGATAAAAGTAATTAACTCTTAATAAATTTACTGATGTAGTTAATTGACATATCTTTACTAACCGCCCATTCATCTTTAAATAAATTATACTTCATGCCATCTAGTGACTCTAAATTAAGTTTATATTTCTTTAAAATATTTGTTAAATCTTGTGGTTTTACAAATTTTTCCCACTCGTGAGTCCCAATCGGCAGCCAATTAAGAATATACTCTGCACCTATTATCGCGAACAGATATGATTTTAAAGTCCTATTAAGAGTTGCAACAAACATCATTCCATTTTTTCTCAAAAGTTCTGATGATGATTTTAAAAAAAAGTCAACATTTTCTACATGTTCAACAATTTCCATGTTTAATATCACGTCAAATTTTATATCAGTTTTAAAAGTTTCGGGTGTAGAACAAAGATATGTAATATCTAAATTATTCTTTTTAGCATGCAATCTAGCAACTTTTATATTTTTGTCGGAAGCATCAATACCAACCACATCCGCCCCCAATCTACTCATTGGTTCACACAATAAGCCTCCTCCACATCCAATATCTAGAATTTTAACTTTTTCTAAGGGTTTATTTTTATTTTTAAGCTTGAAAGACTGAATTATATTATTTTTTATGTATGAAATTCTTATTGGGTTAAATTTATGTAAAGGTTTAAATTTGCCTTCAGGATCCCACCATTCTTCAGCAATTTTAGAAAATTTTTCTATTTCTTTTTTATTTATTGTGTTATTTTTCATTAGTAAGTTGACTTTATATTCAACATGTATTTATTCAATATTTTTTAATATTTAGAGATAATTATCATGAAAATTGTAGTATTAAAATTTGGTGGTACTTCAGTAGGCACAATTAAGAAAATTAAAAAAGTTGCTGATATTATTGAAGATTACAAAAGAAAAAATTATAAAGTTATTGTTGTCTCATCAGCAATGAGTGGTGTGACAAATGAGTTAATAAAAAAATCTCTAGATATAAGCAAAAATTTTTCTAGTGCAGAACACGATGTGTTAGTTTCTTCTGGGGAACAAGTAGCTTGCTCTTTGATAGCTGGAAGGCTATTACATAAGGGTTTTAAATCTAGATCGTGGTTATCTTGGCAAATTCCAATACTTACTTTGGGGGCTCATAAAAATTCTAGAATTAATCAAATTAATAAGAATAAGATAATCAAATATTTAAAAGAAGATGGCATACCAATTATAACTGGGTTTCAAGGAGTTAACGATTTTAATAGAGTTACTACTCTCGGACGAGGAGGATCTGATGCAAGTGCAATAATGATTGCAAAATTTTTTAAAGCCAAAAGGTGTATAATTTATACAGATGTTGAAGGTGTTTACACAACAGATCCAAATAAATTAAAAAAAGCAAAAAAAATTAAAGTTATTTCATATGAAGAAATGTTAGAAATGGCCTCTCTTGGTGCAAAAGTTATGCAGCCAGTTTCTATACAAGATGCAAGATTAAATAGAATTGATATTGAGGTAAAATCTTCTTTTATAAAAAAATCAGGAACTTTGATTACAAAAAGATCTAATATAGTTAATAATAAGATCGTAACTGGTATTACGTCTACTCAAAATGACTCAAAGGTTTCTCTTATTGGTGTAAGAGACAAGCCTGGTGTTGCTGCATCAATTTTTAAACCATTATCAAAAAATTTGATTAATGTTGACATGGTTGTTCAAAATATTTCTGCAAATGGTAAAGAAACAGATTTAACATTTACTATAAAGACTGAAGATTTGAGTAAAACAAAAAAAATAATTCTAGCTAATAAGAATATAAAATTTCGAAAGTTATTATTAAAAAAGGATGTTTCTAAGATTTCAGTAATTGGTGTAGGAATGATAACTACACCAGGTGTAACTTTTAGAATGTTCCAATCACTTGCAAGTAAAAAGATTAATATTCAAGTAATTTCAACGTCTGAAATAAAAATTTCAGTTTTAATCGATAAGAAGAATACAAAAAAAGCCCTAATAGCTTTACATAAAGAATTTCAATTAAATAGTACAAAATGAATATAAGACCATTCAGAGATATCAAAAGAAGAAAAACTAAAGAAATAAATGTTGGAAAAGTTAAAGTAGGAGGAAATAATCCTATATCTGTTCAGTCAATGACTAATACTTTAACTACTGACATAAAAGCTACAATTAAACAGATAACAGAAATTCATAATGAAGGAGCTGACATAGTTAGAGTTTCTTGTCCTGATGAAGCCTCATCTAAAGCTTTAAAAGAAATTGTTAAGAATGTTAATGTTCCTATAGTAGCAGATATTCATTTTCACTATAAAAGAGCAATTGAGGCTGCAGAAAATGGAGCGAGTTGTTTAAGAATTAATCCAGGTAATATTGGTAATGTAAATAAAATTAAAGAGGTAATAAAAGCTGCAAAAGATAATCAATGTTCAATCAGAGTAGGAGTAAATGCTGGGTCTTTAGAAAAAGATATTTTAGAAAAATTCAAAGAACCATGTCCAGAAGCACTAGTTGAAAGCGCACTTAGAAATATTAAAATTTTAGAGGATGAAAACTTCTTAAATTTAAAAGTAAGTGTGAAATCATCAGATGTATTTTTATCCATCCAAGCTTACCGACAACTTTCAAAAGTTATAGACTATCCTCTCCACTTAGGAATTACTGAAGCTGGTAGTTATGTGTCAGGGAGTGTTAAATCGTCGATTGGTCTAGGTTCTTTACTTTTAGATGGTATAGGAGACACTATTAGAATTTCACTGTCAGATGACCCAGTTAAGGAGGTAAAAATTGGAAATGAAATTTTAAAATCTCTTAATTTACGTAAAAGAGGTGTGCAAATTATTTCGTGTCCCTCATGTGCCCGACAAGGATTTCAAGTAATAGATACAGTGAAAGTATTGGAAGAAAAATTATCACATATTAAAACATCAATTACATTGTCAATTATAGGATGTGTTGTGAATGGACCAGGTGAGGCGGCAACTACTGACATTGGTATCACAGGCGGAAATAAAGGACATAACATGCTTTATTTATCAGGTATTCAAACTGAAAAAGTATTGACGCAAGATATGATAGCTAAAGTTGTAGAGGAAGTAGAAAAGAAAGTGTCTGAATTAGAAAATAATAAAAAATGATCCCTAAAAAAACAATTGAAGAATTGATTATTAAACACGCCAATCTAGAAAAGGATTTGTCATCCGAAAAGATAGAAAAAAAAGAGTTTGCAGAAAAGTCCAAAGAATATTCAAATTTAAGTACAATTATTGATCAAGCAAAAAATTATCTTTTATTTGAAGAAAATAAAAATGAGCTAGAAAAAATTTTAAAAGATAATAATTCAGATGATGAGTTAAAGAAAATGGCTGAATTAGAGCTAGTTGATCTAAAAACACATTATCAAAAAAATGAAAAGAGCTTAAAACTCTTTTTGTTACCTAAAGATGAAGCCGACAAAAAAAATGCAATTATTGAAATTAGGGCAGGCACAGGTGGTCTCGAGGCCAGCCTATTTGCTGCAGATCTTTTTAAGATGTATGAAAAAGTAAGTAATAAAAAAAAATGGATTTTAGAATTAATTTCTATTTCAAAAAGTGAAGCTGGAGGTTTAAAAGAAGTTATTGCATCAATTAAAGGAACAAATATTTATTCTACTCTAAAATATGAAAGTGGTGTTCATAGAGTGCAAAGAGTACCAGATACAGAAACCCAGGGAAGAGTTCATACTTCAGCGGCAACTGTAGCAGTTCTTCCAGAAGTAGAGGAAGTTGATTTAAAGATTAATGAGTCAGATTTACGGATAGATGTTTTTAGAGCTGGTGGACCAGGTGGACAATCAGTAAATACTACAGATAGTGCTGTTAGAATTACTCATATACCAACAGGACTTACAGTTTCTCAACAAGATGAAAAATCCCAACATAAGAATAAAGCTAAAGGAATGAAAATTTTAAGAGCAAGGCTTTATGAATTAGAAAGATCTAGAATTGATCATGAAAGATCTCAAGATAGAAAAAGTAAAATTGGAACAGGAGATAGATCGGAAAGAATTAGGACATATAATTTTCCTCAAGGAAGAGTAACTGATCATAGGATAAATTTGACATTGCATAAATTAGAGGAATTTTTAGAGGGAGAAATTTTTGATGAAATGATTGAGTCTTTAACTTTACAAGCTCAAGAGGAAAGCTTGAGCAATCTATAAATTTTATGAATATTCAGGAGCTCATTCATCACGGAAGTATGGTCTTAAAAAAAAATAATATTGCTTCTTATTCTTTAGATAGTGAAATTTTAATGTCAAAAGCTATTCAAAGAGATAGAAGTTATATAATGCTGCATTTAGATGAAAAGCTTGATAAAAAGATTTCTGATTACTATAAAGATTTAATTTTTCAAAGATCTATTCATAAGCCTATAGCTTATATACTTGGGAAGAAAAGTTTTTGGAATTATGAATTTTATATCTCTAGTGATGTTTTAATACCAAGACCTGATACAGAGATTATTATAGAGAAAGTTTTAGAAATAACAAAAAATAAATCTAAACAAAAAATTTTAGATATTGGCACTGGGTCAGGATGTATTCTACTAACAATCCTTAAAGAAAAACTGAATTTTTCTGGGACAGGTATAGATATAAGTAAGAAATGTATTGATATTACGAGAATAAATGCAATTAAACTTGGCGTGTATGATAGATTAAAACTTGTCAAATCAGATATTGACAATTTTAATTATGGCAAATATGATTTGATTATATCAAATCCTCCATATATTAAAAAAAATAATTTAAAATATTTGGAAAAGGACGTGATAAATTTTGAGCCTATTTTGGCTTTAAATGGTGGCCTTGAAGGATTATCAGAAATTAGAAAAGTTATAAATAAAGCGTCTAAACTGATAAAAACTAAAGGCAAACTAGTTTTGGAGATAGCTTTTAATCAAAAACATGAGATTAAAAAAATATTAAATGAAAAAGGATTTTATATTAACAGTATTACAAAAGATTATGCTGCTAATGATAGATGCATAGTTAGCACAAAAATTTAAATCAATAATATATGGTGACTTTTAGAAACAATAATACAAAAAGAAATAAT
The DNA here is from genome assembly GCA_902571375.1 of uncultured Pelagibacteraceae bacterium. GTDB lineage: Bacteria > Pseudomonadota > Alphaproteobacteria > Pelagibacterales > Pelagibacteraceae > Pelagibacter. Next base: position 104,410 of record CACGBP010000001.1, read on the forward strand.
TTTAGACGAAATGGCAGAAGCGAGAGAGGTTTTAAGCCAAATAATGATAGAGGTAAATTTAGCTCTAATTTTTCTAATAATGAAAATTTTCAAAGAAAAATTCCTGGAAGAAACAATCATAATGCACCAAAATTAATTGAAAAATATAATAATCTTGCAAGAGAAGCTTTATCTGTTGGAGATAAAATTTTATCAGAAAATTATTTTCAACACGCAGATCATTTTACAAGAATTTTAAATGAACAAGAGATTATGAAAAAAAATAGAAATCCATCAATTTCAAATGATATTAAAGAGATAGAGGAAACATCTAACAAAGAAGAAAAAAATTCTTCTGACACTGGCAAATCAAATAATTTTCAATCTGAAGTAAATTAGTTTAGTCCAATTATTTTTTCTGACTTTAATACATCTAATTTAATTTTTTTTGTCTCAAAAATCCTTCTGTCATTACCTTTTAATATTTTTCCTGATGGTAATTTTAACGTTTGAGAATTAATTTTTTCTCCATTCACAATTACTTCATAATGTAAATGAGGTCCTGTTGATTTACCAGTTGATCCAACATAACCTATTACTTGAGCTTGTTTCACTCTAATTCCACTTCTTATTCCTTGAGCAAATTTTGACATGTGAGCATACACTGTTTGATATGTTGAATTATGTCTTATTACTATACAATTTCCCCCACCTCCACACCAGCCAGCTTTTTTTATAACACCGTCACCCGATGCCATTATTGGGGTCCCCATCGGAGCTGCAAAGTCTGTACCTCGATGCATTTTGTTAAATCCATCGATAGGATGTTTTCTCATACCGAATGGTGATGAAAGCCTGGCCCCATTAATAGGAGTTTTCATTAATGCTTTTTTTATACTCTTGCCATTTTTATCATAGTGTCCTTCACTTCCCTCTTTATCAAAATAATATAGTGAATTACTTTCACCACTTAATATAAGATTTGCGTACAAAATATTTCCTGTTTCTATAATTTTTTTATTGTCATCAACAAAGACCTCATACATAACTTGAAAACTATCTCGTTTTCTGATGTCTCTTTGAAAATCAACTTGAAAACCATAAACTCTTGCAAACTCAACTATTATATTTGGAGGTATTTTTTGTTGAACTGCTGATTTATATAAACTTTCTAATATTATATTCTCTTTGTATAAAATAGTTTTATTCAAACTCGTAATCAATATTTTTTGATTAAAATCATTAGTCTCCAAATTTTTTGAGAGATATATCTTTTCAGTATTAGAAATTTTAAAAATAAATTCTTTAACAATGTTATTTTTTTGATCTATAATTAACTGAATCTGTTGATTAGTTTTCAGTTGATTAATATTAATTTTTTTTGATAGTTTTTTTTTTAAATTAGAGATTTCTTCTTCATTAATTGAATATTGTTTTAAAATATTATCAAACGTTTCACCATTCGATATCTTATGATTTATTTTTTTAAACTTGGGCTCTAGATTTCTAAATATGTGCGAGATTGTTTTCTTAAAATAAACATTATTTATTGTATTCTTGTAGTTATTGTAAATAATTTTTTTATTGTAATTATAAAAAGAAGTGGAAATTATAGTTACAATTATTAATGCTGCTAAAGCTACTACTTCAGCATTTTTTTTTAATTTTATTTTTATTTTATTAAACATTTAAAAATTTTAAGAGAATAAATTAATAGTTTAGGATTACAAAAAAATCAAAAAAAGCCTTTAAAAATCAAGCTTTTTTGTAGTTTTTTTTGATCTTATATGCTTGATTTCCTTTAATTTTAGCCTATAAGCATCAAACTTTCTCAAAAAATTATTGTATTTACAATAAATAAGCGAGGATTATTGGGCTTTTTGGTCCAATTAGCTATTTAAAAAGTAAAAATTTAAGAAGAGAAGTGTGGACGGTTAAGGTTACCAAAATTTGTCGTACACACTTCAACATTTATATAAATTTTATTCTTAGAATTTATATAGAAGCTAGTGTGCGCCGTTTTTAAACTTGAGAGTTTGATCATGGCTCAGAACGTACGCTGGCGGCACGCCTAACACATGCAAGTCGAACGAAGTAGCAATACTTAGTGGCAGACGGGTGAGTAACATGTGGGTATCTGCCCTTTGGCCTGGAATAACACGAGGAAACTTGTGCTAATACCGGATAAGTCTTTACGGAGAAAGCTTTATGCACCATTGGATGAGCCTGCACTTGATTAGTTTGTTGGTGGGGTAATGGCCTACCAAGACTTTGATCAATAGCTGATTTGAGAGGATGATCAGCCACATTGGGACTGAGACACGGCCCAAACTCCTACGGGAGGCAGCAGTGGGGAATCTTGCACAATGGAGGAAACTCTGATGCAGCGATGCCGCGTGAGTGAAGAAGGCCTTTGGGTTGTAAAGCTCTTTCGTCGGGGAAGAAAATGACTGTACCCGAATAAGAAGGTCCGGCTAACTTCGTGCCAGCAGCCGCGGTAATACGAAGGGACCTAGCGTAGTTCGGAATTACTGGGCTTAAAGAGTTCGTAGGTGGTTGAAAAAGTTGGTGGTGAAATCCCAGAGCTTAACTCTGGAACTGCCATCAAAACTTTTCAGCTAGAGTTTGATAGAGGAAAGCAGAATTTCTAGTGTAGAGGTGAAATTCGTAGATATTAGAAAGAATACCAATTGCGAAGGCAGCTTTCTGGATCATTACTGACACTGAGGAACGAAAGCATGGGTAGCGAAGAGGATTAGATACCCTCGTAGTCCATGCCGTAAACGATGTGTGTTAGACGTTGGAAATTTATTTTCAGTGTCGCAGCGAAAGCGATAAACACACCGCCTGGGGAGTACGACCGCAAGGTTAAAACTCAAATGAATTGACGGGGACCCGCACAAGTAGTGGAGCATGTGGTTTAATTCGAAGATACGCGCAGAACCTTACCAACACTTGACATGTTCGTCGCGACTTTAAGAGATTAAAGTTTTCGGTTCGGCCGGACGAAACACAGGTGCTGCATGGCTGTCGTCAGCTCGTGTCGTGAGATGTTGGGTTAAGTCCCGCAACGAGCGCAACCCTCACTTTTAGTTGCCATCATTTAGTTGGGCACTCTGAAAGAACTGCCAGTGATAAGCTGGAGGAAGGTGGGGATGACGTCAAGTCCTCATGGCCCTTACGTGTTGGGCTACACACGTGCTACAATGGTATCTACAACAGGAAGCAAAACGGCGACGTTAAGCAAATCCTTAAAAGATACCTCAGTTCGGATTGCACTCTGCAACTCGAGTGCATGAAGCTGGAATTACTAGTAATCGTGGATCAGCGTGCCACGGTGAATGCGTTCCCGGGTCTTGTACACACCGCCCGTCACACCATGGGAGTTGGTTCTACCTTAAGGCAAGGTTTTAAACCCTTGACCACGGTATAGTCAGCGACTGGGGTGAAGTCGTAACAAGGTAGCCGTAGGGGAACCTGCGGCTGGATTACCTCCTTTCTAAGGATGAGTGAAAATTTATTTTCATTCTAAATAATATACACGGATAATGTTGACCGTCCTCATTTCTCTTCTTAAGTTAGTGTTTCTCTTGCATGGGGGCCGGTAGCTCAGTTGGTTAGAGCACACCCTTGATAAGGGTGGGGTCGAAAGTTCGAGTCTTTCTCGGCCCACCAATAAGATCATGGGGGATTAGCTCAGCTGGGAGAGCGCCTGATTTGCATTCAGGAGGTCAGCGGTTCGATCCCGCTATCCTCCACCAAAAACACTTAGTTATGAAAAATTGTGAATAATAATAATTAATATCAATATCTATATCCGAACATTAGTAATGTTATTAGCTAATGTTCAAAATAAAAATTTGATTCAACACAGAATTTTTTTCTGTGCATAAATCAAGCGTTTAAGGGCGTGTAGTGGATGCCTTGGCACTGAAAGCCGATGAAGGACGTGATATACTGCGATAAGTTTCGGGGAGCTGTATGTAAGTTTTGATCCGAAAATTTCCGAATGGGGAAACCCACCACTTTATGTGGTACTTTAAACTGAATACATAGGTTTAAAGAGACAACCTGGAGAACTGAAACATCTAAGTAACCAGAGGAAAAGAAATCAATTGAGATTCCGTTAGTAGTGGCGAGCGAAAGCGGACTAGGCCAGTAGTTTTGATAAAAAAATTTGAATAGTTTGGAAATGCTAACCATAGAGGGTGATAGTCCCGTAGAAGTAATGTTTATCAAAATTCTTGAGTAAAGCGGGACACGTGAAATCCTGCTCGAATATAGGGGGACCACCCTCTAAGCCTAAATACTCTTCAGTGACCGATAGTGAACTAGTACCGTGAGGGAAAGGTGAAAAGAACCCCTATTAGGGGAGTGAAATAGAACCTGAAACTGCATGCCTACAATCAGTCGAAGCTCTTTTTAGAGTGACGGCGTACCTTTTGTATAATGGGTCAGTGACTTAATTTATTAAGCAAGCTTAAGCCATCTAGGTGTAGGCGCAGCGAAAGCAAGTCTTAATAGGGCGATTAGTTTAATGAATTAGACCCGAAAACGAATGAGCTTACCATGAGCAGGTTGAAAGTAAGGTAACACTTACCGGAGGACCGAACCAGTTGACGTTGAAAAGTCTTTGGATGACTTGTGGTAAGGGGTGAAAGGCCAACCAAATTCGTAGATAGCTGGTTTTCCGCGAAAACTATTTAGGTAGTGCGTTGAGTAAATAGATGTTTAGAGGTAGAGCACTAAATGGGCTAGGGGGAAGAGATTCTTACCAAACCTAATAAAACTCCGAATGCTAAACATTGTTCCTCAGCAGACAGACTGTGGGTGCTAAGGTCCATGGTCGAGAGGGAAAGAGCCCAGACCACCAGATAAGGTCCCAAAATTATGATTAAGTGTGAAAGGATGTGGAAATTCCTTAACAGCCGGGAGGTTGGCTTAGAAGCAGCCATCCTTTAAAGATAGCGTAACAGCTCACCGGTCTAATAGAGTTTCTGCGCCGAAGATGTAACGGGGCTAAAATCATATACCGAATCTGTGGATTTATAATTTTTTCGAAAATTATAACTGGTAGCGGAACGTTCTGTAAGCCTGTGAAGGGATACCTGTGAAGGATCCTGGAGGTATCAGAAGTGCGAATGCTGACATAAGTAACGATAAAAGAAGTGAAAAACTTCTTCGCCGAAAATCCAAGGGTTTCTGCGCAAGGTTAATCCGCGCAGAGTTAGTCGGCACCTAAGGCGAGGGCGAAAGCCGTAGTCGATGGAAATAAGGTTAATATTCCTTAACCAGATGGTAGTGACGGATCTTATAAGTTGTGAGTTCTTAATGGATTGAACTTGCCGCGAAAAGGTTCCAAGAAATAGCTCCATCATTAGACCGTACCCTAAACCGACACAGGTGGATTAATAGAGTATATTTAGGCGCTTGAGAGAATGATGTTGAAGGAACTCGGCAAAATGCTTCCGTAACTTCGGAATAAGGAAGACCTTTTAGTAGGCAACTATTAAAAGGTGGCACAAGCCAGGGAGAAGCGACTGTTTATCAAAAACACAGGGCTCTGCTAACACGTAAGTGGATGTATAGGGTCTGACGCCTGCCCGGTGCTG
>CACGBP010000001.1:112500-272966 GCA_902571375.1 uncultured Pelagibacteraceae bacterium
AAGCACAAAAAAACCAGTGATTTGTTCAACTGGCGGTTTAGATCTTGATGGGATTGATAATATTTATAGTTTTTTTACACATAAAAAAATACCTCTGACTTTGTTGCATTGTGTAAGTATTTATCCAACAAAAAATTCAAAGTCTTTTAATTTGAATTTTATACGTAAAATGAAAAATAGATATCCAGATGCGCTTATTGGGTATTCGGGTCATGAAGAAGAAGATAATTATTTACCAGTAATAACCTCATCTTCATTAGGTGCAGAGGTTTTTGAGAGACACTATTCGATATTTGATAATAGAAATCAATATTCTATAGATCAAAAGCATATCAAAAAATTGTTAGAAAATTTAAGTGAAAATATCAGCATGCTTGGAAATTATATAAAAAATATTTCATCACAAGAATTAGAAAGTCTCAATATTTTAAGAAGAGGAGTATTTGTTAAAAAAAATATTTCAAAAAATAATATAAAAAATAATTTTTACTATGCTTTTCCAAAAATAAAAAAAACACAATTAGAACCAGGTTTTACTAATAAAGATATTGTTTATGGAAAACAAAAATTTAAAAAAGATGAACCTCTGATTGGAGAGATTAAAGAGACAAAACAAAATCAAATAAGAAAATATGTACATAGATACAAGTCAATGTTTACAGAGTCTAATGTCACAGTTTCAAATGAAAAAAGAATTGAGTTGTCTCATCATTATGGGTTAGAAAATTTGGAAAAAACTGGCGCAATGTTGATTACAGTTATAAATAGTAATGAATATTGTAAAAAACTAATTGCAATTTTTCCTGGTCAAAATCATCCTACACATAGACATTTTAAAAAAGTTGAAACTTTTCATTTATTATCAGGTGATTTAACAGTTGTCATAAATTCAAAAGTGACTGTAATGAAACCAGGAGATAAATTGAATGTTTATAGAAATGAATGGCACTCTTTTTCATCTAAAGAAGGGGCAATATTTGAGGAAATTTCAACAGAAGCATTGAGTTATGATTCTGAATATAAAGAAAAAAAAATTAACAAACTAGATACGACTCAAAGAAAAACTTTAGTTCCAGTTTGGTAATATAAGAACAATCGTATATATATTAATTAATTTTATTTGCAATGAATTTAAATCAAAATTGGCAGTTCGATGTTTTGAACATTTACAACTATAATCAATTCGGAAATTTAGAGCATTATTTTAATTTTATAAAAAAAAATCACAAAAAAATTGATGGAGATCTTTTAGAAGCTGGCGTTTTTAATGGTAGGTCGTTATTAGGAACCGCACTATTATTAAAAGAATTGGGATCAAAAAAAAAAGTATATGGCTATGATAGTTGGGAGGGTTTTCCTAAAAATTCATATTCAGTTTACGATGATTTTAATAACTGGAAAAGATTATTAAAAAAAAAAAGTATCACTAAAAAACACTACAATTATGTAATGCAAAATTTAAAATTTAGGTCCTTGATTTTGAATAAAAAAATAAAAAAATTAAATCCTCAAAATATCTCAAGTTCATTAAATTTTTCTGGAGCAAATTATCAAGCATTGAAAAAAAAAATTAAACTTCTTAAATTAGATAATATTGTTCTTATAAAAGGAAATTTTGATAATACTATGAAAAGAATTTTTTCCAAAAAAATATTTTCAGTTTTAATTGATGCTGATTTATATAAAAGTTATAAGACAGTTTTTAATTTTGTTTGGAAAAAAATAGAAAAAAACGGAATAATTTATTTAGATGAATATTATTCTTTAAAATTTCCTGGGGCTAAAATAGCAACTGACGAAATCTGTAATGACCACAACATAAAAGTTAATAAATTTAAACAAATCAAAGGTGATTTTGAAAGATGGTATTTAAAAAAGTGAAATGAAATTTGAAAATATTTTAATTAATAAAAAAATAAGAAATTTAACATTAAAAACAGTTTCTCTCTTTTTTATTAATTCTTTGTTCGAATTAGTGGGTTTGTCTCTTATACCACTATTTTTAAGTATTTTAGTTGATAACTATGTTTTGATTAACAAAATACCATTGGAAAGTATAAAAAATTTTATTTTAAGTTTAGACAAGCAAAATTTTATATATTTTTTTTCAATGTTTATCTTAGTTTTCTTTTTTATAAAATCATTATTAAAAATAATTAACACTTATCTTGAGGCATTGGTTTATAAAAAAATATATGAATTGAATTCTAAAAAACTATATCAGGGTTATATTGATATGCCTTTTATAAATTTTTTTGACTCAACTCCTTCAGTATTAACAAGAAATATTGTTCAAGAACTCGAGCAATATATAAGACTTTATACTTATAAATTGTCAATTGTTAGAGAAGCATTTTTGCTAATTTTTTTATTGATAGCCTCATTTTATGTAAATTTAATAGTTTCTACTTTTGCTGTATTAATTTTCTCTACACTTTCGATTATATTTTATTTGATTTTTAAAAAAAAGATTAAAAACAAAGGTAATACTTCACTTAAAATTAGAGAAGATTTAGTGAAAAACTTAAATCAAGACTTTAATATGGTTAATCAAATTAAATTGTTTAGGTTAGGTGAAATAACAACCGATAAAATAGAAAATTTAATTGAAAAAAATGAGAGTATAAAACTTTTTTTTAACATAATAAATCAATTACCAAGAATATTTTTTGAAATAATGATTGTAATTGGTTTCTTGTTTGTATTTTTTTACTTAAATAATGATCAAAAATTGAATTTTACTCTAGTACCATCGCTACTTTTTAATACATTAATATTTATAAGGTTGGTGCCTTCTTTTATAGCTTTGACCAAGGGTGTTTCAAGATTAGATTTCTTTAAACCTTCTAAAAAATTAATAGAAAATGAACTAAAAATATTCAATCAAAATAAAGAGAGTTTAAAAAGTAAAAAAATAATTTCTAGATTTTCAAAAAAAATTCAACTTAAAGATATATCCTTAGATATTAAAAATAAAAATATTTTAAAAAACATAAATTTTACAATTGATCATAACTCCTCAATAGCTATTTTAGGTCCATCTGGCTCAGGTAAATCAACATTATTAAATTTAATATTGGGATTATTAGATCCAAATAAAGGAAAAATTATTATAGACGACAACGAACTCAAACAAAATGAGCGATGGTTTCCCGAAGTCTCCTATGTGCCTCAGGATATTTATTTAAAAGATGATACTATTAATAACAATATAATTAACTTTTCTTTTAAAAATAAAGATAATATCAACAATAAAAACAGGTTAAAGGAAATTTTAAAAATTTGTGGTCTTGATTATTTAGAAAATAAAAAAGATATAAATTTAGAAGATTTTAAAATTGGAGACAGGGGCTCAAAAATATCTGGCGGTGAAAAACAAAAAATTGCACTTGCTAGAGCAATATACTCAGATAAAAATTTTTTAATATTAGATGAAGGAACAAGTTCTTTAGACGAAATATCCCAAAATCAAATAAAATTTATTTTGGATAGTTATAAAGGAAAAAAAACCATAATTTTTGTTACACATAGAGAGTCAATTATATCAAATTTCGATAAAATCCTTAAGTTAGATAAGGGTCAAATGTTAAGTGAGAAATAATTTAAATGATAGTTAATAAGTTAATTAGTTATTTGACAAATAAAAAAAAAGATAAAATTAAAATTGATTATCCTATAATTAATAAATCTTCTAAAAAAAAAATATTAGTTGCAAATATAATAAGTGGACATAGGTTTTGTTCGATAATAGAGACTTCAATTGCTATGGCTTTAAAATTGAGGGGACATGATGTTTCTTTCTTGCAATGTGATAAAGCCCTAGATGCTTGTGTCATGTGTATAGCCGATGATTTTAAAAATAATGATGAATTTTTAGAAAAAGGAGCAAAAAAAATATGCAGTCATTGTTGGGATACTAGAAAAAATATTTTTTTCGATACACTACTACCAGTAAAAAAAATAAGTAATTATATCTCTAAAAAAGAAATTGAAGGAGTTCATAAATTTTTTGATAATACTCCATTAAATAAATTAAATAAAAGTTTTAAGTTTAAAAATATTAATATAGGCGACCAATCGATAGCTGGATGCATAAGGTACTTGGGTAAGTCAATCGTAAAAACAAAAAAAGAAAATTTAATAAAAAAAAAATATTTTGTTTCATCTGCAATTCTAGTTATTGCTTTAAAAAGATTATTTAAAACTGAAAAATTTGATACAATTTTTTTTAATCATGGAATTTATGTTCCACACGGTATTGTCATTAATGTTGCCAAAAGTGAAAAGATAAGATTGGTATGTTATGGTAAAGGTTACAGAACAAATACTCTAATTTTTGATAGAGATGAAACATATCACAAAACAATGATCGATGAAGATACCTCAATTTGGAAAAAAACTAATCTCATATCTGAATACAAAAAAAAATTATTAACTTATTTAAAAAGTAGAAGAAAAGGTACCAATGATTGGACAACATATTTAGATAATCCTAAAAAAAATTCTAAATTAATAAATAAATTTAAAGAAAAACCTGTTATCTTAATATTAACAAATGTTGATTGGGACGCCCAAATTTATTACAAAAATAATATTTTCAAAAATATGCATGATTGGATTATTTTTACAATTAAATATTTTGTAAAAAGGAATGATTTAAATATTATAGTTAGGATACATCCTGCTGAATTATCTGGCACAGTACCATCAAAACTTAAAGTTAATGATGTAATTTTAAATCACTTTAAAAAACTACCTGAAAACATAACTATTATAAAGCCTGATGATAAATTAAGTACATATGATTTAGCAAAAATAGCTGATTGTGCTATCGTTTATGGAACAAAAATGGGAGTAGAATTGTCACCATTTGGCTTACATACAATTGTTTGTGGAGAAGCTTGGATTAAAAATAAAGGAATAACAATAGATATAAAGAGTAAAAATAATTATCGTAATATTCTAAATAAATTACCTTTTAAAAAGAAATTAACCAAAAGTAAGATTTTATTGGCTCAAAAATATGCTTATTATTATTTTTTTAGAAAAATGATAAAAATTAATTTTATAAAAAAAATTAAAAAATATCCATTTTATGTTTATAATTACCAGCATATTAACAAATTAAGGCCTGGTAGGGACAAGGGTTTAGATATTATTTGTGATGGTATTGTGGATAAAAACGTAAAATTTTTAAATGAAAATAATTAATTATTTAAATTATAGAGTTTCAAGTTTTTTGTATCTTTTAAGATATATATTCTTAAATCTCCCTCAACATTTTTTTTATTTAATTAGTTCAAAAAAAAAAAATTCCATTGAAGACCAAATCATTGATAACCTAAACAATAATGGATACCATATATGTAAATTAGATGATATTTTTCAAAATGGTGAGTCAAAACATTATTTAGATAAATTTCATGATATTACGACTGAAGGTTATAAATCCGAAATTTTTAAAAAAAAACATGAACAATACATTCAAAATTTTGATAAATCTGGAAAGCATTATATTTTTAAATTTATAGATAATTTATCACAAAATACTTTATCAAAAAATCATCCTCTAATAGAATTTGGCACATCTGAAAAAATTTTGAATATCATTAATGGTTATTTTAAATTACACTCCAAATTACAAGGAACAGAAATTTGGCACACTTTCTTCTCTGACAAAAAAAATCAGTTAATGAATGCACAAAGATGGCATAGAGATAGATGTGATTTAAATATAATAAAAATTTATTTATATCTAAACGATGTTGATGAAGAAAATGGTGCAATGGATTTTATCCCAAATTCCTTAAGAAATAAGAAATATCAAAATTTATCTAAATTCTCTTTTGGAAATATTGAGCCTTGGAAAGTTTATCCAAATGACCATCGAATAAATAATTTGGATAAAAAAGAAATTATTAAATTTATTGGAAAAAAAGGTACAATAGTATTTGTAAATACCGTAGGATTGCACAGAGGAGGAAGAGCTTTAAAAAAAGAAAGATTATTTTGTATGTGGAGCTATGTTACACCTGCCTCTCTATCCAGAAAAAAAAAATTTAATTTAGCTAATGATTTTAAATTTGATTTGTCAAAACCTGGCAATTATGCTTTAAAATAATTTTACCACCACTAAAAAAAAAATAAATCAATTTCAAAATTTATTTTTTATAAATATCTAGTTCATGTTTTTTCGAGAAAACATCAATCAAACCATCTGGATCAAGATTAATTATTCTATTACTTCTAAATAATTCGTATGATTTAAATATTTCGTGAAAATACAACAACATATCAGAAATCGATTTTCCAGTTTTATTTAAATGGTATTTCTTATCATCATCGTAAAAGTGTCTGTTAATTTGTAGAATACGATTTTCTTTATCAACTTTGATATTATTCCAATGATTATTATCAAAGCCACAAATATAAATATTTTTATAACCCATATATATACAAGCTGATAAAGCTTTGATTCCCGAAATTGAATTATAATTATATGTTTTTGTTATATCAGAAAAATTATCTGTTGAACTCGAAAAAAAATTATTGAAATATAAAACATTTAACTCTTTTGAGACATCATCATTGATATAGTTAACTGGAATAAAAGTTTTTACTCCTAGTTTACTTAATTTATTTAAAGTTTCTCTATAATTTTTTTTTTCATTATCAGAAATGTCGGTTTTTTCTGGAATAATTGTTCTTTTATCAGACAGTAAATAATAATCAGGTATAAGATTATTAGATAAATCAGACTCAAAATAACCCCCGACAGAAAATATTTCAAAATTGTTTTTTTTTATTGTTAAAATCTTTTTATAATCAATTAGATTCATTGAAATACCTGTTCCAAGTAAAAAAACGCTATAATCATTCTTTGAATTTTTTAATTTATGTGTTTCTCTAAAGTATTTTCCATATTTCAATGAAATTTTTAAATTTAAATAATTTTTTATAATCAAATTTTTCATACTATTATCTATCTTATTTTTTCTAAAATTTTTATATAATTAATTGCAAAAATTTTAAATTCTTTATTATTTCTTTTTAAAAGTAAGTTATAATTTTTTTTTGGATATTTTTTTTTGCTTTTATTTTTTTTCTTAAGTATTTTTGAAAGATTTTTAAAATTTTTAATGTCAAAAAATTCACCTTTTGTTTTCAATTGTTCCTTATGAACTTCTATATTTGAGGCCAAAACCTTTGTATTTAATGATTTTGCCTCTTCTACAGCAGTATTCCAGCCCTCAGATTTTGAGGGATTAATTAGATAATTTGCATTTAAAATTAAATTCAATTGCTCGTTTCTTGAGATAATTCCTAATATTTTAAAATTTTCAATTTTATTTTTTTTAATTCTATTAATTAGGTCGTGATAATATTTGCTTGATCTCCAATCAAGCTTTGCGCCTGTAGATAAAATAGTAGGGTGTAGATTATTCTTTTTTAAATCTACCAAAGAGTCAATAACTAAATCATAATTTTTATGTATCCAAAATTGATTTGAAATTAAAAAATAATTTTTAAATTTTTTATATAAATTTCCTTTAGGTTTTTTATTCGGAAGTTTATTAATGAAATTTAAAATTTTAGTTTTGTCATGAGCTTTTGGATATTTTTTTATAAATTCATCCCTTATAGTTTTACAACTAAATAAAATTATATTGGAATGATAAAGTGAAATTAATCTCTCAAATGTTCTTTTTAATTTTTGTTTAAAAGTGAATAATTCTTTTAAATTTAAATCTTGCATGTCTGGTATCCAATAAATAGATTTTATTTTAGAGTTCTTCCCTAAAGGATAGGCATGCGAAAGAATATCAATATTATGTTTTTTTAATATATTTTCAAAAATAAAATCTCTTTTTAAAAGAATTAGGCAAATAAATCTGATATAATTTATTAAGATATTAATTTTTTTACTTGGATCCAAAATCTTTAAATAAACTATTTTATGTTTTAGAAAAGCAGGATTTAATTTATTTTTATCTATACCAGTAAAAATAACAATCTTATTTTTAGAATATTTGATTAAACCCTCAAATAAATTATTAAAATAATTACTTCCACCCAACCAACGATTATGACTAAAATTTATTACAAATCCAATTTTTTTTTTCATTTTTTATAAAGATTTATTAAAATAGTTTTTTTTAAACCATCTTAAATATAAATTTAATTCTTTATTAAATTTTCTTTTTGGTTTCCAATTGTAGTGTCTTTTAATTTTTTTATTTAAAGAAATAAAATTTCTGGACTCCGATATATGCTGGTTTTTAATAAATATTATTTTATCTTTATATAAAAAATATTTTTTTATTTTATTAATTATTTTGTCAATCCTCATACCTTTACCAGAGCCGACATTATATATTTGATTTGAAGTGACTTTTTTATCATTAATGATTTTAAATATTAATGATAAAAAATCTTTAATATTTAAAAAATCTCTTATTTGTTTTCCATTACCCAAAAATTGAGTTTTCCTGTAATTAATTTTCTTACAAGCATCCCAAATTATCTGCTTTTTTAATCCTATTCCGTAAATAGAAAAAATTCTTAATATTATAATTTGATTTTTTTTTATTTTTAAAAGCTCTTTTTCAGAAAGAAGCTTAAATTTACCATAATAAGATGATGGAAAAACTTTATCTTCTTCATGAATTTTATAGTTATTTTTTTTTGCATAAACAGCTTGGCTTGAAAAAAAAATAATCTTAGAATTTATTAATTTAGTTTTTTTGATAAAGTTTATTAGATGCATTGTGCTCAATAAATTTTTTTTGTAATAATCGTTTTTATTAAATCTATTATTTCCCAATAAGCCAGAGCCTGCTGCATGTAAGATAATTTGAGGTTTGAATTTTTTTTTAATTAATTTTCGATATATCTTATTACTATTTTTTCTATTAATAGTTTGAATTTGATATTTTTTTTCTCTTAGTAATTTGATGATATTTTTTGCAATATACCCATTCGCACCAGTAATAAGAATTTTCAAATTATACCTCTTCAAACTTAAGATCTGATATAATTTCTTTTTCTTTTTGTGAACTTAAGTATATTTTTTTATAATCTTTATCTCTAGATTCTCTAAACTTTCTATCAAAGTAACCATCTTTAATATTTTTCTTTTTTATTTTATCATTTTGAAGATCACTTTTAATGAAAAAAGCATTATTTCCTGCACTATTACATCCCACAAAGACATAGCCCTTTCGTTCTGCAAGCTTATTTATGGCCAATAATGATGCTCCATAATAGATATTTGAATGATGAGCCTTTGTTCTATTAAAATTTTTTTTATAGGGAACTACTAATGATTTATCGATCCCAAGGATGGAATTATACTCAATTATAACAATACTAGGATCAACTGAATTTATTACTTCCCAAATCCAGTAATCATTTCCGTCGATATCTATTGATAACAATCCAATTTTTTTTATTGAAAGATTATTTTCAAGAATGATATTGATATTATCCCTATCTATAAATTCACAAACTGCTTTTAAGGTATATTGCCAGTAAATTGGATCTCTTTTAATTTCCTCAATGTTTTTTTTTGAATTATCAATAATTAAACCAGTCCAATTAGAGTTTTTAAGTAAGAATCTTGTATTGGACTCTTTATAATTCTCTACACCAAACTCTACAAATACTTCATTTTCAATATGTAGATTTTTTATCAAATAATTAATTATTCCATCCTCTCCCCACTGAGAGAAAACTTTAAATTCATAATCGTTAATATTTGAAGAATTGATTTTTGTTGAATTAATATCTAAAAGTTTTCCTAATTGCATTTTCATTTCTTCGTAATCTAAGTCGGAATTAGAATTATTTAATTTGAATAATTTATTTAATAATTTATTTAATAATTTCAAAATTTTCATTATAGTTATCTTTTAAATCATCATTCTTTAAATATAAATTCTTTTGAAAAATTAATTTAAATTTTATAAATTTTTTTCCAGATTTCAGCATGATTTTTTCCAAGTAAAGTTCCATCTGCATTACAATCCAAACAAGGTTTGTCGCATCTTTTTCCTTTAAGTAAATTTTTTCTAAATTTGTTCATTGATGCACTTACCCATATATCAAAAATGTCTTGTTGCATCATATTTCCCATTGAATGTCTTCTTTGCCAATCTTGAGGACAAAGAAATACATCACCATTCCAATCAATCAAAAATTGATAAGTAGGATAGTAACATATTGAATGTACTTTAGTGTCCAATTGATTTCCAATATTTATAGTTCCAGTTCTATTGGTTAATTTTACACCGAAATTTTGTGAGTCGTCGTACCATCTATCTCTCAATATAACAAAATCCTCAGGTATCTTTGCTTTTTGGATAATAGATTTGAACATATCTATTTGTTCAGGACCATCATACATACTTATTAAACATCTACCTGCTTTAGCGTCATATAATTTTTTTAGTAATTTAGGACTTAGAACATCACCATTAGTGACTATCTCAACATTACAAACTTTCGATAATTTTTTTACAATATATTCTATATCTTTATGTAATAGTGGTTCGCCGTAGCCACATAAAGCGATAGATCCATTATATTTAATTTTTTTTAGTTCACTTGAAAGTTTATCTATTAGTTTTCTGCTCATTTTTTGATATGTATCTGGAGCAACTGAGGGATCTGATTTAGGACAAAAAACGCAGGATCTATTACATACATCAATTAAACTTAATTCAATCCAAGTAGGTAAAGGAATATTTTTATAAAACCTAATTCCTTCATCAACAATCATTGATCTTCTTTTTAAGTTTTTTAAAATTGTTTGTTTGGGATCTAAATCTATAGGTGGCCTGTTATGTCCTGTTTTATTCATAATATCTATTAAAGTAGCGTTTTATCTAATTTTTTTTTTGATTTATCATGTTTCATAAGTTCATATTTTAGCTCATCATATTCTTGTATCTTTTTTTTCATAAAATTAATTGTTAGTTTTGTTTTTAAAGTCACACCTTTAGGTGTAAGTATATAAAAATAATTATTTTTTGATTTAGGATTAAATCTGTTTTTATTATCTCGAAAATTTTTTATCTTTACTAGTCCTTTTTTTTTTAGGGAATTTATACAATAATTTAATTTACCTAGACTAATTCCCAAATTTGTTGATAAGGATCTTTGAGAGGCCTTAGGATCATTATTAATTTTTCTTAAAATATCTAAGTATTCTTGATTTTTTTTCATATGTTCATTTTATGAACACATTAATGTTCAAATATTGAACTGTAAAGTAAAAGATATACTTGTATTTAATTAACAACTAATTAGTATAGTTTAATAACAACATTTCTTTAAAAAATGTCAAAAAATATATTAAACGAGGGATATAACAATAATACTGAATTATTTAATTCTGGAAAAGGCTCATATATTTTCATTGGCAGTAAAGCCTATATTGATTTGTCAATGTGTGCAGGATCTTTATTGTTGGGTCATAATCATAACATATTTAAAAATAGTATCAAAAAGTTAGGGAAAAAAAATATCTCAAATTTGGCTGCACCAAATATAAATGCAGAAAAATTTTCAATAAATATAAAAAGAATTGTTAAGAATTCACATAAAATAATTTTTTGTAATTCAGGTACGGAGGCAATAATAAAATCTTTAAGAATCTCTAGGGCGATTAATAAAAAGAAAAAAATTGTTTTAGTTTCTGGAGGTTGGCATGGTTCTGTGGATCAACTTTTATTTAAGTCAAATAAAAAATTACAACCAATTGATTTATCTTCTGGATTAAAAACTGAAGAAAAAAAAAACCTTATATTTATACCATATAAAGATATCTTGAAATCAAAGCAAATATTAAAAAAAAATAAAAAAAAAATTAATTCTGTAGTTATTGAACCCATACAGGGAAGTTTGCCTAACTCTGATGTTAATGAATATTTACAATTTTTAAAATTGTATTGTAAGAAAAATAATATTAATCTAATTTTTGACGAAATGATAACAGGTTTAAGATCAGATTTATCAACCATTCAAGAATTATATAATATTGATGCAGATATAAGTATTTTTGGAAAATGTTTTGGTGCTGGCCTTCCATTAGGTTTTATTTCAATTAATAAAAAAACATATAAAAAAATAAATAAATTAAAAAATAAAATTTTTTTTGGAGGTACTTTTTCTGGAAATTCAATAACTTCATTTATAGGTAACAGTGTATTAAATTATATTATAAAAAATGATAAAAAAATTTTTAAAAAATTGGATTATATTTCAAAATTTTTTGAACTAGAAATGAATAAATTTTTTGAAAAAAATAATCTTGATTTAAAAGTATATAGGTTTAAATCAATGTTGAGACTAGTTTATACTAAAAAAAACATTAAAGATAGAGTTGGAAGAGATTTTTTAGAAATGAGGAAAAATTTTTCTATTTCAGGTTTCAAAAGATATATTAAAAATCAAGGTATATATCTCCCAAGCAGTGGAATAATTTTTTTCTCCTATGCTCATAGCAAAAAACAAGTAGATTATATTATTGATAAATTTAAATTGGGCTCTTTAAAGTTTTTTGGAAAAAATTAGATGTTTTGGAAAAAAGTTAAAGTTAAAAAATATAAAACTATAAAACAACTTTTAAAAGTATATGATAAAAAATATTATCTTAGTGTTTGGATAAAGGATATCTTTAAAAAATTTAAGGATGTAAATTTTAACAATCAAGAAATTGAAATTCATAGAGTTAAACTTAAAAATTTAGGTTTCAAAAAACCAACCACACTCAATAAAGTATATGAAGCATTTAGAAAAAAAGGTTATAAACCAATAGATCCAAAAGTAGCTGTATACCTCAGAGAACTTTATAGAAATCAACCAACTGGAGAATGGTTAAGAATAGCCGTTCCATTTAAATCAATGATAGATAGTGATGGGGTTCCCCATCTTCCTAAGTTAGGGAGCGCTCTAGGTAAATTGTTTATAGAGACTTACTGGTCCTATCCAGGAGCAATATTTCATCCCCACAATGATTTTTTAGTTGAAAAAAATGGTTTAAAAAATAAAAAAAAAATTAAGTAGTGATTTTTATAAATACATCAGAAAATATAAAAATAAATATTCATTATAATTTATTTACAATTGATTATCGTCAAATTTTAAAGAAAGCTTAAATGATCTTAAATAAACTATATTTTACTAGATGCAAAAAATCGTTTTCTAATAGAATTTCAGTATCACCCATGTGCCAATATTCTGCAACAAATGGTATTCCAACAGATTGGCATTACAGGCACTTATCAAACTTACTAATTTCTGGAGCGGGACTTTTAATGATCGAGTCTACAGCAGTAACAAGTAAAGGAAAAATTTCGAAAAAAGATCTATGTATTGAGACAAAAAAACAAAAAAATGAATTTAAAAGATTGGTTAAATACTTAAAAAAGCAAGATAATACACCAATAGGAATTCAATTATCTCACTCTGGAAGAAAGGGCTCTAGTCAAATTCCCTCGATAAAATCAAATACACCATTAAAAAATAAGGAGTCTTGGAAAACTGTTTCTTCCTCAAATCTATCTAAAGATTTAGGATGGCCTAAGCCAAAACAATTGAGCATTAAAGGTATTGAAAAAATAAAAAAAAAATTTGAAAATTCAATTAAAAATTCTCTTTATGCAAATTTTGATATATTAGAATTGCATATGGCACATGGTTATTTATTGCATCAATTTTTGTCACCAATTTGCAATAATCGAACTGATAGTTATGGTGGAAATAAATTTAAGCGATTTAGATTGGCATTGGAAATAGCTAAAATTGCTAGAAAAATTTGGCCTAAAAACAAAATACTTGGAGCAAGAATTACTGGTAATGATCATCTTAAGTCTGGAATTAGTACTAAGGAAGCAGTAGAATTTTGTTCAGAACTAGAAAAGATAGGCTTTGATTACGTTTGTGTAAGTTCTGGTGGAATTATTACTAAAACAAACATGAAACAAAAAAAATTTTTTAGATTAGATTTTGCAAAAGAAATTAAGAAAAAAACTAATTTAAAAGTTGGAATAACTGGCTTTACGAATGACTTAGAGTTAGCAGATAAATATATAAAGAAAAATTACTTTGATAATATATTTGTTGGAAGACCTTTTTTAAAAAATCCATTTTTTTTATATAATGAAGAATTTTTAAAAAAGAATGGTTTCAGAAATGCGCCATCACAATACTTAAGGGGATATTGATCTTAGTAAAATGAATACTAATAAGAGTATATTGATAACTGGAGGTAATAGCCGTTTCTGCAAATATTTAAAAAAACAACTATCTGGAAAAAATGTCATTTATAGTACAAAAAAACAATTAGATATCTTGAATTACGAAAAATTAATTAAAGTTTTAAAACAAAAAAAAATTAAAACTCTAATTCATGTTGCGGCCTTATCAAGACCAATGGCTATTCACAATAAAAAACTTGATCTAAGTATTGATACAAATATCATTGGTACTGCTAATGTGGTCAAGGCTTGTAACAAACTAAAAATAAAATTAATTTATTTTTCAACTAATTATGTTTATCCATGTAAAGATGGCAATTATAAAGAAACCGATCCTATTTTTCCCATTAACAATTATGGATGGTCAAAATTAGGAGGTGAATGTGCTGTTCAAATGTTAAAAAACTTTCTAATCCTTAGACTGGCAATGACAGACTTTCCTTTTTCTTATAAAGCTGCAATTAAAAATGCCTATTCCTCATTCATATACAACAAAGATTTCGCAGAAATATTACCACATATTCTTGATGAAAAAGGAATAATTAATATTGGAACAAAAAAAAGATCTATTTTTAATTTTGCCAAACAAAATAAAAAAAATATTAAAGGTATTAAGATTAATAAAAATTCTAATTTTCCAATTGATAGCTCACTAAATATTAGTAAATTTAAAAAGATAATTAAAAAAAATGTTAAAAAATCCTATAGTTTTTAGAAATAATAAAAAATATTTTGATAAAAGGGGTTTTTTTCAAGAAATTTTCTTAAAAAAAAAAATTAAAATAAATTTTGTATTTTCAGCTATTGCAAAATCAAAAAAAAATGTAATTAGAGGGCTTCATTTTCAAACAAAGAATAAACAAACAAAATTTATATATGTTATAGATGGTAAAATTTTAGATGTAGTGGTCAATTTAAATAAAAAATCTAAAAATTTTGGAAAAGTTAATAAATTTATTTTAAGAGAAGGTGATATTTTGATTGTACCAAATAAATATGCTCATGGTTATGAGTGTTTATCTAAAACATGTACCGTCTTGTATCATTTGGATGATTATAGAAATCCTAAAACAGAAAATGGTATTTTGTATAATGATAAAAAATTAAGAATTAAATGGATTACAAAAAAACCAATTTTATCAATTAGAGACCAACATGGTAAATCATTTGATTTTTTTAAAGAAAGAATTAAATCCTTATAATTTTTTTAAGTATTTGACAAAATTTTTAATTAATGCATTTACAAATATTATAATTATCAAAAAAATATTTTGATTATTTTTTATTCTTATTTTTGTCTCCTCAACTAAATGATCTAATGCACTATAAGTAGATGAAAATCCACCACTTTGAACTTCACCAATTATTTTATCTCGATTAGTGCTCATAACCTTAAGATCTTTTAGCTTAAATATTCTTAAATAAAAATCATAATCAGCAGAACACTTAAAACTTAAATCATAAAGTCCAATTTTATTATGAAATTTTTTTTTAATGTAAAAACCTGTTGAGTGTGCAGTGGCAAAATCAAAATTATAATTTAATCTTTTAAGATTATAACCACTCTTAATAATTGTTGTACCTAAGTAATTTCTTTTTACTGTAGCAAAAAGAACATCAATATCTTTTTTAAGAAATTTGATTATAGTTTTCAGTGAATTAAATTTAATAATATCACCACTATTACAAAAACCTATATATTTTCCATTTGCATTTCTGATACCAATATTCATTGCATCATAAATACCTTTATCTTTAGTAGAAATGATCTTATCAATTTTATTCCCAAATTTATTTATCCTCTGCAACGTTCCATCTGAAGATTTTCCATCAATTATAAGATACTCAATATATTGGTTTTTTTGGTGAATTATCGACTTAATTGTTTTTTCAATATTAATGACATCATTTTTTACTACAGTAATAATTGATAAAAGTTTATTTTTAGTTTTCATGAATTTTTTTTAGAATAGTATAAAATTATCCATTAAAAAATGTTTATATTTAAAAAATGAAATTATATTATTGGTCTCCTTTTTTTTCTAATATTGCAACTGAAAAGGCTGTTATTAACTCAATTGAGTCTATCAATAAATATTCAAATAATGAAATTTCTACATGCTTATTAGAAATCATAGGTGAATGGAGAAATCAAAAAGAAAATATTAATCAAAAAAAAATAAAAATTAAAAAATTATCAAATTTTAATCTAATTGATTTTTTGCCTAAATTTGGATTTATAAAAAGTAGAATTTCATACTTTATCATTTTTTTATTTTCAATTATGAAACTTCATAGATTATTAAAATCAGACAAACCAGATTTTTTAGTTATTCATTTAATGACTTTTATACCTCTTATTTTATTATCAATTTTTAAATACGATACAAAATTTATTTTAAGGATTTCAGGATTTCCAAAGTTGAATTTTTTAAGATCCTTTTTCTGGAGGATTGTCGGAAAAAAAATTTTTCTTGTAACAACACCAACTAAATCAACTTTAAAAATTCTAATAGAGTCTAATATTTTTGATTCTGTGAAGGTAAAATATTTACCAGACCCAATATTAAATATTAAAGAAATTCAGAAAAAGAAAAAAGAGAATAACATTATTGAAAAAGAAATTTCCTCAAAAAATACTTTAATATCTATAGGTAGACTCACTAAACAAAAAAACTTTAGATTCTTAATAAAAGTATTTAGTGAAATAAATATATTATATCCAAATTTAAATTTATGTATCATAGGAGATGGAGAGGATAAGCAAAAATTAATTGATGATATTAAAAAATACAAATTACAAAACAAAGTTTTTTTATTAGGATATAAAGTTAATATTTACGATTATTTGAAAAATTCACGCATATTAATTTTACCTTCTCTTTGGGAGGACCCAGGGTTTGTTTTAATTGAAGCAGGATACATGAACAAAACAATTTTATCTAGTGACTGTCCAAATAGCCCCCGTGAACTTCTAGATAATGGAAAAAATGGATTTATTTTTAAATCCAATAATTCTGAAAGTTTTTTAAGAACATTTAAAAATGTATATGACTCAGACAATAAAAGCTTATTATTGAAAAAAATTTCATACAAGAAAAAACTTAAAGAATTTACTCTTTTCAATCACTATAAAATTTTAAGTAAATTAATAAAAGGTTATGAAAATTAATATATTCTTTTTTATTTCAAGATTTACTTTTGGTGGAGCTGGTAATGCTATATTTACTTTTTTGAATAATTTAGATCGTAAAAAATATAAATTACACATATTTTTCTTGGGAAACTCAGAATATGAAAAAATTTTACCAAAATATGTAAAGTATTATAAATTAAAGATTAATTATAGAGTTTTTAAAACTTTTTTTTGTTTTTTTGAGATAAGAAAAATTTTGAATAAACAATCAAAAGAATTCCAAAAAAATATTTTTATTTCAAATATTCATTACTCAAATGTTTTATCAATAATATTTTTAAAAAAAATTAAAAATTTAAAGTTAATTTTATTTGAAAGGACCTCGGTCAAGGAACTAGATATATTTGAAAATGTATTTTCTTTCATTAAAAACAAGATAGTTAAATTCTTAATAGGTTTCACATATTCCAAAGCTGATGCTGTTTTGACTAATTCAAAAACTTCATCATTAGAATTAAGTAAATTTAATATTAAGTCAAAAGTAGTATATTCTGGGCCAATTCAAAGATTGCGTAAATTCAATAAAAAGAGAAAAAAATTATTATTTTTTAATTTTATTGCCGTCGGTAGATTGTCTGCGCAAAAAGATTATTTAACTCTTTTAAAAGCAATTAATTTATTAGATTGCAAAAATTTTAGATTAAGTATTTTTGGTAGTGGTGAACTGAGAAAAAAAATAGAAAAATTTATAAAAAATAATAAATTAAATAAGTACGTTAAATTAAAAGGTCATGAAAAAGATAAAAAAAAGATTTATAAAAAAGCAGACTTGTTAATTCACACTGCAATATTTGAAGGAATGCCAAATGCAATAGTTGAAGCTATGAATTTTAGAGTTCCCGTAATTGCAGCTGATAGTCCCGGAGGAACAAGAGAATTATTAGAATCTGGTAAATATGGACAACTCTTTGAACCACAAAATCATATAGAGTTATCAAAAAAGATTGAAGACTTTATTTTGAATCCTGAAAAATTAAATAAAAAAATTATGAATTCCAAATGGATTTTAAAAAAATTTACACATAAAAGTTCAACTAAAAGTTTAGAAAAAATACTTAACAGTATATAAGATATTTGATTAAATAAATTTAATGAATTATTTAGTAAAAATTTTTTCGAAAAAAAAATTTGATTTTTTGAGAAAACTACTACTTCACCTTTGTTTAAAAATTTCTGGGTATAAAAATTTTGGCAATTTTTTTGAAACAGGAGAAAACTTTGTATTTGAATTAATTAAAATTCATAAAGTTAAAAATTGTCTAGACATCGGAGCTCATACTGGAGCTTTTTCTAAAAAAATACTAGCTATAAAAAATACAAAAGTAATTGCTTTCGAGCCAATGAAACACTCATACCTAAAATTGAAAAAAATAGAAGTTGAAAATAGAGAAAATTTTAAATGTTTTAATATTGCTTTATCAAATCAAAAAAAAATTTCAGAAATATATTTTACTAATTCTCAATCTCAATTAGCTTCAGTAAATTTCAATTTAAACAATATAAATTTTTTAAGAAAAAAAAAATTACAAAAACAAAAAATTAAAACTGAAACTTTAGATAGTTTTGAGGCCAAACATAAGAATTTATTTTTGAAAAAAATTGATTATATCAAAATTGACACTGAGGGGCATGATTATAAAGTTTTACTTGGAGCTAAAAAATTTTTAAAAAAACATAAACCAAAATTTATACAATTTGAGATGAATTATCATTATTTATTTTCAGGAGAAAATTTATATCAATTTACAGTCTTATTGAAAAATTATAATTTATTTCAAATCATGCCATATAACAATGGATTGCTTAAAATAGATGCATCTCGCCCAGAAAACAACATATTTCATTTGTCAAACTTCATTTTTATTAAAAAATGAAAATAGAATTAGCTAAAGAAGAAACAATACATTTCATAGGAATTGGTGGCATAGGCATGAGTGGCCTTTCTTTAATTATGAAAGGCAAAGGTTTTAAAATCCAAGGAAGTGATATTGTAATTAATAAAAATATTGAGAGATTAAAAAAAGAAAAAATAAAAATTTTTATTGGTCAAAAAAAGCAAAATTTAAGAGATGCAACTATTGTTGTCATTTCATCAGCAATTAAAAATAATAACCCTGAATTAATTGAGGCAAAAAAAAAGAAAATTCCAATAATATCTAGAGGTAAAATGCTTGCTCATATTGTTTCATTGATGAAAAATATTGTTGTTACTGGTTCACATGGCAAAACTACTACCACATCTTTAATTGCATCGATATTTCAAAAAACTAACTTAGACCCTACAATTATAAATGGTGGAGTTATTAACTCTCTTAAAAGTACAGTAAAATTGGGACGTAGTGATTGGTCAATTTTAGAGGCAGATGAATCAGATGGAAGTTTTATTCATGTGCCTTCAACATACTCCATAATTACAAATATTGATCGTGAGCACATGGATTTCTACCAATCTATGGATCAATTAAAACAATACTTTGTTAACTTCATTAATAAAGTTCCATCATTTGGAAAAGTATTCATTTGTTTAGATGATAGAATTAACTACAACTTAATAAAAAAAATCAAAAATCATAATTTTTATACCTATGGTTTAAATGATAAATCTAATTTTTGTATTAGGAATTTAAAACAGGAAAAAACTTTTACTCAATTTGATTTATCAATAAAGTTAACTAATAAAAAAAAATTTTTAGTAAAAAAAATAAAAATACCTTTGTTGGGTGTTCATAATGTTAGAAACTCTGTTGCAGCTATAGGAGTAGCGCTTACAGTAGGTATTTCAATTAAAGTTATTAAAAAAGGACTATCAAGTTTTAAAGGCGTACAAAGAAGATTTAATAAGATTTTTACCCACAACCAGATTGATTATTATGATGATTACGCTCATCATCCTACAGAGATAAAATTTGTTTTGGATGGTTTAAAGAAAGTTTATAAGGATTATGAAAAAATTTGTATTTTTCAACCACACAGAATCTCTAGATTAAAGGATCTTAGAAAGGAATTTTCTTATTCGTTTTCAGATGCAGATACAGTCATTTTATGTCCAATTTTTACCGCAGGTGAAAAAATGAATTTGGGATTCAGTTATAATTCATTTGCTAGAGAAATTATCAAAAACTCAAAGGTAAAAGTTTTTTTAGTAAATGATAATATTGAATTAGCAAAATTTTTAAAATATCTAAGCGGAAAAAAAATAGTTGTTGGAATGGGTGCAGGCACCATTTCCAATTGGATGAGACAACTACCAAAATTAATGAAATGAAAACAGAATATTTGAAAAATTTATTTGATACATTTGGTGAGAATATAAAATTTGATTATAATTTAAAAAAAAGAACATGGTTTAATATTGGAGGGAAAACAAAAATTTTTTATAAGGCAGAAAGTTTAAAAAATTTAGTAAATTTCTTAAAAAAAATTAATGATAAAGAAAAAATATTTATTTTAGGTGCTGGTTCTAACACTTTAATCTCAGATGAATTATTTGATGGTGTTGTTGTAAAATTAGGAAAATCTTTTAATAACATATCTCTTCTAGGTGAAGATCTTATAATTGCAGGTAGTGCTGTTTCAGATAAAACTTTGTCAGATTTTGCAATTAATAATAGTTTAAGTGGTTTTGAATTTTTATCAGGTATACCAGGTACTGTTGGAGGTGGTATTAAAATGAATGCAGGATGTTTTGGAAGTGAGTTTAAAGATATATTAATTTCTGTTCAAGCTGTAGATAAAAAAGGGAATATTATAACAATTCCAAAAAAAGATATTAATTTCGAATATAGAAACAACAATCTTTCTAATGACTTAATTTTTTTAAGTGCTTCTTTTAAAGGAGTTAAAGCTGACTTAAACGATATCAAAAATAAGACTATAAGACTAAGAAATGAAAAAGAAAGAAATCAACCCAATAGGATAAAAACAAGTGGTAGTACTTTTAAAAATCCGATCTCACAAACAAATAAAAAAGTTTGGGAATTAATTAAGCAGTCTGTACCTTTAGACAAGAGTTTTGGAGATGCGTGTATTTCAGAAAAACACTGTAATTTTTTTGTTAATAAAGGAAATGCAACATTTAAAGATATGAAAGACTTGATTAATTTTGTGACTGATAATGTTTACAAAAAAACTGGTATAAAGTTAGAAAAAGAAATTAAAATTTTAGAATAATTTGAATAAAAAAATCTTAATTGCAACTGGTGGATCAGGTGGACATATAATGCCAGCACTTGTTTTTTATAATATATTTAATAAAAAATTTAAATCTTTTATCTCATCAGATTCTAGAGGTTTGAATTATTTGAATACAAAAAAATATAATCCTAAAGTTTTCAAAACTCCTCAAATTTCTAATAGTTACCTTTTATTTCCTTTTAAAATAATTTTCATTCTATATCTTATAATTCAATCTATAATTTTTTTAAAAAAAAACAAAATTGATATTGTTTTTTCAACTGGTGGATATGCTCCGACCCCATTATGTGTTGCAAGTTTAATTTTGAAAAAAAAGTTATATATTTACGAACCTAATCATGTCATTGGAAAATCAAATAAATTTTTTTTACCTTATTGTAACAAAATTTTTTGTCATTCATACAAAATTAAATTATTTCCTAAAAAATTTAAAAATAAAATAGTTTTAATAGCGCCAATAGTTAGAGATATTTTTAAAAAAAAAAGAATTAATCCTATTAAAGGATTAAATTTAATGATTATTGGTGGAAGTCAAGGTGCAAGAATTTTTAATAAAAATTTTCATCAAATTATTTTTGAATTATCTAAGAAATTAAACTTGAAAATTATTCATCAGACAGATGTAAAAAACATTAAATTTTTGAAAAGTTTTTATAATAAATGTAATATAAAAAATAAAGTTTTCAGTTATGATAATAATTTTTTTGAATTAATTAAAAGATGTAATTTTTGTATTACAAGAGGAGGCTCCTCAACATTAGCTGAATTATTTGTATTAAGAATACCTTTTTTAGTAATTCCTTTAAAAAATTCAAAAGATAATCATCAGTTAGAAAATGCAAAATTTTATAAAGATAAAAATTGCTGCTGGATTTTAGATGAAAGTAATCTTGATAAAAAAAAACTTTATCATGAATTGAGCAATATTCTTTTGAATAAAAAAAAATTTACTAGTAAAAAAAAATCATTAAATAACCTGAATCACAATATAGATTGGAACAAACAAAAAAAACTTATTTTAAAGGAATTAAATGAAAATTAAAATTAGTGTTATAATCCCATTTTATGATAATTTTAAACTTTTAAAAAAAGCAATATATTCTGTAAAAAGTCAATCTTTTAAAAATTATGAATTGATTATCATTTATGACAATCCTGATGATAAGGAAAATATAAAATTACTTAAAGAATTTGTAAAAAAAAAAAAAATTAAGGTTTTAATTAATAATAAAAATCTTGGTGCCGGCTTATCAAGAAATAAAGGTATTAGGAAAGCAAAAGGTGAATTTATCGCCTTCTTGGATAGTGATGACATATGGAAAAAAAATAAGCTTCGAATTCAATACGACTACATGAAAAAAAATAATTTACTTATATCACATACCTCTTATGATCTTTTCGATGAGAATAATAAATTTTTACAAAAACGTTTAGCAAGAAAATTAAATTATTTTGATTTATTAAATTCATGCGATATAGGCCTTTCCACTGTAATGGTAAAAAAAAAATTAATTTTAAAACATAAATTATTTCCAAGTCTTAAAACAAAAGAAGATTATGTATTGTGGCTTAAAATTTCAAAAAGTGGAATTCTATTTTATGGAATAAAAAAAGTTTTAACTAATTGGACTGATAGAAAAAATTCTTTATCAAAATCCTCTTTCCAAAAAATCAAAGATGCATTTAAAGTATACTATAAATATGAAAAATTTAATTTTTTAGACTCTATATTTAAAGTAATAATTTTATCAATTAATTTTTTAAGAAAAAAGTAATGCAATATTTAATTTCATATTCATATTTATTGATAATTTTTTTAATCTGTAGATATATTTTTAAAAATTTAAAAAGCAAATTTTATAAAAAACACCAAAAATTTGCTGGTAGACAATCAATTCCTCTTATTGGGGGGATAATTTTTTTTATTTATATCAGCTTAAATTTTGAATATTTCAATGAATATATTTTGTTCTTTTCATTACTAATTCTTTGTTTGGGAATTTCATCTGATTGTGATTTCATAAATTCACCTAAAATTAGATTGATTTTACAATCATCACTAATTATTATTTTTGTTGATATTCTTAATTTAAATATTCTTGATTTAAGAAATGATTTTTTAAATAATTTAATATCTAATTATTATTTTAATGTATTTTTTATAACATTTTGCTTATTAGTTTTAATAAATGGTTCTAATTTTATTGATGGTCTTGATGGGTTAAATTTAGGATATTTTTTGTCTATTGTGATTATAATATTAATACTTAGTCAATCTTCAAAAATAATTATTAACAAAAATCAAATAATGATTTTATTTTATGCTATGTCTTTTTTATTTATATTAAATTTATTAAATCTTTTATACTTGGGTGACTCAGGATCTTATTTGATTGGTTATCTATTTGGCTATTTCTTAATAGAGATAAATAGTTCAAATCCACTTATATCTCCATATTTTATAGCTTTATTACTTTGGTATCCTGCATTTGAAAATTTATTTTCCATTATAAGAAAAAAAATTATAAAATTAGATCCTTTAGATGCAGACAATTTACATTTTCATCAATTATTATTTTATTTTTTAAAAAGAAAAAAAAATAATTTCATAAAAAATTTTTCTAATCCAATCTCATCTGTAATTATAAACCTCTATAATTTTTCAATTTTTTTTATAGGTTTATCGTATTTTTCACACACAAAATCTTTGTTATTTTTAATTTTATTTAATGTAACTATTTATTTATTTTTTTATTTTTTACTAAAAAAAAAATTATATTGATTTATTGTTTTTTGCTAAAATTGCAAAATTAAGCCAAAATAAAGTAGCTCCGTAGGTTGTAAAAAAACTTCCACTTGGAATAAAAGGAATTAAAGTAACAAAAACAAATAAAATACCAGAAAATTTATAAAAATCATTTTTTTTAAAAAAAGATCTTATTGAAAAAAATAGACTTTGAAAAATAACATAAAAAAAACAAAAATATCCAAATAGACCTAATTCCGCTAAAAATTCAAAATGTATCTGATGTGGGTGAACAGATGCATTTTTAGCATAAACATTCTTTGAAGACTCTGGTGCATAATTTCTTATTCCAACACCAAAAAATTTATTTCTGTTAAAAACTTCTAATGCAGCTTTATAGTGATCTCCATAAGGCGGTATAAATAAAGTTTCAATAGGATTTTTGATCAATGGATTTAAAAAGGTAATCCAAAATCGTTGTTTGAATCTTTCATTATTTAGTACCAAACTGGTAAAAATTATCCCGCAAATTAATAAGATTGAAATAGTAGCTTTTAAATTTTTTTTTAAAAATAATATGAATATTACAAAAATAAATAAAACTCTAACGAAATTCGCCCTCTCTCCAATTAAAAAAGAAGTAATCAGAAAAATAGCTGCCAAACAAAAAAAGATAAATTCTTTTAAAAATTTTTTATCATTGATATTTTTATAATTATTTAGAAAATTATTTATTGTGATTAACACAATTAAGATAAATGCAGAATAAAAGTGACCAATTTTCATTTCATCTTTAAAAAAGCCTACAAGTCTTCCAGTCAATTCCGCTTTAAAACCAAAAATATTTTGTCCTAATATATATTCAATAATTAGATCAAATGAAACAAACAAAAAAATTATAGTCCAAATTTTAAAAACTTTATTAGAGTAATAATTTTCTTTTATTTCAAAAATATATTTAATTGCAAAAACAAAAAATATAAATCTTAAAAAACCAACTGATCTTAAAATAGAATTAGAGGGATCAACACTAAAAAAAAATAAGTTAATCATAAAAGTAGCCCAAAGAAAAATTAAAAGATAAAAAAAGATATTATTTAAGAACTTTAATTTTTTTGTTCTGTAAATTTCAATTAAAAATAAAAGATCTATAATTATTATAGTTATGTTTAACAAACCAGATCCTAAAAAAATGATGATCGGTAGTATTGAAATAATAAAAAAGGATAATGTTTCTAATATGTTATTCTTATAATATTCGATTTTATACATTTTTAAAAAACAATTTCACCATACTATATAAAATCTTTAAACCATCTCTAAATTCGTTTACTTTTTTTTCACCTGCTATTCGTTTAAACTCAACAGAACTCGATGATTTTATTAACATTTTATTTCTAACTGCTTTTATTGGTAATTCGACACAAAAAGCAAAATTTTTTGATTTCAATTTTAGTTTTTTAGCTTTTTGGGCTTTACCCAAGACAAAAGTATAAAGGATATCAGTTATAGGTAATTTAAAAAAAATTTGTCCAATTTTAGTGAAAAAAAAATTTCCAATATAAGTTAAAGCTGTATCATCATGGCTATAAGCATTTTTTTGATATCTTGATCCAAATATAAAATCTAATTTTTTAGAATTTAAAATCCTTTTCATTTTAGTGATTTCAGAAATTTTAAAAGAACCATCTGCGTTAAATATGCAGAAAAATTCTGTTTTACAATTATTAATTCCTTTAATTAGTGCATCCCCATAACCTAGATTGTTTTGAAATACAATTTTCACTTTAAATGGCTTTATTGAATTAATAGTTTTTAAATCAGATTTATGTAAAACGACCATAATTTTGAAATCATACTTTTTAAGCTTTTTAAGAACCAATGGAAGCGACTCAGACTCGTCTTTTGCAGGAATTATCAAAGTTATATTTTTCATCATTTAAATAAAAATTTTGTTTAAATATACTCACTATTAATTTAATTATAGTTATTAATTAATAATGTCATTAAACTTTTTTATATTTTTCACTTATTATTTTATTATTTTAGTATCTATAGTTGGATATGGATCCGTTTTTTTGAGTTTTGAGAAAAAAAATAAATCTGAATATAATCTTGGTGTTATTGGTTTAGTTGGAATATTTTTTTTAATTGTTTATTCGTATTTAAGCAATATTTTTATACCTCATTCTAAAATACATAATTTTTTAATTATCTTTTTCGGATTTTTATTTTTTCTCTACTATATTTATAAAAATCATCATAAGAGAAATTTAAAAAATAATTTGCTTTTATTTTTTCTTATATTCTTAGCATTATTTATATCATTACTAATTGAAAAAAATCATGATGATTTTCCTTATTATCATTTTGCCTATACATATAATCTAACACAAGACAGTCTTAATTTTGGAATTGGAAAGCTGAATCATGGATTTAGGACACCGTCATCAATTTTTTATCTCAATTCATTATTTTATTTGCCCTTTGCAGAATACTATTTATTTAATTTTTCTGCTGTCTTTATATTGGGTTTTTCAAATATTATTTTGTTAAAAAAAATTAGTAATTTTTTTGAGAATTTCAAAATGAAAAGTATGGAAATTAACTTCTCAAATTATTTGGCATTATTGTCATTTATTTTTATAAATATTTTTTTTTACAGAATATCTGAACATGGCACAGATAGATCAGCACAGATTTTAATTTTTTTATTATTCATTTATCTATTTGAAATGTTCGAAAATAAAAATAATGAAAAAATAGATCTATTTTTTATTTCAATTTTATTTACACTTATTATTTCTTTAAAATCTTTCTATTTTTTATACATGTTATTGTTTATTCCTTTGTTTTATTTTTTTTTACAAAAAAATAATAATTTATCTTTAACTTTAAGATTATTTTTTACAAAAAATTATTCATTTTATTCAACTTTGTTAATTTTATTAATTTTACTTTCATATTTTGTAAATACAGGGTGTTTACTTTATCCAATTTCATTTACATGTTTTGAAAATTTTGCATGGTCAATACCAATCGATAGTGTAAAAAAAATGAATGATTGGTATGAGTTGTGGTCTAAATCTGGTGCTAATCCAAATTATAGAGTTTCTAATCCCGAGGAATATATAATTGGTTTAAATTGGGTTTCAAATTGGATCCAGAATTATTTTTTTTATAAAGTGTCAGATTTTATATTAGGTTTAATTTCAATTCTTTTGATTTTTTGGATAATAATTAGAAATTTTAAGAAAAAGAAAAAAAAATTAATAATAAATAAATTTTCAAAATATTTATATCTGGTATTAATATTGATTTTTATTGAATGGTTCTTAAATCATCCAGCTTTGAGGTATGGAGGCTTTTCTGTTATTGCGCTTTTAATTTTTATTCCTTTTTCATTTTATCTAAACAAATTTAGTCTTAATTATTCCCAATTTAATCGAATTTCGGTAGTGCTAGTTTGTTTGACGACACTTATTTTTGAAGCTAGAAATTTAAATAGGATTGTTAAGGAAGTAAAAATATATAATTATAAGCCTTTTATTGAAACATATTACAAAATTGATAAAAACTATTTTTCAATCCAAAAAAAAATAGATAACTTAAAAAATGAAGATGGTCCATTATCTAAAACTATTTTTTAGATTTTATTTCAACTGAAATTAGTGTAATAAATTTTTATGGCGAAAAAAATTGCACTTATATTTGGTATAACTGGTCAAGATGGATCTTACTTAGCAGACTTTTTGTTAAGAAAAAAATATACTGTTCATGGAGTAAAAAGAAGA
Organism: uncultured Pelagibacteraceae bacterium; assembly: GCA_902571375.1. Taxonomy (GTDB): domain Bacteria; phylum Pseudomonadota; class Alphaproteobacteria; order Pelagibacterales; family Pelagibacteraceae; genus Pelagibacter. Next base: position 140,692 of record CACGBP010000001.1, read on the forward strand.
TCGTCATCATTCAACACAGCTAGAATTGACCACATTTATCAAGATCCACACGAAAGTAAGAAAAATTTTATACTTCATTATGGAGATGTAACCGACTCTTCTTCTGTTTCACAAATAATAAAAAATGTGAGACCCAATGAAATTTATAATCTTGCAGCACAGTCACATGTTGCAGTTTCATTTGAAGTACCAGAGTATACTGCTAATGCAGATGGATTGGGAGTTTTAAGAATTTTAGAGGCAATTAAATTTCATAAGTTGGAGAGTTATACAAAATTTTATCAAGCCGGAACCTCTGAGATGTATGGTGAAGTCCAGCAAATCCCACAAACTGAAAAAACTGAATTTTATCCTTTAAGTCCATATGGTGTTGCAAAATTATACGGTCACTGGATTACAAAAAATTATAGAGAGGCCTATAACATATTTGCTTGTAATGGAATATTATTTAATCATGAAAGTCCCAGAAGAGGTGAGACGTTTGTAACAAAAAAAATAATCAGGGGCCTTGTAAGAATTAAGTACGGTTATGATAAAAAGTTGTATTTAGGGAATTTAGATGCCAAAAGGGATTGGGGTCATGCGAAAGATTATGTAGAGGCCATGTGGAAAATTTTACAACAAAAAAAACCAGAGGATTATGTAATTGCCACCGGTAAACAATATAGTATTAGAAAATTTGTAAATATAGTTTGTCAGAAATTAGGATTTAGAATTGTTTGGAGAGGTAAAGGCTTAAATGAAAAAGCATTTGATAAGAAAGATAAAAAAACCATTATTGAAGTTGATAAAAAATATTTTAGACCTTTAGATGTTAATACATTATTAGGAAAAGCGACCAAAGCAAGAAAAAAACTTAACTGGAAACCAAAGTATAATCTCAATTCATTAATAGATGAAATGATTGGGGAAGAGATTAAACAAATAAATGAAAATAAATAAGAACTCCAAAATTTTCATTGCTGGACACAATGGAATGGTAGGCTCAGCAATTAAAAAAAAATTTATAGAAAAAGGTTTTAAAAAAATCATTACTGTAAACAAAAAAAAATTAAACCTTATTGATCAACTTAAGGTATTTAATTTTTTAAAGAAAAAAAAGCCTGATTTAGTTATATTGGCTGCAGCAAAAGTTGGAGGAATTGTTGCAAACAGTTTATATAAAGAGAGTTTTATTTATGAAAATTTGCAAATTCAAAATAATATAATACATGGATCTTACAAAGCTGGAATTAAAGATTTAATATTTTTAGGCTCAAGCTGCATTTACCCAAAATTTTCTAGACAACCAATCAAAGAAAAATATATTTTGACTGGAGCACTAGAAGAAACAAATGATGCTTATGCAATTGCAAAAATTGCTGGTATAATAATGTGTAATAATTACAGCAAGAATTATAAATTAAATTATAAATGTTTAATGCCATCCAATATGTATGGACCAAATGATAATTATGATCTTCAAAATTCCCATTTTTTTGCAGCATTAATAAGAAAAATACATGAAGCTAAAACTTTAAAAAAAAAATCTGTAAAAGTTTGGGGTAGTGGAAAAGTATTAAGAGAACTTTTGTTTGTAGATGATTTTGCTGATGCAGTTTACTTTTTTTTAAATAAAAAAATCAAGGAGTCATTTATTAATATTGGCTCAGGTCAAGATTATACAATTGAATGGTATACAAAATTTATAATGAAACAAATGGGTGTGCAGTTAAGGATTGATTATGATAAGTCTAAACCAGACGGTGTGCCAAAAAAATTACTTGATGTAAGTTTAGCAAAAAAATATGGGTGGAAAAGTAAAACGTCTTTAAGAGAAGGTCTTATTCAGACTTTAGAAGATTTTGAGTTAGGTTATAGGACATGAAAAAAAATAATATTGTAATTACAGGAGGTGCTGGATTTGTTGGATCAAACCTTATTGAATTTTTTTTAAAAAAAACCAAATATAAAATTTTAAGTATTGACAATTACTCTTCTGGAACAATTAAAAATCATATCCGAAACAGAAGGGTAAGTTATATAAAAGGTGAAACAAAAAATATTCATAAAATATTAAATTCAAAAAAAAAGGTTATAAATTCTGTATTTCATTTTGGTGAATTTTCTAGAATTTATCAAAGCTTTCTTAAAATGAACGAGTGTATTGACTCAAATACTATTGGAACAAATGCGGTTTTTAGTTTTTGTTTAAAAAATAAAATTAAATTGATTTATTCAGCAACATCAGCCTCAATTGGCAATAGAGGTAATGATAAAAACTTATCTCCGTATGCTTTCACGAAAGCTAAAAATTTAGAGTTACTTGATAATTTAAAAAAATGGTTCAACTTTAAATTTGAAATTTTGTACTTTTATAATGTTTATGGTCCTAAACAAATCTCAATTGGAAATATGGCTACAGTGATTGGTATTTTTGAGGATCTTTATAAAAAAAAAAAGCCTTTAACTGTAGTTAAACCTGGAACGCAGAGTAGAAGATTTACACATATAGATGATACCATTAATGCATGTTATAAAGCATGGAGACTAAATAAATGTAGACATTATAGCATTACAAGTAAAACTAGTTACACTATTTTAGAAGTTGCAAAATTATTTAATTCAAAAATTAAAATGGTACCTTCAAGGAGAGGTGAGAGATTTGCATCAGCTTTAACTAATATGAATTTATCAAACAAAGTATATAAAATATATGGTAAAATTAGTCTTTCAGATTATATAAAAAACATCCTAAAAAGCTTAAGAAAATCAAGTTAATTGATTGTTTACATTATTTTAATTTCAAGTATAAATCTCATGCCGGTGATTACTGCGAAGGGGTTATACCCGATCCCATTCCGAACTCGGAAGTCAAGCCCTTCTGCGCCGATGGTACTTTGTCTTAAGACATGGAAGAGTAGGACTTTGCCGGCATTTTAATCATATGAAAATTAAAAGCTCATTAAAATCCATTAAAAAAAGAGATCTCAATTCTAAATTAGTTAGAAGAAGAGGAAGAATTTATGTGATTAATAAAACTAATCCAAAATTTAAAGCAAGACAAAAGTAATTCTTATGGATAATGAAAGCCATAAAAATACTTGGAATAATTTCACTAAATTTGTTTTGTGGGGATCTGTCGCTGTAGTAATAGTTTTAGTTTTAATGGCAATATTCTTGTTATAGATATTCTCAATGAAGATAGCATCAATTTCAGAAGACAAAAATATTGAGAAACGAGTTTCGATTACTCCAGAAATTGCAAAGAAATATTTGTCGAATGGATTTGAGGTTTCTCTCAGTAAAAATTATGGTGTTCATTTAGGATTTAGCAATCAAGAATATGAGTCTATAGGAGTAAAGCTAGCTGAAAATAATAAAGACGTAATTAAAGATAGTGATATTGTAACTCAATTAGGTCTTCCAACAGATGAAAATCTTTCACATTTTCATGAAAATCAAATTTTAATTGGAGTTCTTAATCCTTATTTAAATAAAAATAAATTAGATGAGCTAAATAAAAAAAAAATAAATATGTTCTCATTGGAATTATTACCCAGAATTACACGAGCACAGTCAATGGATATACTTTCATCTCAAGCAAATTTAGCTGGATACAAAGCGGTAGTAGAGTCTTTTGCATATTTTCAAAAAGCTATTCCAATGATGATGACAGCAGCAGGAACGATCCCTGCAGCAAAAGTTTTAGTTGTTGGTGCTGGTGTTGCAGGTCTTCAAGCAATTGCAACTGCTAAAAGAATGGGGGCAATTGTTTTTGCTACTGATGTAAGAATTGCTTCAAAAGAGCAGGTTGAAAGTTTAGGTGGAAAATTTTTAATGGTGGAGGGATCTGAAAATCTTGAAACAGAGGGTGGATATGCAAAAGAAACATCAGATGATTTTAAAAAAAAACAAGAGGAACTTTTAGCAGAAACATTGAAAAAAATTGATATTGTTATTTGTACTGCTTTAATACCAGGAAAAAAAGCTCCAATTATTATTAAAGCTGAAATGATTAAGAATATGCAGTCGGGTTCTGTGATCTATGATTTAGCTGCTATCCAGGGAGGCAATACCTCATTAACTAAAGTTAATCAAATTATAGATGATAATGGCGTGAAAATTATGGGTGAAACAAATATTTTAAATAAACTACCAACTTCAGCATCGAATCTTTATGCAAAAAATGTATTTAACTTCATTACTAATCTATATGATAATAAAGAAAAAAAGATTAATATTAATTTAGAAGATGAAATAATAGAGAAAACACTTATTAAATAGTTATGGAAATAGATCCCTTTATATTTAGATTGAGCATATTTATATTGTCTATATTTGTAGGATATTATGTTGTATGGAGCGTAACTCCGTCATTGCACACACCTTTGATGTCTGTAACTAATGCTATATCATCAGTAATTATAGTAGGTGCAATAATTGCAGCATTATCTGGTAATGAGGAAGTTATCTTTTCATCATCAAGTATTTATGGTTTCTTAGCAATTGTATTAGCGGCAGTTAATATTTTCGGTGGATTTTTGGTTACTCAAAGAATGCTGGCTATGTATAAAAAAAAGAAAAAGGATAAATAATGTCTGCAAACCTTTCAGCATCCTTATATTTAATATCAGGGGTATTATTTATTTTAGCTTTAAGAGGACTGTCTTCACCAGAAACTTCAAGACAGGGGAATTTATTTGGTATAATTGGAATGGTAATAGCAGTTACTGTTACATTTCTATCTGTAGGTAATTTTACATCTGGATTTATTTATGTGTTAATATTTTTAATTATAGGTGGAAGTATTGGCGCATTTATAGCTTATAAAATTCCAATGACTGCAATGCCAGAACTAGTTGCAGGCTTTCACAGTTTAGTAGGATTAGCTGCTGTATTTGTAGCGATTTCTGCTTTTATAAATCCAGAAGCTTTTGGACTTGGAACTCCAGGCAATATAAAGTTAGCAAGCCTAATCGAGATGGCGATTGGAGCTGCAGTTGGTGCGATTACTTTTTCAGGCTCAGTTATTGCATTTTTAAAACTCCAAGGAATAATGTCAGGAGCACCTATTACTTTTAAAGGCCAACATGCATTAAATGCATTAATATTGGCTTCAATAGTAATTTTAACTTTTTATTTATGCTCTTCTCAATCCTCTAATTTATTTTGGATATTAATTGCAGTTTCTTTTTTAATTGGTTTTTTAATTATTATTCCAATCGGTGGAGCAGATATGCCAGTAGTTATTTCGATGCTTAATTCATACTCTGGTTGGGCTGCTGCAGGTATAGGATTTACATTAGAAAACTCTGCATTAATAATAACTGGGGCCTTAGTAGGTTCTTCGGGTGCAATATTATCTTACATAATGTGTAAAGGTATGAACCGATCTTTCTTTAATGTTATTTTAGGTGGTTTTGGAGCAACTGAGCAATCAACTTCAGATAAAAATAAAGAGCAACGTCCAGTAAAAAGTGGGAATGCTGACGACGCAGGTTTTTTAATGAAAAATGCTTCTTCAGTTATAATTGTACCAGGCTATGGAATGGCTGTGGCTCAGGCTCAGCACGCTTTAAGAGAAATGGTCGATACCTTAAAAAAAAACGATATAAAAGTTTCTTACGCAATACACCCTGTTGCAGGAAGGATGCCAGGCCATATGAATGTTTTGCTTGCTGAAGCAAATGTACCATATGATGAGGTTTTTGAACTAGAAGAAATTAACAATGATTTTGCTAATGCAGATGTTGCCTATGTTATAGGTGCTAACGATGTTACTAATCCAGTTGCAAAAACTGATCCTCAAAGTCCAATTTATGGTATGCCAGTACTTGATGTAGAAAAATGTAAATCTGTACTTTTTGTTAAAAGAAGTCTATCCCCAGGATATGCAGGGATCGATAATGATCTTTTTTATAAAGAAAATACTCTTATGTTGTTTGGTGATGCAAAAAAAATGACAGAGGAAATAATTAAGAATCTTGGCTAGATAAAAAGAATAATCATAAATAGATTATTTAAATATATGAGTTTAAAAGGAGATTTAAATAACAAAAAAAAAAATTTAATATTTTTTTATCCCTCACTAGAAATAGGTGGTTTGACAAAAAATTTATTCTCTTTAATAAACTCTTTGTCGAGAAAAAACTATAATATAACCTTTATCACTTTTGACAAAATTTCTGAAAATAATGTAGGCAGTAAATTATACAAATTTGATAAAAACATAAAAGTTGTAACTCCAGAAATAAAAATTAAATCTCACAAAAGGTATTTAAAATATTTTTTTTGTTTTTTTTTATTATTAAAATATTTGTATAATAAAAAATATTTATTGGTTTCATTTCAAAGTAATGTTTTGGCTATTTTGGCTGCTAAACTCACAAATTCAAAAATTGTAATTAGGTGTAATACGGCTCCATCAAAGTATATTACTAACTTAATTAAAAAAATTTTCTTTAAGGTTGTATATTCGCAATCAAACAAAATATTAGTAACTTCAAAAGATTTTAAAATTGAAATGAAAAAATATTTTAATCTAAATAGTATTGTGCATAGACAGTCGCTAGATATTGAAGGAATAAAATTAAAATCTAAAAAAAAAATAAATTTCAATTTTTTCAAAAATTATAGAGACTTAAAAATAATTAATGTTGGAAGATTGACCTATCAAAAAGATATTATAACTTTATTAAAGTCATTTTCAAAACTTATTAAAATAAGAAAAGCAAGATTGTTGTTAATTGGAAATGGATCTGAAGAAAATAAAATTAAGATTTTTGTTAAAAAGTATAAATTATCAGCGCATGTAAAAATTATCAATTTTCAAAATAACCCATATAACTATATTTCTCTAGCTGATGTAAAAGTATTAAGTTCAAGATTTGAGGGTAATCCAAATATATTATTAGAAATAGCTTGTCTAAAAAAATTAATCATTTCAACTGATTGTAAAGTTGGACCAAGTGAGATTTTGCAGAGAGGGAAAGGTGGTATTTTATATAATGTGGGTGACTTTAACTCATTATATAAGATTCTTAAAAACTTAAATTTAGGAGACAAAGTATTAAAAAAAAAAATAGACATTACATATAAATATGTAAAAAGTAATTTTAGAAAAGATATAAGCAAAAAATTTATTAAAATCATTAGAGATATAAAATGAAAATTGCTGTTATAGGGTCAGGTTTTTATGGATGTGCCGTAGCAATAATTTTATCTAAAAAAAATCAGGTGGATCTCTATGAAAAAGAATCTAATATTTTTAATGGAGCTTCATCTTGCAACCAATTTAGATATCATTCTGGCTACCATTATCCAAGGTCCCAAAAAACTGTTAATGAGATTAAGAAATCTAAAAAAGATTTTATGTCATTCTTTACTAAAAATGTTTTCAAAAAAACAATTAATTATTATTCGGTAGCAAAAAAAAGCAAAGTCAACTTCAAAAAGTACTCAAAATTTTTAAAAAAAAATAGATTATATTTTAAAGAGAGTGATATATTAGATAAAGTTTCAACAATTGAAAAAACTGTAAGAGTTGATGAAAAAATTTTAAATTTTTTTCAAACACGGAAAAAATTACTGAATGAAATTAAAAGAAATAAGATTAATTTATATTTAAATAAAGAATTCAAAAAAAATAATCTGAAGAATTACGATAAAGTTATAATTGCTACTTACTCAAATAATAATAATATTTTGTCTAGTTTAGGGATTAAGAAAATCTCAACTAATAAATACCAGCTCGTTGAAAAAATTTTGATAAAACTACCAAAAGAATATGAAAGAAAGAGCTATGTAGTAATTGATGGTAATTTTGTTTGTGTAGATCCATATTTAGGAACTACTTATCATTTATTAAGTGACGTAAAATTATCTAAATTAGAAACTTTAATATCAAAATATCCAAATTTTTATTCATTTAAAAAAAGATACTTAAATAAAGGCATAATTAAAAATAAAAAGGTTTCACGATTTAAAGCGTTTATTTCAAATAGTTCTAAATATTTACCATTCTTGCAAAAAGCCAAATATATTGGATCAATGTTTGTTGTCCGTGCATTGAAAATTAATAAAGAAAATACCGACGAAAGAGTTACTTCGATTAATTATCATAATAAAAAAATTATAAGTGTGTTTTCAGGAAAATGGAACAACTGTATCTATTTGGCAAAAAATTTAAATTTGAAAAAATGAAAAAAAATGTAGGATTGATTGGTAAGGGAAAATGGGGTTCCCTTATCAAATCAAAATTATCAAAACTAGCACATTTAAAATTTATAATTGGTAAAAATAAAAATTTTGTAAATTTAATTAAAAAGAGTGATTTAGATTGGGTTTTTATTGCAACACCTAATTCTACACATTATCAAATTGTAAAAAAATGTTTGGAATTAAAGATCAACGTCTTTTGTGAAAAACCTTTGTCATTAAGTTTAGATGAAGCAAAACGATTATTCAGAATTGCAAAAAAAAATAAAGTAAAATTATATGTTAGTGATATTTATTCATTTCAAAAAAGAAAAATTAAAAAAATTACATTGAATAATAAAATTAAAAGAACCAAGAACGTTTATGGTAAGGATAATGAATTTCTTTATCGATTTATGTATCATGATATTTCAATATTATATAACTACATATATGATAAAAAGTTGAAAAATTTTACTTTTATTCAAAATAAAAAAAAAAAAGTATCTTATTTAACAATTAGATTTAAAGATAACACAAATTTTTTGTTTGAGTATCATTTAAAAAAAAGACTTAAAAAACATTATATAAATAATATAAATTTTATTTCGAAAGATGATGTTTTAAAAAAAATGCTTAACTCAGTCCTTTACAAAAAAATGGATATAAGGTTAAATAATAGAAAAGCATTATATATATTAAAATTCTTAAGTTTTTTAAAGAACAGAATATAATATGACAGAAATATATTGTGATATTGCTGATATCAAAGATATTAAAAAATTTGTAAAAAAAAAAATAGTTAAGGGCTTTACAACAAACCCAAGCTTGATGAGAAAAGCCGGAGCTAAGGACTATAAAAATTATTCAAAAAAAATATTAAAGATTTGTAAAGAAAAATCTGTATCTTTAGAAGTTTTTGCTGATGATTATTTAAACATGAAACTTCAAGCCTTTAAAATAACGAATTGGGGAAAAAATGTTTATGTGAAAGTTCCAGTTATAAATTCAAAAGGTATTTTCATGGGAAAATTAATAAAAGAACTTAATGATAAAGGTGTTAAAATAAATATCACAGCTGTGTACAGTTATAAACAAGTTAAAAAAATTTTAAAAAAAATTAATAAAAAAACAAAAGTAATAATATCAATATTTGCTGGTAGAGCAGGTGATGCTGGTAAAGATCCAATTCCAGAATTTAAAAAAAGTCTTTTGATCACAAAAAAATATAAAAATGTAAAAATTCTTTGGGCAAGTGTAAGAGAACCATATAATTTTTTAGAGGCAAAAAAGATTGGATGTCATATCATAACGGTTCCACCTTTGATAATTAATAAAATTGAAAAATTTGGCAAAAGTCTCAACCAGCTTAGTCTTGAGACAGTTAAAGGCTTTTTAATCGATAGTAAAAAATCTAATTTTAAGATTTAATTTTTTTACTTTAAAATATGAACATTGTAAAAAAGATTTAGGTCAAACGATTTTATCTTAAATGGAAGGTAAGATTCATTAATAGAACCTTTAAAATTATATTTAATTATAGAGTGTAAACCAAATATTGAATTAACATGCTCTGTTGCATTCATATAATCGAATTGATCTGCTGTAATATTGTATTTTTTTTTAATTGAAAATATCTTAAGGTAAAGCCTTCCCAATCTAAATAAAACACCTGGATCTGTAGGTAATGAAATTGATAGAACTCCACCTTTTTTTAGTTTGCTCATCATCTCAAATAAAAATTTTTCTGGATTTATAATATGTTCCAAACATTGAGAAATTATAATTCTATCAAAATATTCGTTATCATATGGAATGTTTTTTCCATCATAATTTTTGGCTTTTACTTTTGGATTATCATAGCTATCTGGATTTATATCATTTGATGTTTCAATGATGTGATATTCTTCATAAGTATGTTTGATATACTTGTAATGTGGTTCCGTGCCTGCACCAATTTCTAATACTTTTGAAATATTATTAGGAAATTTAAAGTTTTCTAGTTGTATATGACATTTTTTCATAAAAAAACCCATCAAACCTGTGTAAGCATGATTACTATATTTTAAGCTTAAATCTTTGAAAATTTTTTTTTTAAACATAGAATGATAATTATATCATATTTAAATTTAAAAATAACTTATTACATTTGAAAAAATTCTAAATGACGAATATTAAATTTAAAATTATCTTCTTCATATTTGTTATATCTTTAAGTTTTTTTTTCTTATTTTTAGGATTCAATTTTTCAAATCCTACTAATACAGATTGGTTGAGAACACAGGATTTAATAAGTTATCAAGATGCATGGAATTTCTATAAAAATGATGATTGGAGATTTCCTATTGGTAGAATTCCAAATTATGGAATTGAAATAGGAAACTCAATAGTTTACGCAGATATTATTCCAATATTTGCGATAATTTTTAAATCTTTAAAAAATTTTTTCTTTTTTAATTTTCAGTATTATTCAATTTGGATATTTCTCTCTATTTTTTTACAATGCTATATTGCATTTTTAATAATATTTAAATTCACCAAAAGTTATAATTACTCAATTCTAGGTTCAATATTTTTTATTATATCACCAGTTTTTATAAGTCGTCTTGGCATGCATATTGCATTAGCAAGTCACTGGTTAATTCTTTTTGCATTTTACATAGAAACAATAAATAAAAAAAAAGATCTGCTTAGAAATTTTAATATTTTATTATCTTTATCAATTCATTTTAGCTTAACAATAATAGTAGCAATAATTCATTATATTTTTAAATTTAATCAATTATTCAATAAAAAAGAAAGATTAAAATTTTTTTTTGATAGTTCAATATTATTAATTTTTTCTTTTCTCATTATGTATATTTTGGGTTATTTTGAAATTCCTCCATATGATGGATTAGGTGGTGGATATGGATATTTTGCATTTAATTTGAATAGTTTTTTTAATCCTTTAAATACAATTAATGAGTTAAATAATTCTTGGTCTATATTAATTCCTGCTCTAGAGTTTCCTAGGGGTCATTATGAGGGATTTGCATATTTAGGTTTATCCGGAATTATATTTTTTTTATTATTCTTATTATCTTTTTTTGTTAGGAAAAGTGGTTTTATCTTTAATAAAAAAAAAATAGTTTTTATCTCTTTAGTTTTTTTAGCTTCAGCAACAACACATCAAATTTATTTTTCAGAAAATTTACTTGTATCAATTCCACTTAATAATTATCTTTATGGATTATTAGGAATTATTAGAGCAAGTGGCAGAATGATTTGGCCACTATATTATTTAATTTTTTTTATAGGAATAATCTTTATATTTAATAATTTTACTAAAACAAAAAGTATGATTATTCTGACTGTTTTGTTTTTAATTCAAATTGTTGATTTAAGTCCAGGTTTTTCAAATTTTTATAATGGAAAAATTTATCAATACAACCATAAACTAAAAGATGAAATTTGGTCTATATTACCTAACCATTATGAAAATGTGAAAGTTTTAGAAAGAAAAAATAATTCAGATTTATATAAGATGATGCCAGATTATCTAGGTAGGAATAATTTTAAGAAAACAGATATATTTAATGCTGCAAGATTAGATAGACAAAAACTAAAAGAAGGTTCATATTTTACCACTAAAGAGTTTAGTGAGGGATATATAGATGAGAAATCTTTTTATCTAACCATTTACAATCAGCAAGTAATTATAATGAAAAAAATATTTGAAAATAAAAAAAATTATCATTTTTATAATAGAGACGGTATTTGGATTTTAACAAATAAAGAATTATTAAAAAAAAATGAAGAGGAATTAAAAAAATTTAGAGAACTTAAACCACAACTTCTCGAATTTAACAAAAAAGTAAAAATAAATTTTGATTTAAATAGTGGATATCAGGGTTTGGGTTGGGTTACTTTAGCAACTGATGGAATTCAAAGTGTAGGATATTTATCTTCAATTATTTTTTCGATAGATAAAAAAAAATGTAATAATATAAATAATCTTAATATATATTTTAGCTTAAATGAAAAACTTCATGTAAAAGAAAAGTTTGAAATAAAGGTTTTTGTAAACAAAAATTTTTATGATAAAATTGATTTGAAAAAAATTAATAACAAATATTTTCCTATAAATATTGATTGTAAAGAGAATAACTATCTCATTGAATTTCATACATTAAATCCTGTTTCATTGAGAGAAACAAAAAAAAATCTAAATGCAGAGAAACTTGGATTTGGAATAAATCATATTCAACTTAAAAATTAAAATGAAAAAAAAGATTATTTTTTTTACAATTTTTGTTATCCTATTATTGGTAATATATGAGTTTATATTTAGTAAGAATTTTATTTTAAAAAGTTTATTCGAGTATTTGATTCTTAATAAAAATGAATATTTTTTAATCATAATTGTTAATTTTTTATATTTTTTAACACCTTTGCCAGTTACTCCGATAATCCTGTTTAATGGTTTTTTTTATGGTTATTTGGGTTTTTTTATAATTTACCCAATTATAATATTAGACTCTCTATTAATTTTTTTTTCATCAAAGAAATTAGTAAAATCAAAATTATATAAATTTTTTTTTAAAAAAGATATTTATAAGGATTATAGATTTGTTAAAATAAATAAATTATCATCAAGCTATTACATCTTTATATTAAGCAGATATATCCTTCCTTACTTTATACATAATTTAATTTATGGAATTTTAAATATTTCTTGGAAAAAATTTTTATACTTAATCGTATTATCCGAAATACCGTTGACTTATGCTTTTATAATGCTAGGTAATTCACTAAGTAATTTTATGTACCAAGAAATAAATATTATTGAAATTTTTTATTCACAAAATTTCTTATTACCTCTAGCTATAATATTGATTTTTATGATTGTTATAAAAATTTTTAAAAAGAATTTTTAAGATGTGTGGAATTTTTGGCATAGTTTCTAATTCAAATATTAATTTAGATAAAATTAATTTTGATATAAAAAGTTTTGTTAAGTATAGTGAAGCAAGAGGCTCAGATACATTTGGCGTTTCTTTGAAAGTTGAGGGTTTAAATTACGTTTTCAAAGAAAACGAAAAACCATCAGATGTTTTAAAAAAAGATGAATATAAAAATTTTTTTCGTAATAATTTAGCTGACAAAGAAATTGAAAAAATAATTTTGATTGGTCAAACAAGACTAGTTACTAATGGATCAAAGTTCTCATATAAAAATAATCAACCATTGTTAACAAATAATATTATCGGAATACATAATGGGATATTTACAAACTTAGATGACAAAAATGAGACAAGAACAAAAAATTATGAGTCTTATAATGTTAAAAGTGACTCTCTGATTTTCTTCGAAGAATTATCTGAAATAGCAAATAAAGAAAATTTTTTAAAAGAATATGAAGAATATTTAAAAAGTATTAAGGGAAATTATTCTATTGCTTTTAAGTTAAGAGATGAAAATAAGATATTTTTATCATCAAATTGTGGAAGTTTATATTATTATCATGATCATGATTTTTTTTGTTTTGCGTCGGAAAAAAAAATTTTAATTAACTATTTAAAAGTTTCAAATTTAAAAAATAATAAAAAGATTAATCATAGGTTCTTAAAACAATGTTTGAATGAAACTATAATTTTTAATCACGAAAATAATAATATAGAAAATTTAAGTGATAAAAATAAAAAAATTAATTTAAATAAAAAGTTAAATATTGTAAATAATTTCGATTACAGAATAAATCGTATAATTAGGCTTAAAAGATGTTCCAAATGTATTCTACCTGAAACATATCCTTTTATAAAATTTGATGAAAAAAATGTTTGCAATTATTGTGCAAATTATGAGAAACAAATATTTTATGGTGAAAAAAAACTCAATGAGTATTTAGACAAGTATAGATCTAAAAATAATAATTCTGACTGCATTGTTGGACTAAGCGGGGGTAGAGACAGTTGTTATGGATTACATTTATTAAAAACTAAATATGGGATGAACCCTATCGCTTATACTTATGACTGGGGTTTAACTACTGATATTTCCAGAATAAACGCAGCAAAAATATGTGGTTCTCTTGGTGTAGAACATATTATTAGAGCAGCTAACATTGAAAAGAAAAGAAAATTTGTACATAAAAACTTGTTTGCATGGTTAAATAGACCTCATCTAGGAATGTTACCGATAATACAAGTTGGAGATAAAGGTTTCTATGACTATGGGAGAAAATTATCTAAAGAATTAGATATAAAACTTGTTGTTCATTGTACCGGTTATCAATTAGAGCAAAGAGAATTTTTTCTGGGCTTTGCTGGTATAAATCAAAAACTTAAAAACAATCAAAGAATGTATTCATATAGTTTTTTAAATAAATTTAAAATGCTTTATTGGTACTCATTACAGTTTATTTTAAACCCTGCTTATATTAATTCTGCAATGTTAGATAATTTTGATGGATTTTTAGCTAGCTTTATAAGAAAAGATGATTTTTTACATTTATATAATTATGAACCATGGGATGAAAAAAAAATGATTAGTGTCTTGAATGAAAAGTATAATTGGCTGGATGATATTTCTTATGGCAAAAATCAATGGAGAATGGGAGATGGACAAACTGCATTTAATAATTACGTTTATTATACAATAGCTGGTTTTTCTGAGTATGATAATTTTAGATCAAATCAAATTAGGGAAGGTTTAATTTCAAGAGATCAGGCAATTAAGCTCTGCAAAGAAGATAATGAGATTAAATATGATACCTTAAAGAATTTTAGCGAGATTATAGGTTTTAATTTAGATAATGTTTTATCTAAAATATCTACTTTACCAAAACTTTATTAAAATTTTAAAATAATTTTTGACAATTCTAGTAAATATCTAAAATTGTTAAAATCAAATATCCTAATAGTCGAAACTTTTGGGATCTTATAATTAATTGGTATTGAGTAAAATTTTACATTTTTTTTGCTATAATATGACATTATTTCTGCGTCTAAAAAAAATTTGTTTGATATAAATTTTTGTTTTTTAAATTTTTTATCAACTTTAAATCCCTTAAGGCCCGATTGAGTATCTCCTTTGAAATTTTTTATCAATAATTTTGAAATTATATAATTTACAAGCTTGCTTATCATAAATCTTAAAATCTGGTAAAAATTAAGTTTAGATTTATCAAGTTTACTTTTTATTGACCTTCTATCAATGAATACAAATTCTTTTCCTTGGGCAAGTTTATCAATCAATTTATCAAGGTATTGAAAATAAGGTAGATCGCAGTCAAGAAATATGAGAATGTCGTTTTTGCTTTTTTGAATTCCTTTTTTTAAAGCTGCTGATTTGCCTAAATTTTGATTGTAGGAAATCAATGAAATGTTTTTATTTCGAAGTTTTATATTTCTTAATTTACTTAATGAATTATCGGTACTTCCATCATTGATATAGATAATTTCAAACTTAATTTTTTTTTTTTGAACTTTGTTTATTAATTTTTTATTATTTTTTTCTATTATTTTTTCGCAGTTGTAACATGGAACAAGAATACTGAAATTTCTCATAAGCAATTATCAGATTACTATGAAATTTTATAATTAGCAAAATTGGTTGCGGGGGACGGATTTGAACCGCCGACCTTCAGGTTATGAGCCTGACGAGCTACCAGACTGCTCCACCCCGCGTTATGTTTAAATTCTATTTTTAAGCTTGTTGAGCTTCTTAACTCTTTTAATATTTTCTTGAAGAATTCTTTTCTTTTTTTCTGAAGGCTTTTCGTATGTATTTTTTAACTTAATTATTCTAAAAAAACCGTCTCTCTGAAGTTTTCTTTTTAAAACTCTTAGAGCCTGCTCAACATTGTTATCTTTCACTTCTATTTTAATAACCACCTCCTAAAAAATGATTAACTAGCATTTTTATATTTTTCTGTCTATTATTTTTATTCATATTTTTAATTTTATTGAGCTTGTTTAAGCTTTTCTTTTTCTTTTTTTTCTCTTTTAATTCTTCTTTCAGCTTTTGCTATTGCATCTGCTAAATCTTTTTGGGTAAATAAATTTAGTGCAACTGGATCTTTGGGATTTAAATTATTGTAGTTCCAATAACTTTTATTTCTTATCGAGGTAACAGAGTTTTTTGTTATACCAACTAGTTTTGCGATTTGAGAATCTTTTAAAATATCATGTTGTTTAATTAACCATAATGCAGAATCAGGTTTGTCCTGTCTCTTTGATAAAGGAATATATTTCTTAATTTTTTTTTCTGAATTAGAAATTTCAATATCAACACTCGTAATTTGTAACGGTCGATTTTCATCTCTAGATGAAAGATTGATTTCCTCTCGTGATAATTGTCCAGAGATTATAGGGTTGTAGGCTTTAATTCCTTTTGCAACTTCTCCATCTGCTATACCTTGAACTTCAACCTCATGTAATTTACAAAAATCAGCAATTTGTTTGAATGTAAGTGTGGTATTTTCCACGAGCCATAAAGCTGTTGCCATCGGCATTAATGGTGCGTTTGACATTTAATTTTTTTTTTCTGATTTAAAATTTTGGAATTTCTTATTAAATTTACTTATTCTTCCTTTATCCATTAATTTTTGCTTACCACCTGTCCATGCAGAATGTGATTTTGGATCTATCTCTAATTTTAACAGATCACCTTCAGCTCCCCAAGTAGATTTTGTTTCGAACTGAGTACCATCAGTCATTTCTACTTTTATAGTGTGATAATCAGGATGTATTTTTTTTTTCATGACGAGACTTATAGCAAAACATTTTTTTAAAACAATTAAAAGTTATTAAGTTTTTCTAATAATTTTGTATTAATTGTAGGACTTGACGCTATTACTTGAATATTTTTATTACTAAAAAGGTCTATATTATTTATTATTCCACCTGCTTCTTTTATTAATACGATGCCTGCTGCTATATCCCAAATATTCAAATCATTTTGAAAATATCCATCATATCTACCTGCCGATACATATGCCATATCAAGAGCTGCACACCCTGATTTCCTATAAGGAATACTTAATTCTTTTTTGATCTTACCCCCTGTAACAAACAAACATTCTTCAATATTATTTTTTTTTGAAACTCTTATTCTTTGATTATTGAAAAAAGCACCATTATTTTTTTCAGCATAAAATAACTCATCTTTGATTGGATCAAAAATTAAACCAGAAATTATTTCATTTTCAGATCTTAATCCAATTGAAATTGCAAAATGTGGAATACCGTGTAAAAAATTTACCGTTCCATCAATCGGATCTATAATCCATGTATTGTCTTCATCTTTATTTTTTTTAATACCATTTTCCTCACTAATTATTGAATAGCTAGGTCTAGCTTTTTCTAATTCTTCAATGATAATCTTTTCAGCTTTTATGTCCGCATTTGTTACAAAATCAATAGGTCCTTTTTTTGACACTTGCAATTTTTCTACCTCACCAAAATCTCTGATCAATATTTTAGAAGCTTTTTCACTAGCTTTGATCATAATATTCATGTTTGATGATATTGAATTCATAAATTAAATCTTTTTTACGTACTCTATAGTCCTTGTATCCACAATTATGTTATCACCTGACTCAATAAAAGGTGGTACTTGGATATTTAAACCATTGTCTAAAGTGGCTGGTTTATATGATGATGAAACTGTTTGTCCTTTTAAAGCAACATCCGTTGTCTCTATTTTACATGTTACTTGATTTGGTAAATCTATAGAAATAGGTGAGTCATTGTAAAAACTTACTGATACTTCTAAATTTTCTTTAAGAAATTTTCCCTTTTCTCCAATTATAATTTTTTTAATTTCAATTTGTTCGAAGGACTTTGGTTCAATAAAAAAATAATTATTTTCATCCTCATATAAAAAAGTATGATTCACTTCATCTAAAGATGCTTTCTCAACAGTTTCACTAGATCTAAATCTTTCATTCAATTTAGTATTTTTGTTTACACTTTTCATCTCAACTTGCGCGAATGCTCCACCTTTTCCAGGTTTCACATGTTGAGTTTTAAGTACCTGCCATAAATCATCTTTGTACTCAATCAGCATACCAACTCTTATTTCACTTGCATTTATTTTCATTTTAGCTTTTTTATTGCATCTATTGGTTTAAGTTTTTTATTTTTCCAAATGTAGCCTGAAATAGCTAATAAGTTAGCTTTATTCAACAAAAGTTTTTTATAGTTACTCGAATTTATCCCTCCAATAGCAACTATTGGTTTTTTTGTAATCTTTCTTGCTTTTTTCAATAAATTTAAAGATGCCCTATATTTTGCTTTTTTTGTTTTTGATAAATAAAAAGCTCCAAAAGCTAAATAGTTGGCTTTATTTTTCAAAGCAACTTTTGCTAATTGAATCGAATTATGACAGGTGATACCGATTATCTTATTTCCAATTAATTTTCTTGCATCTAAAATATTCATATCTTTTTGACCTAAATGACAACCATCTGCATTTAATTTTTTAGCAAGATAAACATCATCATTTATTAAAAATTTAACATTAAATTTTTTGCAGATTTTTTTTATTCTATTTGCAATAATTAACTGTTTTTTTAAATTTTTTTTTTTAAGTCGTAATTGAAAAAAACTTACTTTTTTTTGACTTAAAACATTTTCTAGATGAGGATAAAAAGTTTTTTCTATTTTTAATGGTGAGATTAGATAGACAAATTTTTTGTTATTAATTCTCAAGATCTTTAGACCATTTTCCTTGAGCTGCCAAAGTATTCATCTTTGCACGGTGGTTAAAGATTTTTTGGGTACCCTCAATATTTTTTGTATCTTTAGACCAAAATTTTAGAGCACTTTGTTGAAGGGCTCGTCCATAAGAATAACTCATTATAAAATTTGTATTATTGTGTTTGTTAATCAAATTTAAGTTTTCTGTTGCTTCTAATTCTGATTGACCACCAGATAAAAAGGCAATCCCAGGCACCTCTGAAGGAACCGAGCTCTCTAAGCATTTTAAAGTTAACTTAGCAATTTCATCATTAGAGATTTTTTCTCCAGATTTATTTCCAGCTAAAATCATATTTGGTTTAAGAATAATTCCCTTCAGATCAACTTTATGCAAGATTAATTCATCAAAACATCTTTTAATTACCTCTGAAGTTTTCTCATAACAATCTTGTGCTGAATGTTCACCATCCATAAGAACCTCTGGTTCTACTATTGGAACCATATTGCATTCTTGTACTAGTGCAGAATATCTAGCTAGAGCATGAGCATTAGAATGTATTGAGAGTTTACTTGGATAATTTTTTGCAATATTGTAAACACCTCTCCATTTTGTAAATCTTGCACCAAGTTTATAGTAATCTTTTAATCTTTCCCTCAGTCCATCTAATCCTTCAGTAATTTTTTCATCTGGTGAGCCAGCTAGAACTTTAGCACCCGTATCTACTTTTATTCCTGGTGCAGAACCCATTTCAGAAATTAATTTAGCAATACTCTTTTTTTTTGAGGAGTCTTGTTTTATTGTTTCATCATATAAAATTACTCCTCCAATACACTTAGTCATACTTGAAGAACTAAAAAGAGTTTCTCTAAATAACAACCTGTTCTCAGGAGTCGAGTTAACATTTACACCCTCTAATCTTTTAGTCATAGTTGCAGTACTTTCATCTGCAGCTAGAATTCCTTTTCCATTTTCAAGGATTTTGAGAACTATGTTATTTAATTCTGACATTTATTTTAGAGCTTTTATACCAGGAAGTTCTTTTCCTTCAAGATATTCTAAAAATGCACCACCAGCAGTTGAAACAAAGTTAAAATCCTTTGCGACATCGATTTGATTTAAAACAGCTATTGTATCTCCGCCTCCAACTACTGAATAAATTGATTTAAATTTTTTTTTTTTTACAATTGTTTTAGCAATCTCGTAACTACCATTAGCAAAATTTGGGTTCTCAAAATAACCCGCTGGACCATTCCATAAAACAGTTTTGCTATTTTCAATTATGCTTTTTATTTTATTTGTTGTTTTTGGACCAATATCTAAAATTACGTCATCATCTGTAATTTCATTTAATTCTTTTGTTCTTGATTTATCTTCCATGTGCTTACCAACCAATACATCCTCTGGATATGTAATTACGCAAGAATATTTTTTTGAAGTATCAAAAATTTCATTAATCATTTTTTCACAATTGTCTTCTTTGATTGATTTTCCTATATTATTTCCATTAAAGTTAAGAATATTGTTAGCCATTCCTCCTACAATTATAATATTGTTAAATTTGGGTATTAAATTTTTGATTATTCCAATTTTAGTTGAAATTTTTGAACCTCCAATGATACATGTAATTGGTTTTTTAATCTCTGTGGTAACTTTCTTTAAGGCATTTATCTCAGTTTCTAACTGTAAACCAGCATATGAGGGTAAAAACTCAGCAACTTTACACACAGAAGCATGAGCTCTATGTGAACATGAAAAAGCATCATTTACAAATAAATCAGCAAATGAGGCTAAATGTTTTGAAAAATTTAAGTCATTATCTTCTTCTTCTTTATAAAATCTAATATTTTCTAAAAAAACTATTTGATTGTCAGGGTCTTTAAAAAAATCTTTCCTTTTTAATTTAAAAATATCATCACTTACTAATTGAATTTTTCTTTTAATTTTTTTTTCTAAATTTTCACAAATTGGTTTCATAGAAAGATCTTTATTAACATTTCCTTTTGGACGTCCTACATGTGAAACTATTAAGATTTTAGATTTTTCCTTCAATAAAAATTTAATAATGGGTAAGATTTTATCAATTCTAGTCTCGTCAGCAATTATTCCTTGTTTTAAAGGAACATTCAAATCTAGCCTTAACAAAACTATTTTTTGATTAAGATTTTTTAAATCTTTAATATTATTCATTAAGAAATTTTATGAATATACTCTGCTATATCACACATCCTATTGGAAAAACCCCATTCATTATCATACCAAGCAGAAATTTTACCCATATTTTTGCCAACGACATTTGTTAAAGTTGCATCAACTATTGAAGAAGCGGGATTATGATTAAAATCAATGGATACAAGTTTTTCGTCAGTTATTTTAAGAATTTTGTTTTTTTTGCTAAAATTTTGAAATGCAGAATTGATCATATCAATACTCAAATCTTTTTTTGTGCAAAACACAAGTTCAATTAAAGAAACATTTGGAGTAGGGACTCTCATAGCAACACCTTCTAATTTACCCTTAAGAGAGGGAATAATTTCTCCAATCGCTTTAGATGCACCAGTTGAGGTTGGAACAATAGACTGGCTTGCCGATCTAGCTCTTCTTGGATCTTTGTGAGAGTTATCTAAAATTCTTTGATCAGAGGTGAAAGCATGAATTGTCGTCATAAAGCCTTTTTCAATTTCAAAATTTTTATTTAAGATATATGCCACTGGAGCAAGACAATTTGTTGTACATGATGCAGCAGAAATTATCTCATCATCTTTTTTTAACTCAGACTCATTTACTCCAAATACAATCGTTTTGTCAGCATTTTTGCATGGGGCTGAAACTATAACTTTTTTTGCTCCATTATTTAAATGGGGTATTAATTTTTCTTTAGAATTAAATTTACCAGTACATTCAAAAACATAATCTACTTCATGTTTTTTCCAGTTAATATTATTTAAATTTGTCTCTTGGCTAAAGGTAATTTTATTTCTATTAATTATAAGGTGTTTCTCATCAAAACTTATATCTGCATTAAATTTACCATGGATGGAGTCATATTTTAAAAGTGTTGAACAGTTCTCAGAACTAGTTCGATTATTAATATGTTTTATTTCAATCTTACTATTATTGCTCTCAATAATAGATCGAACAATCATTCTTCCTATTCTACCCATTCCATTTATACCAACATTTATTTTCATAATTTTGCTTTTATTTTTTTTGCTATTTTTTCAGGGTCTAATCCAAAATGTTCATATATTTTTTTATATGGAGCACTTTTTCCAAAATCATTTATTCCAAAATTTAATCCATTACTGCCTGTGTACTTTTTCCAATAATCTTTTTCAGAAGCCTCTATAGATACAACGAGTTTTGTTTCGGCTAAAATTTTACTTTTGTAGCCTTCACTTTGTTGATCAAATAATTCGTGACAAGGCATTGACACTATCTTGGAATAGATACCGTCTGTGGCTAATTTATGACCAACTTCAATAGCTAAGCTAGTTTCTGATCCTGTTGCTATAATAGTAACATTAATATTATCATTAGTTCTTAAAACTTCGTAAGCGCCCGAGAAAGATTCATTTTTTGATGAATTTTTTGTTCTTATGGGTGAGGCTCCTTGCCTGGTAAGAGCTATCACACTAGGTGTGTCTTTACTTTCGAGTGCTAATTGCCAACATTCGAAAGTTTCAATCAGATCTGATGGTCTAAAAACATTTAAGTTTGGAATTGATCTCAAACTTGTTAATTGTTCAATTGGCTGATGTGTTGGACCATCTTCACCTAGTCCAATTGAGTCATGAGTAAACACATATATAACTCTTTGTTTCATCATTGCTGCCAATCTTATTGAAGGTTTACAATAGTCACTAAATATTAAAAAAGTGCCACCATATGGAATGAAATTACTATGTAATGCTATTCCATTCATTATTCCACACATTGCATGTTCTCTTACTCCGTAGTGGATATAGTTTCCAGAAAAATTTCCAGGTTTAATTATTTCGTGATCTTTTGTCTTAGTGTTATTTGATCCAGCTAAATCAGCTGAACCGCCTATAAGGTTAGGTAATTTAGATATAATGTTTAAAAACATTTCAGATGATTTTCTTGTAGCTAGAGGCTTTATATTTTTTAAATAATCATTTTTTGTTCTCTCAATTAAATTTTTAAATGTGTCCCATCCTTTAAAATTTGAAAATATTTTTTTATATTTGTTCTCATGTTTTTCAGCTTTTTTTAAATTTTTTTCACCAATTTTTCTCCATTGATTTAATAAAATATCTGGTATCTCAAAAGGTTCGTAGTTCCATTTCAATTTATTTCTAACTAATTTTATTTCATCTTCACCTAACGGACTTCCATGAGATGAAGATTTGCCACTTTTATTCGGAGACCCATAGCCTATCGTTGTTTTGCATGAAATTGCAATCGGCCTTTTTGATTTTTGTGCTTTTTTAAGAGCCTTTGATATTTCTTTAAAGTTATGGCCATTAATTTTTATATAATCCCATCCATAGCTTTTAAACCTTTTTTCGTGATTATCCGAAACTGCTAAGTTAGTAGGGCCATCAATTGAAATAGAATTATTATCAAATAATAAAATAAGATTTTTTAATTTTAAATGTCCTGCTAAACTTAATGCTTCGTGACTTATGCCTTCCATTAAACACCCATCACCGGCTAATACATAAGTTTTATGATCAATAACTTTTCTTCCAACCTGTTTTTTTAAAATTTCTTCTGATATTGCGAAACCAACTGCATTTGATATTCCTTGTCCTAAGGGTCCAGTAGTGGTTTCTATTCCAGTATTTGGATGATATTCAGGGTGTCCAGCACAAATGGAGTCTAGTTGTCTAAAATTTTTAATATCATTTAATGAAATATTTTTATAACCAGTTAAATACAATAGAGAGTAAAGCAACATAGATCCATGTCCTGCAGAAAGGACAAACCTATCTCTATTAATCCAACTTGGATTCTTTGGGTTGAAGTTTAAATAGTCTTTAAACAGCACTGTTGCTACATCAGCCATTCCCATAGGCATACCAGGATGCCCCGAGTTCGCTTTTTGCACAGCATCTATGGACAAAAATCTTATACAATTAGCTAATTCTCTATATTGTTTACTCAAAAATTATCCTGTCTAGACTAAGAAGATTCTATTTAATAATATGTTTATATATATATGAATTCTGTATTCGAAAAAGAAAAAAAATTAAATATAGCGTTAACAAAATTAAAAAACTTAAATCTAAAAAACCCAGAAATAAAAAAAGAATTAAAAAACTTAAGTAATCAAAAAAATCAATTAGAAATTGAAAAACAAGATTTAGAGCAAAAAAACAAAAATCTAAGAGATGATTATAATAATTTGAGTGAGAAATTAGATGAATTACAGAATAAAGAAAAAGTTGAACATAAAAAACAAATTGAATTTGCAGAAAAAATTGATGAATTAAATCAGGAAACAGATACTTTATTGAGTGAGATAGAAAAATGGCAAACGTAAGTATTAAATTTAATGGTAAAGAGTTTTTATTGTCTTGCGATGATGGACAGGAGGAACATTTAGAAGAATTATTAATTCAAATAAATCAAAAATTTAATAAATTAAAGAATGATTTAGGCAATTTAGGTGAAAACAAGCTCTTGCTGATCACAGCCGTTAAAGTAATGGACGAATATTATGATACTGCAAAAAAAGTTGAGCAAAAAAAAGCCGAGCTGAAAGATCTGTCAAATAAATTTAGAGAGCTTAAATCTTTGGTTTATGATTTTAGAGATAAAAAAGAACAAGAAATTAAAGAATTAAATAACAACTATCAGAAAATGAAAAATGAAATTGAAATCAATCAAAAAAATTATGAAAAAATAATTGATGAAACAGCTGATGAAATTTCAAATTTTGTTGAAAGAATTAATTTAGAAAAATTATCTTAGCAAGTTTTTGTGAAAAAATCAGCAATTAGAAAAAAAATTATCAAATTAAGAAAAAAAAATTACTTAAAAGATATAAAAATTAATTTTCAATCAATAATTAAAATTCTAAGAAAAAAAAAACAAACAAAAAAAATTGTTGGTGGATATTTTTCATATAATTATGAAGCAAATGTTATGCCGATCTTGGAAAAATTCGAGAAACTAAACTATATCATTACAATTCCAAAAATAGGTAAAAAATATGATATGAACTTTTTTGTTTGGTCAACTAATGATCCATTAAATATTAACAAATATGGAATTCCAGAACCAATAACAAATAAAATTTTATATCCTGATATTCTATTAGTTCCTTTGGTAGCTTATGATGGAGATAAAAATAGGATTGGTTATGGTGGTGGGTTTTACGACAGATATATAAAAAAATTAAAAAAAATAAAAAAAATTATAACAATTGGAGTTGCTTTTTCATATCAAAAAGTAAAAAAAATTCCAATTGAAAAAAATGATATAAAATTAGATTTTATTATTACTGAAAAAAATAAATGAGAATACTATTTTTAGGTGATGTTGTAGGAAATTCAGGATGTTCTAAAATTATAGAAAATCTTTCAGATGAAATTAAAAAGAATAAAATTGATTTTGTAATAGTTAATGCGGAAAATGCAGATGAGACAGGCGTAGGTTTAACACAATCAATATGTGAAAACTTCTTTGAGTGTGGCATTGATGTAATTACAACTGGTAATCACGTTTGGGATCAAAAAGATATAATGAAGTTTATAGAAAAAGAAAATCGATTATTAAGACCCAAAAATTTATTTGAACCAGCACCAGGTAATGGTTTTGAAATTTTTTCTTGCAAAGATGATCTTAAGATTGGTGTATTAAATTTGATGGGTAATGTTTTCATGAAAAAATGTGATGATGTTTTTGAAACTTCTAAAAAATTTATAGATAAATTTAAATTAAAAAAAGATTATGATTTTCTTGTTGTCGATTTTCACGGAGAGATTACAAGTGAAAAAAATGCTATTGGTCATTTTTTTGATGGAAAAGCTACACTAGTAGTTGGTACACATACACATATACCAACTAATGATGCAAGAATTTTGAAGAATGGAACTGCCTATCAAACTGATGCTGGCATGTGTGGTGATTATGATTCAGTAATTGGTATGGATAAAGGTAATTCTTTAAAAAGATTTATGAAAAAAGACTCTATAAAACATTTTCCAGCAAAAGGTGAAGCATCTTTAAGTGGTGTTATAGTTGATTGTAATATAAAAACTGGATTGGCCACAAAAGTAAGAAGTTATATTTTTGGTGGCCATTTAAAAAATATAAATTAATTTATGGCAGGACATTCTCATTGGGCCGGAATAAAACACAAAAAAGGTAAGGCTGACAAGTTAAGATCAAAAATATTTTCAAAATTATCTAAAGAAATTACTGTAGCAGCAAAATTAGGAGATAAAGATCCAGCAATGAATCCTAGATTAAGATCTGCAATCCAAGCAGCAAGATCTGCAAATATGCCAAAAGATAACATTGAAAGAGCTATTGATAAATCATCTATTAATACTGAACAAAATTTTGAAAATTTAAGATACGAGGGTTTTGGGCCAGAAAGAATAGCAGTTATTGTTGAGGCTTTAACAGATAATAAAAATAGGACTGCATCAACAATTAGAACTATTTTTCAAAAAGCTGGGGGTAGTCTTGGTACCCAAGGATCTGCATCACATAACTTTAATCAACTAGGAGTAATCAAAATTGATAAAAAAGAAATAACCGATGAGCGTATTTTTGAACTTGCTATAGAGGCTGGTGCTGATGAGTGTAAATCAAATAATGAATTTCATGAAATTCACTGCCCAATTAATGAAATTTATAATGTCAAAAAAGAATTAGAAAAAGAGATTGAAAATTTTATTTCAACAGAAATTGAGTGGATACCACTAAATAATGTTGAGGTTTCTAAAGAAAAAAATGATGATTTGATTAATTTTTTTGAATCATTAGAAGAAGATGATGATATTCAGAACATATATACAAATGCAGAATTCACAAAATAAATCATGTTAGTTATTGGAATAGACCCTGGAATTTCTGGATCAATCTGTTTTTTTAAGGACGGTGAAATTCTTGATGTTATTGAGATGCCAACTATGACTGAAGGAAAAAAAAATAAAAAACAAGTAAATGGATCCCAAATTTACAATGAGATTTTAAAAAGAGTTAATAAATTAGAAAAAAATGACATTAGAGTGATTGTTGAACAGGTATCGGCAATGCCTGGTCAAGGCGTGACAAGCATGTTTAATTTTGGTCAATCGTTTGGAATTTTAAAGGGGATATGTTCTGCGATGCAATTGCCTATTTATTTTGTAAGACCAGCAAAATGGAAAAAATATTTTAATCTGATTAATTCTGAAAAAGATGCTAGCAGAACAAGAGCAATTGAAATATTTCCTTATTTTTCATCACAATTATCAAAAAAAAAGGATGCCAACAAAGCTGATGCTATTCTAATTGCAAGTTTTTATTATGAAACTTACAAAATAGAGGAATAATTGGAAAATTTTAAGACAAAATCATGACACATTTAAGTGTGAGAAGATCTCATGGAAGCTGATATTTCGACTCAAGCTGTAGGACTTGCCTCTAGCGCAGATTTCTCTTTAATGAATTTATTCATAAGGGCAGATATAATAGTTAAGTCTGTCATAATTCTTTTAATTGCCTGTTCAATTTACTCATGGGCAGTAATAATCGAAAAGTTCAGGCTTTTTAAAAAAATAAACCAAACTACAGAGGAATTTGAGACAAAGTTTTGGAATTCAAAATCAGCAGAATCTTTTTACAATAACCTTCCTTCTAATATTGAAGACCCAATGGCTTTAGTATTTAAAGACGCTATGCAAGCTCTTTTAAAAAGAAGATCAAAAACAGATCTAAACAACAGAATAACAACTATGCTTGAGACTGGAATTGAAAAACAAATGTCAAAACTTAGTAAAGGGTTTACTTTCCTTGCAACAGTTGGATCTACAGCACCTTTTATAGGTTTATTTGGAACAGTATGGGGAATAATGAATTCATTTCAATCCATTGCAATTTCAAGAAATACTAGTTTAGCTATAGTTGCGCCAGGAATTGCAGAAGCATTGTTTGCTACGGCTTTAGGTTTGTTGGCAGCTATCCCAGCAGTAATTGCTTACAATAAATTTAATAACGACTCCATAAAATATTCCCAAAAGTTAGAAAATTTTTCAAAAAGATTTTTAACTATAATTTAAAATGGCCTTTAAATTAAATCGTTCATCAAAAGAGCCAATGAGCGAAATTAACGTCACCCCCTTTGTTGATGTAATGTTAGTACTTTTAATAATATTTATGGTAACTGCTCCTTTATTGACTGTTGGTGTTCAAGTTGATTTGCCTGAAAGTTCAGCAGACTCTCTTCCCGAAGAAGCCGAACCACTTACTTTAACTATTAATTCAAAAGGCGAAATTTTTATACAAGAGTCAAAAGTAGAGTATGAAAAAATAATTGCAAAAGTTTTAGCTGTTTCAAAAAATAGAACCGATACAAGAATTTATGTTAGAGGAGATAAAACAATCAATTATGGAAGAGTTTTAGAAATTATGGGTTTACTATCAGGCTCTGGTTTTACGAAAGTTGCACTGATATCAGAACCTTATAAAGAAAGGTAGGCTTAGAGTGAGTAGAAGCATACTAATTTCTTCTGTTTTACACTTGATTTTAATTATGATCACAGCAATTAGTTTACCTTTTTTAGCAAAAAAACCAATTGATCTTCCTCCAATTGTATCAGTAGAATTGATACAAATTACCGATGAAACAAATATTCCATTTGCCCCAAAAGCAAAAAAAATTATTGAAAAAATAAAGGAAAAAGACAAAAAGTTAGTTTCGGAACAAGCACCACCTAAAAAAGTAAAAAAAGTAAAACCTGATGCAGTTCCATTGCCTGAAGATAAAACCAAAAAAATTGAGAAAATAAAAGAGGATAAACAGAATCCTGAAAAAATTGATAATGAAGTTAAACAAGTTTCTGAGTTTGAAAAAAAAGAATTATTTGATCCAAATAATATTGCTGCATTAATTGATAAATCTAAGATTGAAAGTGCAGAAACAATTAATAAAACTGATAAAATAACTCAAGATCAAAATAAAACAGTGAATACTTCTGGTTTATCTTTAAGTGAAGAAGATGCTTTGAAAGCACAAATATTTGGATGCTGGAGTATACCACTTGGATTACCTTATAATGAAAATTTACTTGTAAGGATTAAACTTCAATTGAATCCAGATGGAACAGTGTCACAATCAGAAATTTTAGATCATGCTCGAATGAATAAACCTGGTCAAGGTTTTTATAAGGTTTTGGCTGAAAGTGCATTAAGAGCTGTTAAATTATGTCAACCTTTGAGAGTTCCTACTACTGGTTATGAAAGATGGAAGGAGTTACAATTAAATTTTGATGCAAGAGAGATGTTAGAAGGGTAATATATAAATTATGATTAGAATTTTATTCATTTTATTATTTTTGTTATTACCATTTAAATCTAATGCATTGATTGAAGTTGATATAACAAGAGGAAATCTTAACCCCTTACCAATAGCTGTTTCGCCTTTATCAATAGATGAAAACTCAAGAAAAAATTTTGAAAAAATTTTGAAAAAAAAAAATATAGGATCTGAAATTTCTATAGTTGTTGAAAAAAATTTAAGGACATCAGGTCTTTTTAATCCACTAAATAAAGATGCGTTTTTACAAACACCAGATATAGCCAACATAAAACCTAGATTTGAAGATTGGAGTTTAATAAAAGCTCAAGCATTGATTACAGGAAAAGTAAACTTTAATGACGATAAGTTGAGAGTTGAATTTAGATTATGGGATGTACTTGCTGGAAAAGAAATGATGGCGCTTGCATTTACCACTGTTCCAACAAATTGGAGGAGAGTAGGGCATATAATTACTGATAAAGTTTATGAACGTTTGACTGGTGAAAAAGGTTATTTTGATACAAGAATTATTTATGTCGCTGAAGAAGGTCCAAAAACTAAAAGAATAAAAAAATTAGCAATTATGGATCAAGATGGGGAAAATAATAAATTTTTAACTTTAGGTAATGAACTTGTTTTGACACCACGATTTAATCCTACAAGTCAAATGGTTACTTATTTATCATATTTTAAAAATTTACCTAGGGTATATCTTTTAGATATAGAAACTGGGATGCAAGAAGTTGTTGGAGATTTTCCAGGAATGACATTTGCACCAAGATTTTCACCAGATGGAAAAAAAATAATCATGAGTTTTGCAAAAGATGGTAATTCTGATATTTATACAATGGATTTAGAAAATAGAATTGTTCAAAAAATAACAAATCATCCATCAATCGATACATCTCCATCATATTCACCAGATGGTAAATTTATTTGTTTTAATTCGGATAGAAGTGGCTATCAGCAAATTTATATTATGAAAAGTGACGGAACAAATGTTAAAAGAATTTCATTTGGTAAAGGTTTATATGGCACGCCTGTTTGGTCACCTAGAGGAGATTTGATTGCCTTTACTAAACTACATAAGGGGAAATTTTATATTGGTGTCATGAGAACAGATGGAACTGGAGAAAGACTTTTAACTGAGAACTTTTACCAGGAAGCACCTTCTTGGTCTCCGAATGGGAGAGTTTTGATTTTTTATAGAGAAACAAAAACTGATAGTAAAGGAGAGGGTTTTTCAGCTAAATTATGGTCTATCGATTTAACAGGTTATAATGAAAGGTTAGTAGACACTCCAACTGACGCTTCAGACCCATCGTGGTCATCTTTATTAAGTAATTAAACAATATTATGTTGATTTTTTATCTTGAAACATCTATCTAGTTGTGAAAAAGTATAAGAAATATTGATCAAGGAGCAATAATGAAAATAGTCAAAATTCTAAAAAACAGTTTTTTAATACTGGCTGCATGCCTAGTACTTTCTGCATGTGCTACGTCAAAGAAATCAACTGGACAAATGCAAGGAGATGTTTACACGGGAACTGATACCGTAGAGTATCTTGCTTCAGGTGTTCCTGATAGAGTTTTCTTTGCTACAAACGAGTCAGTGCTTACGACTGCTTCAAGAGAAACTTTAAGAAAGCAAGCTGCATGGTTAAGAAAAAATTCTAATGTTACAATAGTATTAGAAGGTCACGCAGATGAAAGAGGAACAAGAGAATACAACTTAGCTTTAGGTGAAAGAAGAGCTAATGCTGCTAAAGATTATTTAATGACTTATGGAATTTCTTCAGACAGAATTTCGGTTTTAAGTTATGGTAAGGAAAGACCAGTAGACTCTGGTTCAAATCCTCTAGCTTGGTCTAAAAATAGAAGATCAGTTACAGTTAAAGCAAATTAATTTTAAAATTTAAAAGACCCTTTGATAAATTTATCTAAGGGTCTTTTTTTTGCCATTATTTTAATCATAACATCTGTAATGAAGTTACATTGGAATATTCTAAAATTAAAAATCATAGTTTTATTAAGTTTTTTTTCTCTTTCAGTTACACTAGCTGACAATCATAATATTTATGAAACTTTAGAACAGATTCAAAAAGATGTAAAAACTTTAGAAAAAGCAGTTTACTCTGGTTCAATAGAATTTAATAATAGTTCAAACAGTACAACTATGAATAATAATTCAGAAGATGTTTTGACAAGACATTTGTTAAAACTTTCTGAAATTGAAAATCAATTTCAACAACTTACAAATAAATTTGAAGAAATAAATTTTAAGTTAGACAAATTATCTAATAGACTATCCAAAGTTCAAGCTGATAATCAACTAAGATTTCAGGACCTAGAGGAAACAATTATCTCTGATGATCCAAGCAAGAAACTTTCAAAAAAACCAGACAATAAAAAGGATAAAAATTTACCTGGAAGCTCAGAGCCTCAAGACCTAGGTTCAATATCTTATAAGGACACTGCTTCTAATGAAACAACTCAAAAAACACAATCTATTGATACTACAGCGACTATTGTTACTGAAACTTTTGTCGCAGAGGAAAAAATTTTACCCAATGAAACTCCAGAAAAACAATATGAGTTTGCAACAAGCTTTTTAAAAGTTGGAGATTATACGACTGCTGAACGTGCTTTTAGAGAATTTGTAACAAGTAATCCCGATCATGATTTAGCTGGTAATGCACAATATTGGTATGCAGAAACATTCAGGATAAGACAACTTTATACAGATGCAGCATCAGCATATCTAGAAGGTTATCAAAAATATCCTAAAGGTGAAAAAGCCCCAATAAATTTATTGAAGCTTGGTGTATCCATGGTACAAATTGGAGAAAAAGATCAGGGTTGTAAAATGATTAATGGTGTTGAAAAACAATACCCAAAAGCAAATCAATCAGTGATTCAAAAAGCAAAATATGAGTCTCAAAAATTTGAGTGTAATAATCAAAATTCCTAACATATTAAAAGACAAACTAAAAAACAAAAAAATTTCACAAATTTATAAAAGATTTGAAAAATCTGTTGATTTAAAAGAGAGATTTATCGTGGCTGTTTCTGGTGGTCCAGATAGCCTAGCTCTAGCTTTTTTGTCAAAAATATACTCAATCAAAAAAAATCTAGATACAAAATTTTTTATTGTAGATCACAAGCTAAGACATGGTTCAACAGATGAAGCTTTGAAAGTAAAACAAATTTTAAGAAAATTTAAAATAAATGTAAAAATTTTAACTTGGGTTGGTAGAAAACCAAATAAAAATATTCAATCAATAGCAAGAATTGCTAGATATGATTTATTATTTTCAAAATCTAGACAATTAGGAATTAATTATATACTTACTGGCCATCAACAGGGTGATTTGATCGAAAATTTTTTTATAAGAATGTTAAGAGGAAGTGGATTAAAAGGTTTAGTTTCGTTAGATAAAAAAAACAAGATAAATGATGTAAATCTTTTAAGACCGTTATTAGATGAAAAAAGAGAAGATTTAGAATTTTTATCCAACTTTGTATTCAATTTTTATGTTAAAGACCCATCAAATAATAACGAAAAGTTTCAAAGAATTAAAGTAAGACGGTTTATTAAAAATTTAAAAATTAATGGATTAGAGAGCAATAAGTTTATCAAGACCCTGCAAAATTTAAAAAGTTCCAACGAAGTTGTGAATTTTTATGTAAGAGAAAATTTAAATAAAAACACTCATTATTTAAGAAACGAAAATAAATTAATTCTTAATAAAGATTTTTTTTTACAACCTTATGAAATAGTATTTAGATGTCTTTCAAACTCAATTCAGATGATTGGTGGGAAATATTATAGTGTAAGAGGAAAAAAAACGGAAAATCTTATTAACAAACTCCAAAATAATCAGGCATTTAGAGTTACTTTAGGCGGTTGTATTGTTGAAAAAGTTAATCAAACTGTAATAATTTATGAGGAATATTAAGTATTTGCCACATTGTCCAAAATTGCCACTTGTTAAATACATAATAATTCTTATTTTATAACTATGAATTTAAAAAATATCGCAATGTGGGCTATCATAGTTTTTTTGACTATAGGTCTATACAATATGTTCAAAAATCCTCAATCCAATGTAAGAGGAGGTAGTCAAGTTATTTTTTCAGAATTTTTAACTGCTGTTGAAAATGGTGAAGTGCTTAAAGTAGAAATTCAAGGCAACAATATCAAGGG
This sequence comes from uncultured Pelagibacteraceae bacterium, assembly GCA_902571375.1. Taxonomy (GTDB): domain Bacteria; phylum Pseudomonadota; class Alphaproteobacteria; order Pelagibacterales; family Pelagibacteraceae; genus Pelagibacter. Next base: position 174,242 of record CACGBP010000001.1, read on the forward strand.
TGTTTATTCAAATGGAAATACTTTTACAACTTATTCTCCAAATGATCCAAATTTGATTGAAAAGTTGTCAGATAAAGGGGTAAGTATCTCAGCAGCACCATTAGATGAGAAAATGCCATCTTTGTTTGGTGTTCTGCTATCGTGGTTTCCAATGCTACTCTTAATTGCAGTATGGATATTTTTTATGAGACAAATGCAAGGTGGTAAAGGTGGGGCGATGGGATTTGGAAGATCCAAAGCTAAGATGATGAATGAATTAAAGGGAAAAGTTACCTTCAATGATGTTGCAGGCGTTGAAGAAGCTAAAGAAGAAGTTGAAGAGATTGTTGAGTTTTTAAAAGATCCAAAAAAGTTTAGTAGACTTGGAGGTAAAATTCCAAGAGGTGCTTTATTAGTTGGTCCGCCAGGCACAGGTAAAACTTTGTTAGCAAGAGCAATAGCTGGTGAAGCAGGAGTTCCATTCTTTACAATTTCTGGATCAGATTTTGTGGAAATGTTCGTTGGTGTTGGTGCGTCTAGAGTTAGAGATATGTTTGAACAAGGAAAGAAAAATTCTCCATGCATTATATTTATTGATGAAATAGATGCTGTTGGAAGAAGTAGGGGAGCAGGTTTAGGTGGCGGCAATGATGAAAGAGAACAAACACTAAATCAATTATTAGTAGAAATGGATGGATTTGATACTAATGAAGGAGTGATAATAATTGCAGCTACTAACAGACCAGATGTCCTTGACCCAGCTTTATTGAGACCAGGAAGATTTGATAGGCAAGTTGTAGTATCTAATCCAGATATAATCGGAAGAGAAAAAATTTTAAAAGTTCATGTTAAAAAAATAAAAATGGCTCCAGACGTTAATTTGAGAACTATTGCAAGAGGGACACCTGGTTTTTCAGGAGCAGATCTTGCTAATTTGGTTAATGAGGCAGCTTTATTAGCAGCAAGAAAGAATAAAAGAATAGTCACTCTAAGTGAATTTGAAGATGCTAAGGATAAAGTAATGATGGGTGCTGAAAGAAGATCAATGGTTATGACTGAGGATGAGAAAAAACTAACTGCTTATCATGAGGGTGGTCATGCTTTAGTTTCATTTAATATGCCTAGTTATGATCCAATTCATAAAGCAACAATTATTCCAAGGGGAAGAGCTTTGGGTATGGTTATGAATCTACCTGAAAGAGACAAACATGGTTATTCAATCAAATACCTCAAAGCTAGGTTAGCAGTATGTTTTGGTGGTAGAGTAGCTGAAGAACTTATATTTGGAAAAGATGACATTACTACTGGCGCAGGTGGCGGAAATGGTTCAGATATAAACCAAGCAACTCAACTTGCTCGGGCAATGGTAACTAAATATGGAATGAGTGAGGAAATGGGACCTGTGGAGTACGGAGAAAATCAAGAAGAGGTATTTTTAGGCAGATCCGTAACCCAAACTCAATCTGTCTCTGAAGCAGTTGCTCAAAAAATTGATAAAGAAATCAGAAAATTAGTTGATGAAGGTTACAATCAAGCTAAGAAAATATTAACTGAAAAAATAGATGATTTACATAAGATTGCTAAAGCTTTAATGACTTATGAAACTTTAACTGGAGAGGAAATTGAAAATATAATCAACAAAAATGAATATCCAAAAGATAAAAACTTAGAGAAGCCAGAAGATAAGAATGATGAAAGTTCAGCTTTAGGTGCAATGGGCTTAAAACCAAAAATAGTTCACTAAAAATTAATGAGCAGATATTACACAAGAGCGTGTAATTTCTATTATGGCTTAAAATCAAAATCTTTAGTAAAGAAAAAAAAAACTTTGCCACTTAATGGCAATAACGAAATTTCTTTTGATAAAATTGAAATTATTTCAAGAAAATCAAGTAAAACTATTAATTTGAATGAAATTCATAAATTACCAATAAGTTTAAAAAAAAAAATTAAAAAAGATATAAAAAAAATTTCCTCAAAAAAAGATACTAAAAATTTACGTTTTGGATCAACACCAAAAGTTATGGGTGTTTTGAATGTTACTCCTGACAGTTTTTCTGATGGTGGAAAGTATAATAGAATAAGTTCTGCAAAAAAACATTTAGATTATCTTTTTAAAAGTGGAGCAAATGTTGTTGATATAGGTGGAGAGTCCACCAGACCAGGGTCACAGCCTATAAGTTCAAATGTTGAATGGAAGAGACTAAAGAATATTTTAAAAAAACTTAATAAAAAAAAAATTATATCTCTTGATACAAGAAAATCAGAAATTATGGAGAAGGGAATTAAATTAGGAGTAAGTTTAATCAATGATGTTTCTGGTTTAAATTATGATAATAATTCAGTAAATATATTAAAAAAATATAAAGTCCCATTTGTATTACAACATTCCCTGGGAAATCCCGATACGATGCAAAATAATCCAAAATATCAAAACGTGTTATTGGATATTTATGATTTTTTTGAAGATAGAATAAAATTTTTAAGAAAAATAGGAATAAAGCATAATAATATTATTTTAGATCCCGGCATAGGGTTTGGAAAAAATTTGAAACATAATATGACAATTATAAAAAATATATCTATTTATCATTCTTTAGGATTGCCTATATTGCTTGGGATTTCTAAAAAAAAATATATTAAAGAACTGTCAGGAGAGAACGATAGCATGTCGAGAGTTGGAGGAACAGTTAGTGCAAGTATTTTTGTAATGATGCAAGGTGTACAAATGATAAGAGTTCACGATGTTAATGAAATAAATCAAAGTATAAAAGTTTTTAAAGAACTTATTAAATAGCTATGAAATATTTTGGTACGGACGGTATTAGAGGTCAGGTTAATAGTAAAAATATTAATGGTGATATGTTTTTTAAATTTGGATTAGCAGCTGGCAAATATTTTACTAATTTTAAGAAAAAAAAACAAACAGCTATAATTGCAAAAGATACCAGACTTTCAGGGTATACACTTGAGCCAGCTTTAGTTTCTGGACTCGCATCAGCTGGAATGCATGTGTTTACACTAGGACCATTGCCAACAAATGGTCTTGCGATGCTAACTAAATCTATGAAAGCAAATCTTGGTATAATGATTACGGCGTCACATAATTTATACAATGATAATGGTTTAAAATTATTTGGCCCAGATGGATTGAAATTGTCTGATAAGATACAAAGAAAGATTGAAATTTTAATTGACAGCAAAGTAACCAATCACTTATCAAAACCAAATTTGTTGGGAAGAGTAAAGAGATTGGAGTCCGGAACAGATGAATACATAAAGATTTTAAAAAAAAGAATTCCTAAAAACTTTAAATTAAAAAATACTAAAATAGTACTAGATTGCGCCAATGGCGCTGGATATAAATCTGCTCCAAAAATGATCCAATCCTTAGGGTCCAAGGTGATAGTTATTGGAAATAAACCTAATGGTTTCAATATTAATAAAGATTGTGGATCAACTTTTCCAACTAAGCTTCAAAGATCTGTTAAAAAACACAGGGCTGACTTGGGAATTTCATTAGATGGTGATGCAGACAGAATAATAATGTGTGATGAAAAAGGATCGATAGTTGATGGTGATCAAATAATTGCTGCTTTGGCACTTCAATGGAAAAAAAAGCGCATCTTAAAAGGTGGTGTAGTTGGAACTTTGATGTCTAATTATGGATTAGAAAAATTTTTTAATAGAAAAAAAATTAAATTTATTCGAGCTAAAGTAGGAGATAGATATGTGAAAGAAATTATGCAAAAGAAAAAATTTAATTTAGGCGGTGAGCAATCAGGTCATATAATTTTAGGAAAATTTGCAACGACTGGTGATGGATTATTAGTGGCTTTAGAGGTCATTCAAGCTCTAAATAAGAAAATTAAAGCAAGTAACTTTTTTAATGTATTTGAAAAAATTCCTCAAATTTTAGTAAATATCACTGTTAAGGATAATGAAATAATAAGACGATCATCAGTAAAAAAATCTATTAAAATAGCCAACAGATTAATCAAAAATCAAGGAAGAATTCTGGTTAGAAAATCTGGCACTGAACAAAAAATAAGAATAATGGGTGAAAGTAAAAACAAAGTTTTACTCAAAAAATGTATTAGCATAATTTCTAAAACTATTAAATAAATTGAAACCTAAATCAAAAATATTAATTATCGCTGGATCCGACTCATCTGGAGGCGCAGGTATTCAGGCTGATATTAAAACAGTAACTAGTCTCGGATCATATGCAATGACAGCAATTACAGCCGTGACTGTTCAAAACACCAAGGGTGTAAAATCAGTTATTCCTATTAGCGCAGATGAGATAAAAAATCAGATAATTTATACTTCAAGAGATATAAAGCCTGATGCTATCAAAATTGGAATGCTTCACTCATCAAAAGTTGTTGAAAAAGTAATTGATTCTTTGAATAAAATTAAAGTTAAAAAAATTATTTTAGATCCTGTTATGATTGCAAAAGATGGTTCAAAATTAATTAATAATAAGGCAATACAAGTTTTAAAAAAAAAATTTATTAAAAAAGTTTCTTTAATTACACCTAACATCCCTGAAGCAGAAATTTTAACTGAAATGAAAATAAAAAATAAGGAAGATATGATATTTGCTGCTAATAAATTGATAAAATTAGGTGCAAAAAATGTATTGATAAAAGGTGGACATCTCAAATCAAAAAAAGTAGAGGATATATTTTTAAATAAAAAAGAAATCAAAGTTTTTTATAGCTCAAGATATAAAACAAAAAATACACATGGAACTGGATGTACTTTATCAAGTGCTATAACAACTTTATTTTCTTGTGGAAAAAACCTTAAGAAGGCTTGTGAGCTAGGCATTAAATATGTAAATTCTGCGGTATTAACAAATCCAAAATATGGAAAAGGTAATGGCCCAATTAATCACTTAAACTCAATCAATTTAAAAAAAAATTTTAATTAATGAAAAATATAGTCGTTGTAGGTTCTCAATGGGGAGACGAAGGAAAAGGTAAAATTGTAGATTGGCTTTCAGAACAAGCTGATGTTGTAATTAGATTTCAGGGTGGGCATAATGCAGGACATACCTTAGTAATTGACGGTATAACTTATAAACTCAGATTATTGCCATCTGGAATTGTAAGAAAAAATAAAATTTCTATTATTGGAAATGGAGTTGTTGTTGATCCTTGGGCTTTATTAGATGAAATAAAAGAAATTAAATCAAAAGGTGTTCAGGTAAATGTTGAAAACTTTATAATTTCTGAGTCAGCAAATTTAATATTACCATTCCATAGAGAAATGGATGAAATTAGAGAAGATGCTGCTGGGAAAGGAAAAATTGGGACGACTAGAAGAGGTATTGGTCCTGCATATGAAGATAAAGTTGGAAGAAGATCAATAAGAGTAATGGATTTAAGATCTGAAAAAAATTTAGATCAAAGATTAGAGTCTGTTTTACATCATCATAATGCAATTAGAAAAGGTTTGGGAAAAAAGATATTTGAAAAAGATCAATTAAAAAAAGATTTATTGAAAATTGCTCCAGAAATTTTGAAATTTTCTCAGCCAGTATGGCTAAAGATTGATGAGTTTAAAAGACAAAAAAAAAAGATATTATTTGAGGGGGCACAGGGAATTTTACTTGATGTTGATCACGGAACTTATCCTTTTGTAACGTCATCAAATACTGTAGCCTCAAGTGCAGCAACAGGTTCAGGCTGTGGACCTAATTCTATAAATTATGTTTTAGGGATAACCAAAGCATACACCACAAGGGTTGGTGAAGGACCATTTCCCACAGAATTAAAGGATAATATTGGCGAGCTATTAGGAACAAGAGGAAAAGAATTTGGAACTGTTACTAGTCGAAAAAGAAGATGTGGTTGGTTTGATGGAGTTTTAGTTAGGCAAACAATTAAGATTTCAGGTATTGACGGGATAGCTCTTACAAAATTAGATGTACTTGATGAATTAGATGAAATTAAAATGTGTGTACATTACGATTTAGATGGAAAAAAGATTGATTATTTACCTGCAGCTGTAGAGGACCAATTAAAGATAAAACCAATTTACAAAACTTTCCCAGGTTGGAAAGAATCCACAAATGGAATAAAAAATATTGATGAACTTCCTGAAAATGCAAAAAATTATATCTATGCAGTTGAGGATTTTATTGGGACAAAAATATCAAGTATATCCACAAGTCCAGAACGGGATGATACAATATTAATTGAAAATCCTTTCGAAATTTAATTTACAGGTAGAAGATTTTTTGACTTTGCAAGAAGCAGCATATGTTTTTGTAATTTTTCAAATGCTTTGTTTTCAATTTGCCTAACTCTTTCTCTACTTATTTTGTATTTTTTACTCAAATCTTCAAGAGTGGTCGGATTATCATTTAACCTTCTTGAATATAATATTTCTCTTTCTCTTTCATTTAAAACTTTAATTGAGTTTTTGAGCAAATCTTTTCTTTGTTCCATCTCTTCTTGATGAGCAAATTTTAAGTCATGGTCTAATTCTTTATCTACCAACCAATCTTGCCATTCATCTCCATCTTCACCAACTTGTGCATTCAGTGAAAATTCCTTTCCTGACAATCTTCGATTCATTGAAACAACTTCTTCTTTACTAACATCAAGTTTATTTGCAATTGCATTAACATGTTCATTTCTTAAATCACCTTCAGTTTGTGGTGCAATTTGATTTTTTAATTTTTTAAGATTGAAAAATAATTTTTTTTGGGCAGTAGTAGTACCAATTTTTACTAAACTCCAAGATCTTAAAATATATTCCTGAATTGATGCTTTAATCCACCACATTGCATATGTTGCTAATCGAAAACCTTTTTCAGGTTCAAATTTTTTTACTGCTTGCATTAAACCTATATTTCCTTCTGAAATCATCTCATTAACTGGCAATCCGTAACCTTTGTATCCCATTGCAATTTTTGCAACTAATCTTAAATGACTGGTAACTAATTTTTCTGCAGCTTTGATATTTCCTGTAGTTTTCCAATTTTTTGCAAGCATATATTCTTCCTCTGCATCTAGCATTGGAAATTTTTTAATTTGCTCTAAATAAGCAGAAAGACCACCTTCACCACTTAAGATTGGGAGTTTATTATTTATAGTTGCATTCATAATCAGTTTATCTAATTAATAATTTTTTTTTTTCAATAATTTATTTACTAGTGTTTCTTAGCATTTTTAAAATTTTTTCAAGTTCTTGTGGCAGAATTGAGTTAAAAATCATTTCTTTATTATTTTTGGGATGAATAAATCCAATAGTTTTTGCATGTAGAAATTGCCTATTTAAATTGGTTAGATTTTTTTCTAACAAAGGATCAATATTTTTAATTCTTTTAAATTTTTTTTTATATTTGTCATCACCAACTATACTATTACCTAAATAGTTCATGTGGACTCTTATTTGATGTGTTCGTCCAGTCTCCAACTTACATTCTAATAAACTTAGGGTTGGAGTTTTAATATTATCGAAAATTTCTAATGTTTTATAATTAGTAATAGCTTTTTTTCCTTTGGTTCTACTTACTTCCATCATCTGTCTATTTTTTGAGCTTCGAGAAATTAAAGTTTCTATTCTTCCTTTAGAGGGTCTTATTTTTCCCCATATTAATAATTGATAAATTCTCGTTATTGTATGTTTGTTAAATTGATTTGATAGATGTTCGTGTGACTGGTTGTTTTTTGCAATTACAATTAAGCCTGATGTGTTTTTATCAATTCTATGAACTATTCCTGGTCTCAATTCATCCCCAATATTTGATAAAGAGTTTTTATCATAATTCATTAATGCATTTACAATTGTATTATCAAAATTTCCTGCTCCAGGATGCATAACAATACCGGCAGGTTTATTTAAAATAATTAAATCATCATCTTCAAAAACAATATCTAATTTGAAATTGTAGGGTTTTAAAGAAGCTTTTTTCGGTTCAGGTATTTTTAAAACTATGTGATCACCATCTGAAATTTTTTTAGCTGGATCAGTGATAGTTTTATTATTAATCTTAAGTTTTTTGTCTAAAATTAAATTTTTAATCCTACTTCTACTAATGTCATTTTCATTATTACTAATAAAAATGTCAACACGAACATTTTTAACACTTTCTTTAGCAATCAAATTTATTTTTTTTTCCATAAAATGATATATTAATATTATATGCGCTTGTAGCTCAACTGGATAGAGCGCCTGACTTCGGATCAGGAGGTTCTGGGTTCGACTCCTAGCAGGCGCACCATTATTCACCCATATTTATTAATGTTCCTTTAACTCTAGCTCTTAAAAAAGATAAATAAAATAATCCTATCCCACCAAAAAGATAAATTAGATTTAATAAATAAGCTTGTTTAATATTTTCATAATTTACAGAACCATTCAAAAGAATATTTCTAGTCTCATCAAAAATGTAAACTAATGGCAAACCCTTTGCAATAATCTGAAAAAAATTTGGAAGAATTTCTATTGGATAATATATACATCCTAATGGAGCAAGTAAAAATAAAGATGACCAAGCTATATTTTCAAATGAGGGTCCAAATCTTATAAGTCCAGAACTGACAAATAATCCTAACGTTATTCCAAATATATATAAGCTTAAGAACAATATAAGAAGGGGAAAACCTAATTTTAAAATTGAAACACCAAATAATGGAGAAGTAAGAATAATTGCAGGCACCAATCCAATCAAAGTTCTTACTAAAGCAGTAAAAATTAGTGATGTAATAATTTCTTTCAAATTCAAAGGAGCTATGAATAAATTTGTAAAATTTCTACTCCAAATTTCCTCTAAAAAAAGCATATTAAAACTAATGCTGGATCTAAAAAGAATATCATAAAGAATTGCGCATGTAAGAATCACACCTAAAGTATTGCTATAGTAGTTACTATAAATTGAAAAAAACTTAGAAATAAATCCCCAAAGAATTATTTGTATTGTTGGCCAATAAATTAAATCTAAAATTCTAGGAAATGAACTTTTGATTAGATAAAAATGTCTAAGAAATAGACCATACATTTTATTTAAGTTCATATTGTTTCTCTTGTAAGTTTTAAAAAAACTTCCTCCATATTTTTTCTTCCATGTTTATTAATTAATTCACCTGGGGTTCCCTGATCAATAATAGCTCCTTTATTCATCATAAGCACAGATGAACATAATCTCTCAACTTCTGACATATTATGTGAGGCAAGAAGAATAGATGTTTTTTTTTCTCTTTGATATTCCTCTAAAAAACTTCTTACAAAATCTCCTGTCTCAGGATCAAGAGAGGCTGTTGGCTCATCCAAAAGTAAAACCTCAGGATCATTAATAATTGATTTTGCTAAACTAACTCTATTTTTTTGCCCCGAAGAAAGTTCTCCAGTAATTTTATTTATAAACTCATAAAGCCTTAATTTTTCGCACAGATAATCAATTTTTATTTTGAGCTTATTTACATCATAAAGTCTACCGTAAACTTCAAGATTTTGTTTTACGGTTAATTTTTTTGGTAACTCTATATAGGGAGAGATAAAATTTAATTTATTTAATAGTTTGACTCTTTGACTTTCGATTTCTATACCGTTGATAAGTATTTTGCCTGATGTAGGTTTAAGTAAACCTAAAATCATTCCTATAGTTGTAGTTTTACCACATCCATTAGGACCAAGAATTCCAACTATTTCATTTTGACTCAATTTAAATGAAATATTTTTTACAGCTTCTTTTGCATCATAAGCTTTTGATAAATTTATTATTTGAAGAGAATTGACCATTAAAATTTTGATGCCCTTAATAATCTATCATTTATAGTTTTCCCCAATCCTCTATTAGGAATTTTACTTACTGCTATAGATTTATATTTATTTTTTTTGATCTTTCTCAATGTACTGTATAAGTTTTTAGCAGCCTCTCTTAAACTACCTTTTTTTGATAAGAAATAATAATTTGGTCTGTTTAATTTTTTCTTTTTAATCATTAAATAAGCTTCATCTTTTTTAATTTTTTTTACATTTAATCTTATTGGTATGCCTGGTGAATAATGGATTTTCAATTGACCAGGTACAGAAATTTTAGATGGGTTGATATTAAGTAATATTTTTTTTCTTAAAATTTTTTGAATAGTTGTTATGTCTAAACCACCTAATCGTAAAATTTTTGGTTTTTTTCTTAGATCAATTATAGTGGATTCAACACCAATATTAGATCTTCCACCTTCAAGTATATATTTAATTTTCTTTCCAAAATCATCTTTCACATCACTAGAACTCACAGGACTTAATCTTGATGAAATATTTGCACTAGGTGCTGCAAGAGGAAATTTGAGTTTTTTCAATAAAATTCTTGCTATAGGGTGTTTTGGAAATCTAACTGCAAGAGTATTTTTTTTGTTTGTCGCAATTTTTGAAATCTTTGAATTTTTTTTTAAATTTAGAATAAAAGTTATAGGTCCAGGAGATAATTTTTTGAATAGTTTTAGAAAATTATCATTTAAAATACAATCTTCTTTTACTTTTTTTAGATCATAGTAGTGAACTATAAGAGGATTATTATTTGGTCTTTTTTTTAATCTAAATATTTTTCTACATGCATGATCAGAATAAGCATTTCCGGCCAATCCATAAACAGTTTCAGTAGGTATAGCTACACACTCACTTTTATTTAAGAGATTTTTTGCTATTTTAATATTTGCAAGATTAATTTTCATGTATTATTTGAGAGTATTATATGAAAGATAAAAATATACCAAATAATTATAATTCCTTATCTCTTGAGGAATTAACTGATGAAGCGAATAAAATGATTGAGGATTTAGAAAATCAAAAAGATTTAGAAAATTCTATTGAGAAATATCAAGATTTATTAAAGTTAAATAATATCATTGAAAAAAAGTTTCAAAAAGATGTAAGAAATATTAGTGAAAAAACAAAAGAAAATATATTAAAGATTAACTCAAAAAAGAATGCAAAAAGAATTAAATAAAATAGCCAAAGATACAAATCTCTTTTTAAAAAAATTTATAAATAAACAAAAAAAGTCCGAATTAATAATTCCCATGCAGTATGGTTTATTTTCTGGAGGCAAAAAGATTAGATCCAAAATCTTAATTGATGTTGGGTCATTATTCAAAATAAATTATAAATCATTGATAATGATTGGTTCTGCTGTGGAATGTATACACGCTTATTCATTAATACATGATGATTTGCCGTGTATGGATAATGACTCTATTAGAAGAGGTAAGCCATCAACACATATTAAATTTGGTGAGTCAACTGCTGTCCTAGCTGGTAATTCACTTTTAACTATGGCTTTCGAAATTTTAAGTCATAAAAATTTAAAAATTTCAGAAAAAAATAAAAATAATTTGATTAATAAAATTTCTGAATGTTCGGGACATCTTGGTATAGCTGGAGGTCAATATTTAGATCTAACTTATGAGCACAAAAAAGTATCGCAAATAAAAATCGCTCAAATGGAAATAAAAAAAACTGGAAAACTATTTAGTTTTTGCTGTGCAGCTCCATTAATATTAAAAAATAAAAGTAAAAATGAAATCAAAAGATTTGAGGATATTGGAGCTGACATTGGTTTATTGTTTCAAGTTGCTGATGATTTAATTGATTATAAAGGAAATTCAAAAATTGCAGGAAAAAAAACTGGAAAAGATAAAATAAAAGGTAAAGCAACTTTAATTAGTTTATTAGGATATAAAAATACAATTAATTATGCTAATAATTTGATTTTAAAAATAAATAATAATGTAAAAAAATATGGTTCAAGATCTCATAATTTATCTAAAACACTAAATTATATTTTAAATAGAAATAAATGAAAAAAGATTACGAATTTTTAAATCAGATAAACTTTCCATCAGACTTAAAAAAGATACCTGAAATAAAATTACAAAAAGTAGCAGATGAATTAAGAGAAGAATTAATCGACGCAGTTTCAGTTACTGGTGGACATTTAGGGGCAAGTTTAGGAGTTGTTGAGTTAAGCGTAGCTCTTCATTATATTTTTAATACACCTAATGATAAATTAATTTGGGATGTTGGTCATCAATGTTATCCTCATAAAATCTTAACTGGTAGAAAGGATAAAATTAGAACATTAAGACAAGGAAATGGTCTTTCTGGCTTCACAAAAAGATCAGAGAGTGAATATGATCCTTTTGGTGCCGCACATAGCTCTACTTCAATTTCGTCAGCTTTAGGCATTGCAGTAGCAAACAAACTGGCTAATAAATCTGATAATGTTGTAGCAGTTATCGGCGATGGAGCTATAAGCGCAGGTATGGCTTATGAGGCCATGAATAATGCTGGTGCTTCAAAAACAAAAATGATTGTTATTTTAAATGATAACGACATGTCAATAGCACGACCAGTAGGAGCTATGAGTACTTACTTAGCAAAAATTTTTTCTGGTAAAGTTTACTTCAGTTTAAGGGAAACAATAAAATTAATTACCTCAGCATTTTCAAAAAGATTTAGTGCGAGAGCTGGTAAAGCAGAAGATTTACTTAGATCAGCCGTAACTGGAGGAACTTTATTTAGTTCACTAGGTTTTTATTATATAGGTCCTATAGATGGTCATGATTTAAATTCTCTAATACCAATACTAAAAAATGCAAGGGATTCAAAACACGATGGGCCAATTTTAATTCATATAAAAACAAAAAAGGGAAAGGGTTATACTTTTGCAGAAGAGGCAAAGGATAATTATCACGGAGTATCTAAATTCAATATAAAGACTGGTGAACAATTTAAAGGCTCAAGTAAAACACCATCGTATACCAAAGTTTTTGCAAGCACTTTAATTCAGCATGCTAAAAAAGACAGTAAAATTGTGGCTATTACCGCAGCTATGCCTGATGGAACTGGCCTTGATACTTTTCGTAAAGAATTTCCAGATAGAACTTTTGATGTTGGTATCGCTGAACAACATGCTGTTACTTTTGCAGCTGGTTTGGCCACTGAAAACTTCAAACCATATGCTGCTATTTATTCTACATTTCTTCAAAGAGCTTATGATCAAGTGGTGCATGATGTAGCAATACAAAGCTTACCAGTAAGATTTGCAATAGATAGAGCAGGATTAGTTGGTGCTGACGGACCAACACATGCCGGAAGTTTTGACACGACATATTTATCAACATTGCCAAATTTTGTAGTTATGGCTGCTAGTGATGAAGCTGAACTAGTAAGAATGATTAATACTTCAACTGAAATAAATGACCGACCTAGTGCATTTAGATATCCAAGAGGCTCAGGAATAGGAGCAGCTCTACCAAACATAAATGAAAAAATTGAAATAGGTAAATCTAAAATTATTAAAGAGGGTAATAAAGTAGCTATTTTAAATTTTGGTGCAAGGCTTAATGAAACATTTAAAGCAGCTGAAAACTTAAAAAAAAAGGGAATTAATATAACAATTGTAGACGCAAGATTTGCGAAACCCTTAGATGAAAATCTTATTTGGCAACTAGCCACTACTCATGAAGCAATTGTGACTATTGAGGAAGGTTCTATAGGAGGTTTTGGTTCTCATGTTGTTGATTTTTTATCTAAAAAAGGTTTAATAGACTCAAACTTGAAATTTAGATCAATGACACTTCCTGATATTTTTATAGATCAGGATACACCAGAAAATATGTATAAAATTGCAAATCTAGACTCTAGCTCAATTGAGGAAAAAATCTTGGATGTTTTGAATTCAAATATTGTTTTGCAAAAACAAAAATAAATTTACTTAACCACACTGGGCTTTATTCATTAAATAATGATCTAATAGAACACATGACAACATAGCTTCACCAACTGGAACTGCTCTAATACCAACACATGGATCATGTCTACCAGTTACAGATATTGTAGTGTTTTTTCCAAATTTATTTACTGTTTTTCTAGTTTTTAAAATTGAAGATGTAGGTTTAACGGCAAAAGAAACCACTATCTCTTGCCCAGAAGAGATGCCACCAAGTATTCCACCTGCATTATTTGAACTAAATTTCATCTTTCTATTATTTTGTGAAATTTCGTCGGAATTTTCTTCACCAGATAACTGAGCAGAATTCATACCGGATCCAATATTGACTCCTTTAACAGCATTAATACTCATCATTGCAGAAGCAATATCAGAGTCTAGTTTTGAATAAATAGGCGCACCTAAACCTGCGGGAACTCCATTAGCTCTTACTTCAATTACCGCTCCACAGGAAGATCCTGCTTTTCGAACACTTAATAAATATTTTTCCCAAATTCTTAACATTGATTTGTCTGGGCAAAAAAATGGATTTTTGTAAATTATTTTATCATTCCATTTTGAAGTATCACATCCAAGAATACCAAGCTGAGTAACTGCAGCAGTAATCTTAAATTTTTTACCCAACTTTTTTTCTAAAACTTTTTTTGCGATAGCACCTGCAGCAACTCTTGCAGCTGTTTCTCTTGCAGAAGATCGTCCACCACCTCTATGATCTCTAATTCCATATTTTTTGAAATAAGTAAAATCAGCATGCCCGGGTCTAAATTTATCTTTAATATTTTTATAATCTTTTGATCTCATATCTTCGTTATAAATTATTAGGGATATTGGTGTACCAGTTGTTTTACCTTCAAAGATCCCAGACAAAATTTGAACCCTATCACTCTCTTTTCTTTGAGTTGTAAATTTTGATTGCCCTGGTTTTCTTTTGTCTAATTCTTTTTGAATATCTTGCTCTTTTAGCTGAATTAGTGGGGGGCAACCATCAATTATACAGCCAATAGCTGGCCCATGAGACTCTCCCCAAGTAGTGAAACGAAAAAACTTTCCAAAAGTATTAAATGACATTATTTATATTGTATAGATTATTTTGTTTAAATTATGAATCAAAAAAACTCATTAGGGCTTAATAAATGCTTTTTAGATCTAGATGATCCATTTAAATTATTTGAAAAATGGTTCGATGAGGCTAAAAAAAAAGAGATTAATGATCCCAACGCTTTAGCTTTAGGAACAGCTAGTAAGACCGGCATCCCATCTGTACGAATGGTTCTTCTAAAAGGTTTTGATAGCAATGGATTTATTTTTTATACTAATTTAAATAGCCAAAAAGGAAATGAATTAAGAGATAATCCAAATGCAACAATGTGTTTTCATTGGAAAAGTTTATTAAGACAAATCAGAATTGTTGGCACTTTAAAGTTAGTAGATGATAAAACAGCTGATGATTATTATAATTCAAGAGCTTATGAAAGTAGAATAGGTGCATGGGCATCTAAACAAAGCAGTATTCTAAAAAATAGAGAAGAGCTTTTAAACTCTTTAGAAATTTATAAAAAAAAATATAAAGATAAAGATAATGTACCAAGACCTGATCACTGGTCTGGCTGGAATTTAAAACCATCAAGCATTGAATTTTGGTTAGATGGAGATAATAGAATACATGAAAGATTAAAATATTCTTTAGATGAAAATAACAATTGGGTTAAAAAACTTTTAAGTCCTTAAAAATTTCTTGATAAACTGAAAGAAGTTAAACTTTCAAGAATATTTTTTTCCTCACAATCATTAAAAACTGAAAGTGAGTTAGAGGCTAGATTAATATAGTGTTGAGCTTTTTGATAGCATGCATTGATGATATTATATCTTTTAATTAATGATAACGAATAATTTAAATCTCTTTCATCTCTAGTATTTTTTGAAAAAATATCTTTTAATTTTTGCTTTTCTTCATAATTAGCTTTTTGAAATAATAAGATTATGGGTAGAGTAACTTTACCTTCATAGAAATCTTTACCAATTTTTTTTCCAAATAACTTTAATTCTGAATTATAATCTAAAGTATCATCGGCAATTTGAAAAGTTAAGCCAAGGTTTCTTCCATAAAATTCTAATGCTTCTTTTTCTTTATTATTTCTGTCAGATAAGATTGCTCCAACTTTTGTTGATGCCGCAAATAATTCTGCAGTCTTAGCAGATATAATTTTAAGGTATGTTTCTTCTAACATATCAACCTCACCCTGGTGTTGAAGTTGTAATACTTCCCCTTGAGCAATCTTTGAAGATGTCGAGGACAATAATTTTAAAACTTCTAAATTTCCGTCGGCCACCATCATTTCAAAACATCTACTTAGTAAATAATCTCCGACTAATACTGATGAATGATTATTCCAAATTTTATTTAAAGTTTTTTTTCCTCTCCTTATAGCGCCATTATCTATAACATCGTCATGCATTAAAGTTGCAGAGTGAATTAATTCAACGCAAGCTGCTAAATTTATATCTCTAGTACCTTTTGAGTAATTGCATA
The DNA here is from genome assembly GCA_902571375.1 of uncultured Pelagibacteraceae bacterium. Lineage (GTDB taxonomy): Bacteria > Pseudomonadota > Alphaproteobacteria > Pelagibacterales > Pelagibacteraceae > Pelagibacter. Next base: position 190,501 of record CACGBP010000001.1, read on the forward strand.
ACTTTGCAGAACCTAAAGTGAGTAACGCTCTCAATCTTTTTCCACCAGAATCAAGATGGTAGTCAGTCATTTTTTGAACTAATTCAACTTCACTTGTTAATTTTTGTTTAATTTTTTCCTCAACTAACAATAATCTGTTCTCAACTGAATCTTTTAGCTGAAAATAAGAATTATTAATTTGATTTTTGAGCTGTATTACAGTTCCCATATATGTGAACAAACTAATATAATAAGTTTATATTTATTACTTATCAATTGACGCACCTAAATCTTCAATTATAAGGTGTCTTTATATTCAATTAAAAATTCTATAAAGATTAAAAATGTTCTCTTTTTTTAGAAAGAAAAAAATTATTCCACATATAAAATTAATTGGAATTATTGGAAATGTAGGAAAGTTTAAGCAGGGAATAGATTTTTCAGGTCAAGAGGAGATTATCTCCAAAGCTTTTGCTTTAAAAAAAGCACCATGTGTTGCAATTACAATTAATTCTCCTGGAGGATCTCCAGTTCAATCTCATTTAATTTATAATTTTATACGACAACAAGCTAAAGAAAATAAGAAAAAAGTGATAGTTTTTGCCGAAGATGTAGCGGCTTCAGGCGGTTACTTAATTGCGTGTGCTGGAGATGAAATATATGCAAACTCAAGTTCTATTATTGGTTCTATTGGAGTTATCTATTCTTCATTTGGTTTTACTGAACTAATAAAGAAAATTGGTGTTGAAAGAAGAGTTCATACTGCTGGTAAAAACAAAAGTACATTAGATCCCTTTCAAGAAGAAAAAAAGGAAGATATAGAAAGACTTAAAAATATTCAGTTAGACTTGCATAAAGATTTTATTGAAGTTGTTGAAAAAAGCAGAGGTTCTAAATTAAAAAAAACTGAAGTAGAGTTATTTTCAGGAGAGTTTTGGTCAGGTAGAAAAGCAAAAGATCTAGGTTTAATTGATGAAGTTGGAGATGCCAATCAAATATTAAGAAAAAAATATGGAGAAGATGTAGTAATCAAAAAATTTGAAAAATCAAAAAGCTGGTTAAGTAAAAAATTATCATCATCAAATGATCGTGTTGATCAGCTTGCAAATATATTGGATGAAAAATCTGTCTGGCAAAGATATGGCCTCTAAAAAGAATAAAAAAACTCCAAAGTTTCAAACTTTCCAAGATACAATTTTTAATTTACAAAAATTTTGGAGTAAACATGGTTGTGTAATTTTACAACCTTATGACATGGAAGTTGGCGCTGGAACATTTCACCCAGCTACTACATTGAGATCTCTTGGACCTAAACCATGGAAAGCTGCTTATGTTCAACCTTCAAGAAGACCAACGGATGGCAGGTATGGAGATAATCCAAATAGACTTCAACATTATTATCAGTTTCAAGTTATAATAAAACCATCTCCATCAAACATTAAAAAACTTTATTTAAATAGTTTGTCAGTTATAGGTATTAATCACAAAGATCATGATATTAGGTTTGTAGAAGATGATTGGGAAAGCCCAACTCTTGGAGCTGCAGGACTTGGATGGGAAGTATGGTGCGATGGAATGGAAATTACCCAGTTTACCTATTTTCAGCAAATGGCAGGTTTTGAATGTAAACCTGTTTCTGTTGAAATAACTTATGGTTTAGAGAGAATTTGTATGTTTACTCAACAAAAAAAAAATGTTTATGACTTGATTTGGAATAGTGAAGACGTGAAATACGGAGAAGTTTTTCATCAAGCTGAAAAAGAGTTTTCAGCATACAATTTTGAACATGCAAATACAGAAAATCTTTTTAAGATTTTTGATATGTTCGAAAATGAAGCAAAATCATTAGTTGAAAAAAAGGTATCTTTACCAGCATATGACCAATGTTTAAAAGCAAGTCATATTTTTAATGTGTTAGATGCACGAGGAGCAATTAGTGTAGCACAAAGAGCTGAATATATTAGCAGAATAAGAGAAATAACAAAATCTGCAGCAAAGATTTGGATTGATACTCAAATATAAGATGTCAGAATTTTTTTTAGAGCTTTTTAGTGAGGAAATTCCCTCTGGTCTTCAAAAAAGTTTAAGAGAAAAAATTCTAGATGATTTCAAAAATTTGTTTGACAAAAATTTAATTAAATCAAAAAAAAGTTTTTCTTTATCGTCACCTAATAGAGTTGTTATAGTTTTTGAAGATTTGGATAATTTGATTAGCACCAAATCAGAAGAGATTAGAGGACCTAAAACTGAAGCTCCTGAGCAAGCAATTGAAGGTTTTGTTAGATCTAATAAAATAGAAAGAAAGAATTTATATAAAAAAAAAACAGAGAAAGGAGAGTTTTATTTTTATCAAACAGAAGCAAAGTCTTTAAAAACATATGATTTTTTAATTGAATTTATTCCGAAAATTTTAGCAAACTATCAATGGAAAAAATCAATGAAATGGGGTGAATATGATTTGAATTGGGGAAGACCATTAAAATCAATTTTATCAATATTTGATAAAAAAATTCTTAGTTTTAATTTTCATCATCTTGTTTCTTCAAACTCAACATTTATAGATAAAGACCTTGAAGATAAGAAAAAAAATTTTGATAATTTTAAAGATTATGAGAAGTTTTTTGAAAAACAGGGAATATTTATCGATCAAAATAAGAGATTAAAGATAATAAACAGCAATTTTTCAAAAATTTTAAACAAAAAAGGATTAAAAATTAATGATAATCCAAAATTAATTGATGAAGTTGTAAATTTAGTAGATAGCCCAAATGTCTTATTATGTAATTTTGATAAAAAGTTTTTATCAGTTCCTAAAGAAATTTTAACTTTAACAATGGAAACACATCAGAAATATTTTCCTACTTTTAATGATAAAAATGAGATTACCAATCAATTTTTGATTGTTGCTAATCGAAAAGATCATAAAGGCCTCATTAAAATAGGAAATGAAAGAGTGGTAGAGGCAAGATTAAGTGATGCAGAATTTTTTTGGAATAAAGACAAAGCTCAAAATTTGGTTAAGAAAGTATCAAATTTAAAATCTATGAATTTTTTCAAGGGTCTTGGAAATTATTTTGACAAAGTGCAAAGAATGAGAAAACTTGGTGGTATGATTTCGGATGAATTATTAATTAGCAAAGAAAAAGTTGAACTATCAGCTTCAATTTGTAAAACCGATTTAACATCTGAATTGGTTGGTGAATTCCCTGAACTTCAAGGTCTGATGGGAGGATATTTTTCAACTTATCAAGGATTTGATAAAGATATTTCATTAGCTTTGACTGAGCAATATTTGCCGATTGGATTAAATTCTAGAGTTCCTAAAAAACCATTTAGTGTAGCATTATCGATTACTGATAAAATAGATACTATAGTTGGTTTTTTTGGTATTAATGAAAAACCAACGAGCTCTAAAGATCCTTTAGCACTTAGAAGGATAGCGCTTGGTATAATAAGAATTTTAATAGAGAATAAAAAAAATTTAAAGATAAATGATTTTTTGATTTATTCTTCAAGCCTATTTCAAGATCAAGGTTACAGACTTGAAAATATAAATTTGCAAAAAGAATTAAATGAATTTTTAAAAGATAGATTTAAATATTACTTAAAAGAAAAAGAAATAAGGCATGACATAACTGAAGCCATAATTTCATCATTTTCTCTAAATAAAATATTTTCTTCTTATGAAAAAGCACGATGTCTTAATAAAATTATAAACAACCAAATTGGTCTAGATATTATTTCAAGCTTTAAAAGAGCCTCAAATATTTTAGAAAATGAAATGAAGAATAATAAAATTGAAATAGATAATACAACTGATCCTGGAATTTTTAAAAGTGATTTTGAAAAAAATTTATATAAAAAAGTAAATGAAATTCAAAAGTACTATTCTACAATCAATAATGATGAAAATTACGAAAAATCATTGTCAATTTTAGCCGATGCTAAAAAAGAAGTTTTTGAATTTTTTGATAATGTCAAAGTAAATGAAGAAAACGAAACTTTAAGAAAAAATCGATTGGAACTTATAAATATGTTATGTAAAACGTTTCAAAATTTTACAAATTTTCAAATGTTAAAAACTAGTAATGAATAAGTTAATTTTAAATTTTCAGTCAAAAGATACAAAAAAGATTAAGAATCCAAAAAATTTTTTAGGTGGCAAAGGTGCAAATTTATCTGAAATGGGCAGATTAGGTTTACCTGTACCCCCTGGATTTACTATATCTACGAAAGTTTGTGAGATATTTTATAAAGATAAAAAAAAGTTAAATTTAAAATTAGTCAATCAAATAAAAAAAGAATTAAAAGTTATAGAAGAAGATGTATCTAAAAAATTTGGGGATTTAAAGAATCCACTTCTATTATCTGTAAGATCTGGTGCAAGAGTATCAATGCCGGGAATGATGGATACAATTTTGAATCTTGGTCTTAATGATAAAACAGTAGTTGCTCTTGCTAAAAAAACTTCTAATGGAAGATTCGCTAAAGATAGCTATAGAAGATTTATTCAAATGTATGGAAATGTAGTTATGGGTGTAGAGAGCTACCATTTTGAGGAATTGATTGAAAATTATAAATTAACAAAAGGTGTTCTTTTAGATACTGATCTAGATGAGCAAGATTGGGACGGATTAATTAAAGATTTTAAAAATACTGTTAAAGAAAAATCTAAAAAAGAATTTCCTCAAGATGTTTATCAGCAATTATTTGGTGCTATTAGTGCTGTATTTTTATCTTGGGAAAGCAATCGTGCAAAAATTTACAGAAAATTGAATCAGATTCCTTCTGAATGGGGAACAGCCGTAAATGTGCAATCTATGGTTTTTGGGAACATGGGAAATGATTGTGCAACAGGTGTTGTATTTACAAGAAACCCTTCAGATGGATCAAACGATATCTATGGAGAGTATCTTATTAATGCTCAAGGAGAAGATGTTGTTGCTGGAACAAGAACACCACAGTACATAACTAAAAAAGCAAAAAAAGAGGCAAAAGTAAAAGAGCCATCAATGGAAGAATCGATGCCAAAAGTTTATTCTGAATTGCATAAAATTTTAAAGAAACTAGAGAGACATTATAAGGATATGCAGGATGTAGAATTTACAGTTGAAAATAATAAGCTTTGGATATTACAAACTCGTTCAGGAAAAAGAACTTCCAAATCAGCAGTAAAAATTGCTGTTGATATGGTTAAAGAAAAATTAATTTCCAAAAATGAAGCGGTTATGAGAATTGATCCAAATTCTTTAGATACTTTATTGCATCCTACTTTAGATGAGAAAAGCTCAATTGAAGTGATTGCTAGTGGTCTTCCAGCATCTCCAGGTGCAGCAAGTGGTAAAGTAGTTTTTACATCTGAAGAGGCAGAGAGATTAAATGATATGATGCAAGATACAATTTTAGTTAGAATTGAAACATCTCCAGAAGATATTCAAGGAATGCATGCAGCAAAAGGAATTTTAACAGCTAGAGGTGGCATGACTAGTCATGCGGCAGTTGTTGCAAGGGGTATGGGTAGACCTTGTGTTTCTGGTTCAAGTGAAATTGATATTAATTATGATCAAAAAATATTTAAAACATCATCAATCGAAGTTAAAGAAGGTGATACAATTACTATAGATGGCTCAACTGGAAGAGTAATTTTAGGTACAGTCCCTACAGTAAAACCAGAAATTTCAGGAGATTTTTCAAAATTAATGAATTGGGCTGACAAGATAAGAAAATTAAAAATTAGAACTAATTCTGAAACACCACTTGACACTAAGACAGCAAGAGATTTCGGAGCTGAAGGAATAGGTCTATGTAGAACAGAACATATGTTTTTTGATGAGGAAAGGATTTTATCAGTTAGAGAAATGATTTTATCAAAAACTCAAGAAGATAGAGCCAGAGCTTTAGAAAAACTTTTACCCCATCAGAAAAAAGATTTCATGGAAATATTTAAGATTATGTATGGTCTTCCTGTCACAGTGAGATTATTAGATCCACCGTTACATGAATTTTTACCTAGATCAAATAAAGAGATCAATGAAGTCGCAGTTGCGATTGGTGCAGATAAAAAAGATATTGAGTCAAGAATAGAGGAATTACATGAACAAAATCCCATGTTGGGTCATAGAGGTTGTAGATTAGGTATTTCTTTTCCAGAAATTTATGAGATGCAGTGTAGAGCAATTTTTGAAGCTTTATCTGATCTTAAAAAAAATAAACAAAAATCAGCTTTTCCAGAAATAATGATACCACTTGTATCAACAGAGACAGAGATTAAGATTATGAAAGATCTAGTTATAAATACTGCCAGAAAAGTTCAAAATGAAAATAAAGTAAAAATAGAATTCTTAGTCGGTACAATGATAGAATTACCTAGAGCAGCAATAAAAGCAAAAGATATTGCTAAACATGCTGAATTTTTTAGTTTTGGCACTAACGATTTGACGCAAACTACTTTTGGAATCAGTAGGGATGATAGTGGTAAATTTTTAAATGATTATATCGATAATAAAATTTTTACAGTGGATCCTTTTGTATCAATTGATGATGGAGTAAAAGATTTAGTGGAAATAGCTGTGGAAAGGGGAAAAAAACAAAATAAAAAACTTAAATTAGGGATTTGTGGTGAGCATGGAGGTGATCCAAAAAGTATTCATTTCTGCTCAAAAGTAGGATTAAACTATGTATCTTGTTCTCCATATAGAGTTCCAATTGCAAGATTAGCAGCTGCTCAAGCAGAACTTAAAAAAAATTAATTAATTTATAAAACTTAATATCTTAAATTTCTAATTTGAAATCTACAGCTGGTGCGCTATGAGTGATACTTCCAATAGAGATTCTATCTACACCAGTTGCAGCAATTGATTTGATCGTTTTAAAACTAATATTTCCAGAAGCTTCTGTTTCATAATATTTTTTTGATAGCTTAATACCTGCTTTTAAGTTTTTTATATTCATGTTGTCAAATAAAACAGTATCAAATTTTAGACCAATTATTTCTTTGAGTTGTTTTAAATTATCTACTTCGACTGTAATTTTTTTTCCTCTCTTATTTTTAATAGCTAGTGAAACTAATTCTTTTAAATTCGAACTCGCAATATGATTATCTTTAATCAAAAATTCATCACTTAAATTAAATCTGTGATTAGTACCACCTCCCAATTTGACTGCATATTTTTGAATAACTCTATAATTAGGAATAGTTTTTCTAGTGCAACAAATTTTACATTTTTTCCCAACTAGCTTCACAAATTGATTTGTTTTTGTAGCTATACCAGAAATATGAGATAAAAAATTTAAAGCAACTCTCTCAGCAATTAATATCGAACTTGCCTTACCCTTTATGATTGCTATCACAGAATTTTTTTTGATTGAAGATCCATCTCTTTTTTTTAATATAAATTTAATCTTTTTATCTACTTGATTAAAAGAGTGTTTTGCAAACAATAAACCTGCCACAATCGCTTTTTGATTTGAAACTAATTTTGCTTCAATAATCTCACTCTTTTTTAATAAGTTAGATGTAATGTCCCCATAAGGATATAAGTCTTCTGCCAGAGCGAGTTTTACTCTATCTTTGATAAAAGTTTCACTTAATTTTATTTTTGACACGAAGTGTTATCTACCAATAGCAACCATTTTTTCTACTGATAATCTGGCCTTATCAATAGTCTCTTGGGCCATAATGATTTCGCCCGTTTCATTTTCTAGACAATCTAGAATTTTAGGTAAAGTAATTTTTTTCATATGAGGACACATATTACATGGTTTGATAAATTGAACATTAGGATTTTCAATTTGAATATTATCACTCATAGAACATTCTGTTACCATCATAACTTTTTTAGGTTGATTATCTTTAACATATTTAATCATACCTGAAGTTGATCCAGCAAAGTCACTAGCTTTAATTACTTCAGGTGGACACTCAGGGTGAGCTATTATTTTTATTCCTGGATTATTTTTTCTTATGTCATTTATTTCATTTTCATTAAATTGATCATGAACTATACAAATTCCTTTCCAAGAAATAATTTCTACATCTGTTTGTGATGCAACATATTTTGCTAAATAATCATCTGGTAAAAAAATTACTCTTTTAACCCCCAAAGATTTTACAATTTTTACAGCATTAGCTGATGTACAACAAACATCTGTCTCTGCTTTAACATCAGCTGATGTATTTACATATGAAACAACAGGAACTCCTGGATATTTTTCTTTTAACAATCTAACATCTTTGCCAGTAATTGAAGATGAAAGAGAACAACCAGCATCCATATCTGGTAATAAAACTTTTTTATTTGGACTCATTAATTTTGCAGTCTCGGCCATAAAATGAACCCCTGCCATTACAATAATATCTGCTGAAGTCTTTGAAGCTTCAACTGCAAGAGCTAAAGAGTCAGCTGAAAAATCTGCGATCCCATGATAAATTTCTGGTGTTTGATAATTATGAGCAAGAATGACTGCATTTTTTTCTTTTTTTAGTTGATTAATTTTGTGAATATATGGAGCATGTACCGACCATTCAATCTCAGGCATAACCTTTGAGATTTTTTGATAAATAGGATCAGTAGCTTTTTTTACTTCTTGGTTAAATTCCATGAGTAAAATTTATCAATTTGAAACCTACTTGTCATTGATTTAATGTGGGTCATATTTGCGGCCATGCTGAAATTGGTAGACAGGCACGGTTGAGGGCCGTGTGGACTTTGTCCATGAGAGTTCGAGTCTCTCTGGCCGCACCAAAAACTTAAATCTTTAGCCAATCTGGTATGATAATTTTAAAGGTTGCATTTTTACTATCAAATATAAAATCTTTGTTAAAATTTTCATTTGAATACTTTATTAAAGCAAATGGATAGTCTTCATTGATAAGAACTTTGCCAATGTCAACATTATTATAGTATATTGTTTCGTCTTCAGAAAGTTTTCCGTTAATGATTTCAATAGGCAATAATCTCTTTGAAAGTTTATTTTTTAATTTAATTCTCGCAGTATTTTCTTGGCCAACATAACATCCTTTTTTAAAATCAATTCCGTTTAATTCCTCAAAATTACACTCAATTCCAAATAATTTATTTTTCAATTTATTTAAGTTTTTTGGAACTATGCCAAGTTTGTGGCTATGATTATAATAATTCTCAATTTTATCATTTTTTAAATCAAGTTTTTTAAGAGATAAATAAAGTTTTTCTAAATTTATTATCAACCTTGCACCTAAATATCTATTCCTAGGATCTAATAAAATTGGATCTTCTCTATATTTAAAAGTAAAACCTATAATATCTTTTGAGCCTGAAATATTTAGATATTTTTCATATCCAAAACTAGCAACCACAAATTCATTACTTAAATTTAGAATTTCTACTTTTGATCTAATTTTATATAAATTAAGTTGTTTAAATATTTCTTCAGATTGAGATTTTTCACAATCAATAAAGTAACCAGATTTATGTTTTAAAACTATAAATTCATATAAAAATTTGCCTTGGGGAGTTAATAAAGAAGCAAAACAACTAGAACTATCAGAGACCTTATTTATGTCATTACTAATTAGATTTTGAAGAAAATCTTTTGCATCCTGGCCATTTATATAAAGTATGGCTCTATCTTCTAATATATAAACACTATTATTCATATTTGATTGATATTTAATTTTAATATAATAACTTTTCTCAAAAATGTTAGATCTAATAATCAAAAATGGGCAATGTTATATTGAAGGAAAGTTAGAGAATAAAGATATTGCAGTTAAAGATGGCAAGATATCCAAAATAGGCGAACTATCAGAAGAATCAAAAGAAGTTTATGATGCGAAAAATCAAACTGTTTTGCCAGGATGTATAGATACTCAAACTCATTTTAGAGAACCAGGCTCAACAGACACTGAGGATCTTCATTCTGGAAGTAGGGCTGCTGTGGCTGGAGGCATCACCGCAGTATTTGAAATGCCTAATACCAATCCACCAACCTCTAATATAAAAGAATTCCAAAGAAAATTGGATCTTGCAAAAAATAGAATGTATTGCAATTACGCTTTTTATTTTGGTGCAACTGCGGACAACGTAAATCAATTAGCAGAACTAAAAGATCTAGAAGGATGCTGTGGTATAAAATTATTTGCTGGTTCTTCAACTGGTAATCTATTAGTAGCAGACGAAAAAGATATAGATAAGGTATTTGAAAATTGTTCAAAAGTTGTTGCAGTTCATTCAGAGGATGAAGAGATTTTAAATAGAAATAAAAAGTTAATTAAAAAAGGAGATGTTCACTCACATCCTATTTGGAGAAGTGAAGAGTGTGCAATGTCATCTACAAGAAGAATTGTTAGACTTGCTGAAAAGCATAATAAAAAAGCTCATGTGCTTCATATAACAACTAAGCAAGAAATAGATTTTTTATCTCAGCACAAAGGCAATATTACTTTTGAAATTACTCCACAACACTTAACAATCTATGCTCCAGATTGTTATGATAGACTTGGAACATATGCTCAAATGAATCCTCCAATTAGAGACAAATCTCATTATGATAGATTGTGGTATGCAGTGAAAAATAATTTAAACGATACAATCGGTTCAGATCATGCTCCACATTTAAAAGTAAATAAAGATAAAGAATATCCCAACTCACCTTCAGGCATGCCCGGGGTTCAAACATTAATGCCAGTTATGTTAAATCATGTCAATGAAGGAAGGTTGTCACTTACTCAACTGATAAATCTTGTATGTGAAAATCCAATAAAAATTTTTGGAATTCAAAATAAAGGATTTATTAAAGAAGGTTATGACGCTGATTTTACAATCATAGATATGAATAAAAAAATTGTTATTAAAAATGAAAATATCGAAAGTAAATGTGGATGGTCACCTTTCAATGGAGTTGAGTTTAAAGGAACACCTGTAGCAACAATAATTGCAGGTAAAACAAAAATGAAAGATGGTAAAATTTTAGGTGACCCCGAGGGCACTCCTTTGAAATTTAGTTAATTTTTCCTGCAAAACTATTAACTAGTATCACCCCAATAACAATAAGAAATAGTCCAGCAATAGCTTGCCACGCTAAAGTTTGTTTAAAAAAGAAATATCCAAGGATTGCTATTGTAAAAACTCCTAATCCACTCCAAGTGGCATATACAATTGCAATTGGAAGTTTATCCATGACAAATGTCATTAAATAGAAAGACACCAAATAAAATACTGTAAGACAAACTGTTGGAATAATCTTTGTAAAATTTTGTGATACAGGCAACAACATTGTTCCAGCTACTTCGCAAAAAATGGCGATAAGTAAAAAGGAATATGTTTTAACCATTGTTTAATACTTTATTATCAATTAAGTCTTGTTTTATTTCATCCAAAATAGCAGGATCATCAATTGTAGGGGGCATTTTATATTCTTCATTATCAGCTATTTTTCTTATTGTTCCTCTTAAAATTTTTCCTGATCTAGTTTTTGGAAGCCTTTTAATAACTATTGCAACTTTAAATGCAGCAACTGGACCAATTTTTTCTCTTACCATTTTAATACATTCTTTTGAAATATCTTCATGACTTTTATCTACACCTGCTTTTAGAACGACTAATCCAATTGGTAGTTGTCCTTTAAGTTTATCTGCAATCCCTAGCACAGCGCATTCAGCAACAGATTGATGTTCTGATAAGACTTCTTCAATTGCACCTGTTGATAATCTATGACCAGCAACATTAATGATATCATCAGTTCTTGACATGATCCAAATATATCCATCTTCATCAATGTGACCTGCGTCATAAGTTTGATAATACCCCTCGTAGTTACTCATATAATTTTCTTCATATCTTTTATCTGCATTCCAAAGGGTTGGAAAAGTTCCTGGAGGTAAAGGCAACTTAACAACTATGTCTCCCATTTCATTTGGTTTAGCTAAAGTTTGATCTGATTTTATTATTTTTACATCGTAACCAGGTACCGCTTTACACGCTGAACCATACTTTGTTTTCATCATCTCTATACCTGTACAATTTGAGCTTATTGCCCAACTAGTTTCTGTTTGCCACCAATGATCAATCACGGGAACCTTCAATAAATTTTCAGCCCATTTGATTGTATCTGGATCAGCTCGTTCCCCAGCAAGAAAAAGACTTTCAAATTTACTTAAATCATATTTTGAGAAGAATTTTCCTTCTGGATCTTCCTTTTTAATTGCTCTAAATGCTGTTGGAGCCGTGAATAAAGATTTTACTTTGTAGTCTGAGATTATTTTCCAGAAAGCACCAGCATCAGGAGTTCCAACTGGTTTACCTTCAAACAATACTGTTGTGCATCCTTTAAATAATGGAGCATAGACAATATAAGAATGACCCACTATCCAACCAATATCACTTGCGGACCACCAAATATCATCTTCATCGATGTTATATATATTCTTCATTGTCCATTTTAATGCAACTATGTGGCCCCCAATATCTCTCACAATACCTTTTGGTGTTCCAGTAGTACCTGAAGTGTAGAGTATGTAAGCAAATTCATTAGAATTCATTTCAACACAGTCTGTATCTTTTGCATTTGATAGTGCTTCATCCCAACTAATTTCATTAGGTGCATTTAATTTGACTTCTTGACCTTTTCTTTGAAATAAAATCATCTTACTGATTTTATGTTGAGCTTGTTTTACTGCTTCATCCACTAACGGTTTGTATTCAACTGTTCTTCCTGGTTCAAATCCACATGAAGCTGTCACTAAAAGCTTAGCTTTACTATCATCAATTCTACTTGCTAGCTCATTAGATGCAAAACCACCGAACACAACAGAGTGTATGGCTCCAATTCTTGCACATGAAAGCATCGCAATCACAGCCTCAGGTATCATTGGCATATAAATAATGACTCTATCACCTTTAGTAACACCTTGATTAGTAAGAGCACCTGCAAACTTTGAAACTTTTGATCTTAACTCATCATAAGTAAACTTATTTTTGTTTCCAGTTATCGGGCTATCGTAGATTAAAGCGGTTTTTTTATCTTTTCCTTGGTCAATATGAAAATCTAAAGCGTTATAACAAGTATTCGTTACTCCATCTTCAAACCATTTGTAGAAAGGAGGGTTAGATTTGTTTAAAATTTTGGTAGGTTTTTTAAACCAAAAAATATCATTAGAAGATTCTTGCCAAAATTTTTCAGGATTTTTTATAGATAGTTGGTAAATTTCACTGAACTTCTTTGACATAAAAATTTGATTCGAATATCCTTATTTGTTTGATTTTTAAATTATAAATTGTATTTAATTTTAAAAAGTAAGTAAAATCAATGTAAATTAACGACAATTAAGTCTTCAATAATCTCATTATATTTGCTATCAAACGCACAACTTTGGCTTAGGGAAGCCTAAGCCTAGTTTATATAAACTAAATAAAAACTAACTAAAGAGGGAGTTTTTTATGAAAAAACTTAAATTGTTTGCTTTAGCTGTTGCAGCATTGATTGGTGTGACTGGCGTAGCAAACGCAGCTTCTGCTACGATGTTAGCTCAAGATGACTTCGTTGGAATATCTTTCTGGATAATTTCAATGGGTATGTTGGCTGCTACAGCGTTCTTCTTCATGGAGAGAAACACTGTTGCTCCTGGCTGGAAAACGTCAGTAACTGTTGCAGGGCTAGTAACTGGTATTGCATTCATCCACTATATGTACATGAGAGAAGTATGGGTGATGACTGGCGATTCACCAACAGTATACAGATATATTGACTGGTTAATTACTGTGCCATTACAGATGATAGAGTTTTACTTAATTCTAGTAGCTGTAAGAAAAGCAAATTCTGGAATTTTCTGGAGATTGTTAATCGGTTCATTAGTAATGTTAATCGGTGGATATTTAGGAGAAGCTGGATACATCAACGCTACACTTGGTTTTGTAATCGGTATGGCTGGATGGATTTACATTCTTTATGAAATATTCTCAGGTGAAGCTGGTAAAGCTGCTGCTAAGAGCGGAAACAAAGCTCTAGTAACTGCGTTCAGTGCAATGAGAATGATTGTAACTGTAGGTTGGGCTATTTACCCATTAGGTTATGTATTTGGTTACCTAACAGGTGGAGTAGATGCTAACTCATTAAACGTAGTTTACAACTTAGCTGACTTTATAAACAAAATTGCATTCGGTCTAGTAATCTGGGCTGCTGCAGTAAGTTCAGCTGGCGCAAGAAGCAGATAATTACTGTTTAAATTAAATTTATAGGGCGAGTATGTTTTTACATACTTGCCCTATTTTTTTTGAGGCTTATATATAACTTATGGCAAAAATAACCTACATAACTTCAGATAATAAAATTCATGAAATTGATGTTCAGAATGGCCTAACTGTTATGGAGGGAGCAGTGCAAAATGATATCCCAGGAATTGATGCTGATTGTGGTGGAGGGATGGCATGTGCAACTTGCCATGTTTATGTCAAAGAAGAGTGGTTAGATAAATTACCAAAAAAAGAAGATGGTGAAGAGGATATGTTAGACATGGCATTTGAGCCAAAAAAAAATAGTAGACTTAGTTGTCAGCTTGTAGTCTCGGATGATCTAAATGGTTTAACAGTAGATATTCCATCCAAACAAGGATAAATGAATAAAACAGATGCATTGATAATTGGAGCAGGTCCAACAGGTTTGTTTACAGCGCACCAATTAAAATTAATTGGTCTTGATTGTGAGATAGTTGACAATTTAGATAAAATTGGTGGACAATGTATTGAACTTTATCCGGACAAACCCATTTATGATATTCCAGCTATACCAGAGTGTACTGGAGAAGAGTTAACTAATAATTTAACTAATCAATTAAAACCTTTTAATATTAAGTTTCATTTAAGTGAAAGAGTAGATGAGGTAAAAAAAGATGGAGATAATTGGATTGTTAAAACAAGTAACGGCACAAGATTTCAAACTCCAAATGTAATTATAGCTGGTGGCGTTGGTTCATTTGAACCAAGAAAATTTCCTGTTAAAGAGTGTGAAAAATTTGAAAATCAATCAGTATATTATTCAATTAAAGACAAAAAAATGTTTGAAGGTAAAACTGTTACTATATTTGGAGGTGGTGATAGTGCTCTAGATTGGGCAGTTGAATTAACTAAAAATTCGAAAGTAAACTTAATTCATCGAAGAGATGACTTTAGAGGAGCTCAAGCAACAGTAGACAAAGTAAAGCAATTAGCAAAAGAGGGAAAAATAAATCTTTTTACTAAGTTTCAAATGACTTCAATCAAAGGAGAAAACAAGTTGGAAAGTATTGATATTACAAGTGATGATAAAGAGGTAAAAACTCTTAAAACTGATTATGTTTTAGGATTTTTTGGTTTGATTATGCAACTAGGTCCAATAGCAAATTGGGGTTTAAATATTGATAAAAAAACAATTGAGGTTGACACAGAGAAATTTGAGACAAATCAAAAAGGTATTTATGCAGTTGGGGACATATGTAATTATCCCGGTAAATTAAAATTGATTTTATCAGGTTTTCATGAAGGTGCACTTGCAGCACGAGCTTGTTTTAAATTAGCAAGACCAAATGAAAAATATAGATTTGAATTCACTACCTCATCTAAAACAATAAAAAATCGACTTGGTGTGAAAGGTGATTGAATTATTCTCAGCTAACACACCCAACGGAAAAAAGATCAGTATCATGCTTGAAGAAATTGGTTATGATTACAAAGTAACTAATGTTGATATAAATAATGGAGAACAATTTAGGGATGATTTTAAGAAAATAAGTCCTTTTAGTAAGATCCCTGTAATAATTGATCATGAAAATAGTAAAACTATTTTTGAATCTGGTGCAATCTTAATTTATTTAGCTGAAAAAAGTGGAAAGTTTTATGATAAAAATAATAGGACTGAAATTAATCAATGGCTAATGGCACAGATGGGATACGTTGGACCAATGCTTGGTCAGCATCATCAATTTCATCATTATAATCCTGGTAAAAGTAAATTTGGAGAAGAAAGATATTTCAAAATTTCAAAAAGAATTTATCAAGAGCTTGATGAAGTTTTATCAAAATCAAAATTTTTATCTGGTAATGATTATACAATTGCAGATATTGGAACTTTCCCTTGGATAGCTCGTCATGAATGGCACGATATTGGACTAAAAAAGTATGAAAATTTAACTAGATGGTACTTAGAAATATCTGAGAGAAATGCTGTGAAAAAAGGTTTTTCTTTTATGAATAAAGATGAGGTTCCACCCAGGCCTTAATTAATTCATTGAACCAAGCAATCTAAACAAAGACGCGAAAATACCATATCCAGAAAGTTCTATGGCAATAACAATAATGATAATAATAATTAAGTTTTTATTCATCTAGTAAATACAAATACTAATAAAAGTATCCAAAAAAAAGCATAATAAAAATAAATATACTTTTTTGTGAAATTATAAGTAATGGGGTTATGCACTTTTTTGGTTTTTTTTCTTTTTTTAGTCATCAGCGTGTACCTTTTCATCTTTTTCGTGTTTTTCTTGTGCTGCAATAGTGTATTTTGCAACCGGACGAGCCATTAATCTTTTTAAACCAATTGGTTCAGCAGTATCTAAACAATATCCATAAGTGTCTTCTCTTATTCTACCTAAAGCTTTATCAATTTCAGAAATTAATTTAATTTGTCTATTGATTGCTTTCATCTCAACATTTTTATCTGTGTAGGAGCTTGCTTGATCAACAATGTCTGCAGAAATACTATTATCATCCATACTACCGTTATAAAGTGCTTCATTGTTTGCTTTAATTAATTCTTTTTTCCATTCTTGTAGTTTCATTCTAAAAAACACTTTATGTTTTTCACACATGTATTTTTCAGTATCTTTAGGAATATAAGTTTTTGAAATTTTAATAGGACCTTTATTTGTTTCTTTTGGCTTACTAACAACTTTTGGTTTTGCTTTGCTAGAAGATTTAACCTTAACTTTTTTTACTTTTTTTTTTGCTTTGCTGGTTTTAGGCATACTTTTAATTTAAATTCGACGGAGTATATTCAGCAAATTAGGGGTGTCAAGCAAGCTTAATTATTGTAAATAATTATAAATGAATGTTTTAAATAGAAATATTAATAATATTTTTTTAATTTTTGCTTTATCTCATTTGATTATTTGGACCTTTGTACCATTCTTAACAAATAAAAATTTACCTTTAGATACTATTGAGGCACTTGCATGGGGCAGTAATTTGGATTGGGGTTTTAATAAACATCCTCCGATGAGTGCTTTTTTTTCTGAAATTTTTTTTCAAATTTTTGGCCCTCAGGATTGGGCTTATTATTTATTAAGTCAGATTTTTGTTTTAATAGCTTTTTATTTTGTTTTTAAATTTGCTTGTGAAATTTTAGGAAATGTAAAATTAAGTTTAATTTCTGTCTTGTTATTAGAGTCAATTTATTTTTATAATTTTACAACCCCTGAATTTAATGTAAATGTTTGCCAATTACCTTTTTGGTCTCTAGTTATTTTTTATTCATGGAAAATTTATGAAACTAAAGAAATCAAATTTGTAGATTGTTTTTTAATTGGATTATTTGCTGCCTTAGGTTTTTTATCAAAATATTTATTTATCTATCTATTGGCTTCAATTACATTATTTTTTATTTACTTAGTATTTGTAAAAAAAACTAAAAAATTTGATTTTAAATATCTAATTACTATTGAAGTATTTATTGTTCTTCTTATCCCGCATTTAATTTGGCTTTTAAATAATGAATTTATTACATTAACCTATGGTCTTAAAAGAACTGGTTTAGAGGGGTCAGGTATTATAGACCATTTAAAACATCCAATTATTTTTTTAGGAAAACAAATAGGAATTTTAATCCCTTTCTTCTTTTTGATTTATTTATTAGTCAAAAAAATTAAAATAAAATTTAATTTAAAAGATAAAAAATTACTATTTTTGATATTCATAAATGTTCTTCCAATAGTTTTAATATTATTAACTTCAATAATTACAGGGTCGAAAGTAAGAACAATGTGGATGACGCCCTTTTATTTATTTTTTGGAGTTTTATTTGTGTATATATTTCAATCTCAAATTAATCCTAAAAAGATTAATTCATTCTTATATGGTTTTTTAATTTTATTTTTCTTGTCACCAATTTTGTATACATATGAATCTATCAGCAAAACAGATAAAAGAACTGATTATCCTGGTAAAGAAATTGCAGCAAAAGTTCAAATTGCTTGGCAACAGGATTTTAATAAAGAAATTGAATTTGTAATAGGAAATGAATGGAAAGCAGGTAATTTATCTTATCATTTAAAATCAAGACCAACATGGGAAGGATTTATTAATGATGAAATATTTAGAATTGCCAATGAATATCTTTGTATTGATGATGTTTGTGTAGGAACATATAAATAGATTAATGAACAATTTTGAGAGCATTACTCAGTTTATAAATCAAAGTCCAAAAACAGAATTACATTTACATATTGAGGGAAGTTTGGAACCGGAATTAATGTTTAAGCTTTCTAAGAGGAATAAAATTGAAATTCCTTTTAAATCTGTAGAGGAAATAAGATCTGCATATAATTTTACAAATTTAGATAGTTTCCTTAAAATTTATTATCAAGGATCTAATGTTTTAATTAATGAGGAAGATTTTTTTGATTTAACCTGGGAATATATTTTAAGGTGTAAACAAGATAATATAGTTCACACTGAAATATTTTTTGATCCTCAATCACATCTACCAAGAGGGGTTAGTTTTGACACAGTTATACAAGGTATTCATAAGGCATTACAAAAAGCAAAAGATGAATTTAATATTTCTTCAAAAATTATAATGTGTTTTTTGAGACATTTAGATGAAGAATCTTGTTTTGATGTATTGAACCAAGCTTGTAAACATAGAGATAAGATAATTGGAGTAGGATTAGATTCATCTGAAAAAGGTAATCCACCATCAAAATTTAAAAGATTATTTGAACAAGCAATTGCAGAAGGTTTTTTAACTGTAGCTCATGCTGGTGAAGAAGGTCCTTCTGAATATATTTGGGATAGTTTGAATTTACTCAAAATAAAAAGAGTAGATCATGGAGTTCAATGTTTAAATGATAAGAAATTAGTTGAAAAACTTGTTAAAGACCAAATTCCTCTAACGGTATGTCCTTTATCAAATGTAAAGTTGTGTGTATTTGATAAACTTGAAAATCATAATTTGAAGAAAATGTTAGATAAAGGTTTAAGAGTAATGGTTAATTCTGATGATCCTGCTTATTTTGGAGGATATCTAAATAAGAATTTAATTGAAACATCAAAAGCATTAAACCTTGAGTTTTTAGATGTAAAAAAATTAATTGAAAATTCTTTCAAATCATCATTTTTAAATGATGAGAATAAAAAAACCTGGTTAAAAAAAATTAATTAATGAAATTTAAAATTCTAATTCCTGCTTATAATGACTGGCAATCTGTTTCAGAATTATTAGATAATATTGACCACAATTTATCAGATGTAGATCATGAAATTTCAGTCATTATTGTCAACGATGCCTCTAACCATGACAGAAAAGAAGAGGATAAAACTTTTGAAAATATTCATTCAATTAAGATTTTAAATATGAGAATAAACCAAGGTCATGCAAGATGTATTGCTACGGGTTTGAAGTATATTTATGAGAAAGAAGAATTCGATTATATTATTCCTATGGACGGTGATGGTGAAGATAGACCTGAGGAAATAAAAGAATTTATAAACCAAATTCATAACTCAAATGGCAAGCCTATAGTTGGAAGAAGGATAAAAAGATCTGAAGGTTTATTTTTTAAGATATGTTATGAGTTTCACAAATTAATAACTTTAACATTTACGGGAAAATCAATTAAATTTGGAAACTACACTTGCCTTCCAAAAACGACTGTTGAAAAAATGATAAATGAAAAAGCTACTTGGAATAGTTTTTCAGGTTCATTATCTAAATTAGAGAAAGATTTATTTGAGATACCATCTATTAGAGGAGATAGATATTTTGGACCTTCTAAGATGAGTTTTTTGAATTTAATTACACATTCTTTTTCTATGATTAGTGTGTTTAGAAAAACTGTACTATTCCGCTCAGCATTATTTATTATTGTGTATATTTATATGATTAAAAGCAATGCATCAGTTCTCACAGCATTACCGTTAATACTTTTGTTGATAATGATTTATTCAATTTCTAATTTAGCTTTAAGAGAAAACATGGACGAATTTGATAAAGCTTTATCTAATATAAAAAATATAGAGGAAATTAAGTAATTTCTTCTTTTGCAAAATCTTAATAAATGGTAGGCTAGTTTGTTGCGGTAAGTGTGGTTGTGCTCACTTGTTTAAAAAGGGACAACATAAAAAAGGAGCATAACTTATGAAAAGAATATTAGTAATTATTACTTTAAGCTTATTAACTTCAAGCAATCTATTTGCTGATGAGAATTTTAAAATTAATAATTTTAATTTTTGGCTTTATGATAATGGATATCATCAATATTTAAACATTGAAGAAAACCCAGTGTGTAAAGAAGAACCAAAATATAGTAATCTTTGGTACTATAATAAATGTGATAAATTTCAAGGATCTAACAATTTAAATATTAAAATAAAAAATAAAGCATTATCTGCTACTAATATTGCCTATCATTCGAACCCAAATAGAGACTCTTTAATTTATTACTTATGGAAATACTCATATAGAGATAGAAGTCAGCATTTAAAAGAATTTAAACCAACAAATAATTCCTACGATTTTAAATTCAACTTAATTGAAGATAAAATTTTAAAAAAACAAATGAAAACTAAAGGTATCCTTAGTTATTTATATTATCAAGATGGTGAAGTGTTGATTGACGAACTTTCTCCGAAAGAAAGATTAGGAGAGTTTTTGAATAATGAAACAAAATTTTATTCAATGTCAATGGGTAAGTCAGTAACTTCTTATTTAGTAGGCCACGCCATATGTGAAGGTTATATTGATGGAGTTGATGCTAGAGTAAACGACTGGCCTATAATAAAAGATTCACTTTATCATGATCAAAAATTAATTAATTTTTTAAATATGAATACTGGTGATCAAAAATATATTGATGAATTTAAAGATGGTACAAGCAAATTAGGCGCATATGAAGATAGGGATATTGAAACAACTATGCGTTTACACTTTAGAAACAAAAATACAAAAAAATCTAAGGAAAGATACAACTACAATGGATTTGTTACTCAGTTAATTTTAAATTATATGAAATTTAAAGTCGGTGAAGATTATGACAAATTTTATAGCAAAGTTTTCAACGATAAAATAAAGATCAAAAATAGCATTCGTTATGGCTATACAAGTTTTAAAGAACATTTTGGAAATGGACATCCCAACATAATGGCAACAAGATTTGATTATCTTAGAATTGGAAAAGCTATAATGGATGATTATCAGAATGATACTTGTGTTGGAAAATATTTAAAAGAAATTTATAAAAGAAGAATATCAAAAGGAAGCATAGAAAAAGACGAGCCTTTAGTTGGTCGTACTAAATCTTATGGAGGTCAATTCCATATGGATTATCCAGGATTAAAAGATAAGATTATCTTTGGGATGAGTGGTTATGGTGGGAATATGATTTTAATTGATGTAGAAAATTCAAGAATACTGGTTCTAAATTCACTTCATTATAACAATACCCAATATAAATATAATCATAAAAAACTAATATTAGATGTATTTAAAAACGGTAAACAAATAAATTAAACATTTAACTCAATGAAAAAATTTTTAATAATTTTTCTATTGTTATTTCATAATTCAAATATTTCTCATGCAGATTTTAAGAAAATAAAAAAGAAAGCAACAGTTACTCAACCAGAGATTATTTTCCCAATTCAAAAAGATAAAAAAGGGTGCATAAAAGATTTATATGTAAGTCCAGATAAGAACTATGTTTTACCAGTATTAAAAGTCGAAGCACCCTCTGGATACGGTCTTGATAATAGATTTGATTATGCTTTGAGTAAATTTGAAGATTTTAGTTTTCCATGTGGTAGTGGAAATGTAGAAGCATGTCAAAATGTAAAAAGAGTTATTTTAGAATGGGCAAAAGCTAACGCTGCCCAAAGAACTGGACCTTCTGATGGAGAAGGAAGACACTGGAACGATACTTTAACTGTTAATCTTTATATAGCTTCACCAATGATGGCGGCATATTCATTTGCCAAACAAGTTATTGAAGTTACAGAAGCAGAGGACAAAATTATAAAAGATTGGTTTAAAAAGATTGTCAAAAAAAATAAACATTTAATGTATGAATACTCAAACTATAAACCAGGATCTGGTGCAGCTGGTACACCTAAAAGAGCACATAATCATGCTTTATCATCCGCAATGAGTCATATGCAATTAGGAATTTTACTAAATGATAATAAGTTATTTAGAACTGCTTTTAAAAATTTTGAAGCCGCTATAAAATATCAAAGAAAAGATGGAAGTATGCCTATTGAGACAAGAAGAGGTGGACGGGCAATGTTCTATCAAGCAAGAGCTATGAATGCATTGGCTGTAATTGCTTTATTAGCTGAAAATCAAGGTTACAATGTTTGGGATTATGAACATAAGGAAAAAAATTATCATAACATTGTTAAATTTTTTATAGATTTTACTGAAAATAATGAAATTGTTTTTGAATACGCAAAAAGCATGAAACATCCAGGACCTGCAAAAAATTATAAAAAACAAGACCTCAATAGTCGATCAAGTAGTAATTGGGGATGGTTATATGCCTATGTTTCAAGATTTCCTGATCATGAAAATGTACAAAGATTAAAAGAATGGTCTCAAGATAAAAGTAAACTTAATAGTTATCAGTGGGATATAGTTCATCACTATTTAAATATTGGCAACAGACCTTTTGGTTCAGCTTCTTGGACGGTAGTTGAAGCCAACTGTCACTTTACAAGATAATTTATGAAAAGATTGTTTATATTTTTAATTTCATTTTTTATTTTTACAAATATTGCAAGTTCGGAATCAAGATTTGGAGAATTGACAGAAATGCGTGATAAAAAAATGCGTGGTAAAGAAGGTCAATGGGTTAGACCTCATCCTGGTCCTTTTGTTTGGAATAAAATTGAGAATGAAAAAGGAAAATTTTCTTGGGAAGAAGTGGACAAAAATGTTCTTTATGCCCAAGAACATAATCAGACAATATTAGCAACCATCTGGCCTCACGCAGATTGGGAACAGAAATCTTGCAAAAGAAAGAAAGTGAGAAGTCCTTTCGGCAAAGGTTTTACAAAGTATTTAAGTAAACCTTGTTCAATGGAAGATTATAAAACTTTTCTTTTAAAATTAGTGGATCGTTATGATGGTGATGGTTCTAATGATATGCCAGGATTAACTAAACCTATCAAATATTGGGACATAATGAATGAACCTGAGTTTGATATGTTTTTTAGAGGAAGCCAGGAAGACTTTGTTGAAATTTTTAATTTCTCATCAAAAATAATTAAAGAAAAACAAAAAGATGCAGTAATTGTTATGGCTGGAGCCGCAGGAATGTTTCCAGAAAATAAAAAATATTGGAAATCAGTTTTACCAAAAATTAGAGATCATTTTGATATTGCAAACATTCACCACATAAGCGGACCAGATGGACAATGTGATAGGGAACTATGGGTTGATGAGTTTGCAGCTTTATTAAAAAGTGTAAATGTTGATAAGCCTATTTGGGTAACAGAAGCTATGACTTGTGGTTCACCTGTAAAAGCTTGGGTGAAGGCATTTGTAAATGGAGCTGAATTGATTATTGATGTTGGTGTAAATGCTCCAGGTCCAAAAATGAGTAAAAAAGGTAGAAAACAATTAAATGAGTTTATTAATGAATATGATGGTTTTACATCTATAAAAAGTATTTCAAAAAAACAAGTGGAATTTACTTATAAAGACGGTTCCAAAAAAATTTTAGAATTTTAATATGAAAAAAATTTTTATTCTAATTTTAATTTTTTTTACCAACAATGTATTTGCAAACCAAGAAGAGATTAAAAAAATGGTATTTAAAAGTGAAAGTTATAATCTTGGCTTAAATAAAAAAGATACCACTATTCAAGGAATAAAACTTAAACCAATTACAAGAACTGATGCTTTTAAACATTCTGTCAAAAAAAAATACGGTTGGACAAAATATGGAATTAAAATTGTTAATTCTTCTGAAGGAATGCCGATTAGACATGGTGACACTGCAATAAGATTTGAACTTCGTTATGATGATTGTGGTTTTTTGTATAAAAATGGCAAAGAGAGAGATTGCATTAGATCAACACCCCATCACCGAGTCGAAATAGGACAAGGTCATAATAAAGATATTAGTTTAGGATTTAAACACAAACAGGATTATTGGTATACCGCTTCCTTCTACTTTCCAAAAGAACATAAATTTTATCGAAAACAATCTGTATTTCAATTTCACTCAAGTGAAGGACCCTATCATCCTCCATTCCATTTAGAAATCTTTCCTAAAGAAGGATTGATAGCTTCAATAAGCACATCAGAGGGAGTTTATGCAGATAAAGAAAATGCTTGTGGGGGAAGCGTTAAACAAACAATAAATTATTGTGAGAAAGTTAAACTTGAATATTTAGTTATGAGTCCTGATGAACTAGAGGATAGTTTAGGTAAATGGACTGATTTAGTAATTCATGCGATTTGGGATAAACGTGCCTCAGATCATGAAAAAAATAAGGGTATGATCGAAGTATTCATTAATGGAAAAAAAAAATTACATTATGAAGGTCAATCTATGTGGAATATTGGTTTAGCAGTAATGCAGCTGGGTATTTATCAAAGCAAAGAAGCAAAAACCTTTAAAGGAAAAACTCCCTCATTACAGGAGATGAGAGACACTCCAACTATCATGTTTTATGATGAAATATGGGCCAAAAAGAAGTGCAAAGATCTTCTGTTAAATCGTTTAGGTTATTCTTGTGAAAGCTTGGAAAATCAATCTGATGATATTACTAAGCCTTATTACGTAGATAGAGTTTCACAACAGGAATATATTGTAATTGTAAAGAATAAAATTGATAAAAATATTTTAATCAAATTAAGAGGTTTTGATAAAAAGAGTTTAGTCAAAAAAGCTATGGAAGAGTGTGCTAATAAAAATAAAGATGGATGTTATGTTCATTATTCAAGTATGCTTGCCATTGGTCAATAAATTAAGTTCTAATCGTAGGCAAACAATAAAAATCAGCAGTATCTATTTTGGAAGAGTATTGTCTTCTCATATTCCATTTTTTATGAACACCTGCACTTGCAAGACTTAAAGTAGATCTTCCATATCTATAATTAGTATTATCAATTGATCGCATTAAACTTTTTATTTTTTCATCTTTTTCCGATGAAAATAAATTTTTCCTACCATCATCGTTACGCAATCCTGTAAGCATGACACCCGCTTTTTGATAATGATAACCATTTTTAAATATACTTTCTAAAATTGAAACTGCTGTTTTAACGGTTTCAATACTATTGTTTGTTGCAATTGGAAAATCAACTGTCTTTGCATTTGAATAATATCCAAAATCTCTTTGAAAAGGACTAGTTCTAACAAATACAGTAATTGCTTTTGCAACTAAAGACTCTGATCTAATCTTTTCAGATGCATTTAGACAATAGTTTGCAACTGCTTCTTTAAGTTCTTGAAAACTTTCAATTCTTTTTCCAAATGATCTTGAAACTACACAACTTTTTCTTTTGGTTTGTGCTGTTTCTAAATTGATACAAGGAATACCTCTAAGTTCCATTGCAGTTCTTGAACTTAAAACATTAGAACATTTTTTAATCCATGTGTTAGATTTATTCTTAAGTTGTTTAGCATTATAAATTCCATTTTTTTGATAAAATTTTGTCAACTGTCTACCAACACCCCATACATCATTAATTTCGACTTTTTCCAAAATTGGATCTAGATTTTCTATACCAATTAAACTGACAACACCTGATTGTTTTTTCTTTGCAATATGATTTGCAATTTTGCTTAAAGTTTTTGTTTTAGCAATACCAATACTAGTTGGAATACCTGTCCATTGTAAAACTGTTTCTCTAATTTCTCTTCCAACTTTTTCAACTTCAAAGTCTGGAAAATTAGATAAATCTATAAATGCTTCATCAATTGAGTATACTTCTATTTCTGTATTAAATCTTTTAAGAGTTCTCATTACTCTTCTAGATAAATCTCCATATAAAGAATAATTTGATGAAAAGACTTCAACTTTGTTTTTAAGAATAATATCTTTTGCTTTAAAATAAGGTTCACCCATTTTAATTCCCAGAGCTTTTGCTTCATTAGATCTAGAAATAATACAACCATCATTATTGGATAAAACTACAACAGGTTTTTTTCTTATTCTTGGATTGAATAATCTTTCACAAGAAACATAAAAAGAATTACAATCAACTAAAGCTAATTTTTTAGTACGTTGAATGGATGACATAAGTTACAACCCCCCAAATAAAAACATCTTCTTCTTCATTGATTAAAATTCTATTAGAAAAATCTTTGGATCCTGATGTTAGAAATCTTTTATCTCTTTCTTGAACCAAAGTTTTGACAACAAGTTCGTCATGAACATTTGCAATAACTGTTGAAAAGTTTTTTGGCTTTAAACTTTTATCAACTACTAATAAGTCCCCATCATTAATCCCAACATCCACCATGGATTTACCTTGAACTCTGATAATGAAAGTGGCTGGAACATTTCTGATTAAATGCATGTTTAGATCGATATCTTCTTCGATATAATCAGTGGCAGGTGAGGGAAAACCAGCACCAGCTTTATGTAGATAATAAGGGACGGTTAGTTTCATGTTCTTGTTTTGTTCTAATTTATAGCCCATTTATACAATGCACGCAAGAGGTTGTATTTTGAGTCTGTAACTGAATCAAAAGTGAATCAAAACGTGAACATCAAAACCACATTTTGTATAGTTGTGGATAACTTTAACCAAGGATAGTTTAAGTTAACTAATAAGATATATAACTTTTTAAACTAATTATGAAATTAAATTGTCATTGTGGATCTATTGAAGCTGAAATTAATGCTTCAATAAATGAATTAGCAAAAATAGTAAGATGCAATTGCTCTATATGTAAAAGAAAAAACGCAACAATGGGTATGGTTAAAAATGAAGATTTTAAAGTTACCAAGGGGAAAGATAAATTAAAACTTTACCAGTATCACACAAAGATTGCCAATCACTACTTTTGTACCGAATGTGGAATTTACACTCATCATAATCCAAGAAGTGCACCAGCGATGACAGGATTTAATTTAGGTTGTGTTGATGAAGTTAATGTGGATGATTTAAAAGATATAGCTTTCTTTGATGGTAAAAATCATCCGATGGATCAAAAAAAATAGATTTCAATGAAATTAACCGATGAGTGCTTTGATAATGTTAAAAAAGATTGTTTAAAATTTATTAAATCTCAGGAAACAAAAGCAGATAAATTTAAAAATAAAGAAAGAATGATTAAATTATTCTTAATTCCCCTATGTTTTTGGATCAGTAAAAAGGCTGATAAAAAAAGACCTTATTTTGTAGGTTTGGCAGGGGGACAAGGAACTGGCAAAACAACAATAAGTTCTTTAGTAAAGATTATATTAATTAAATACTTTAAGTTAAAAGTTTTTAGAATTTCGATAGATGACTTTTATAAAACAAGAAAAGAGCGAATTAACTTATCAAAAAAAGTGCATCCAATGCTTTTAACAAGAGGAGTACCTGGAACACATGATATTAATATGATGTTGAGTTTTTTTAGAGAAGTAAAAAGAACAAAGTTTAAAAAATTAAAATTGCCGTCATTTAATAAAGCAATCGATGACCGATATAATAAAAATCGTTGGTACGATTTAAAACAAAAACCAGATGTAATTATTTTTGAGGGTTGGTGTGTGGGTGCAAAATCTGAAAAAAACAATACATTAAGAAAAACAATTAATTCTGTGGAAAAAGCAAAAGATCAAAAACAAATTTGGAGGAAGTATGTAAACCAACAATTAAAATTAAAATATAAAAAATTATATTCACAGCTAAATTGTTTAATTTACTTGAAAGCAAAAAATTTTAGTTTGCTGCAAAAATGGCGATTAAAACAAGAGCGAAAACTTTGGTTAAGTAGTAAAATTAAATCAAATCTTAAAATTATGAGCAAAGGTGATATAATTAATTTTATGCAAACTTATCAAAGAATTACACAAAATATGTTCAGACACATGCCAAAATATGCTTCAATTATTTTAAATTTAAACACTAACCATCAAATCAAATCTGCAGTATATAAAAAGAAATGAAAATATTTTTAAAAGTTTTTCTTATAATTATTTTTTTTATAGGTTCTGTCTCAGCAGAAACTTTTAATGCAGCTTTAAAGAGAGCTTTTGAAACCAATCCAGAATTAAATGCTGAAAGGGAAAGTTTAAATATCTCTGAACAAGAATTAAAAGTTTCAATAAGTTCTTACCTTCCAACAATTACTTTAGAAGGAACTAGAAGCCAGGAAGATACAGAAAAACTAACTAACCAAGACGGCACTAATGCTGCATTTACAGATGTAGATCCTGAATCAAGATCAATTAAAATTACACAAACATTAATTGATTTTGGAAGAGGAGCTGAACTTGCAAAAAGTAAAATTGGGATAGATTTGGCAAAAGCAAAACTTTTAAAAAAAGAACAAGAAATTTTATATAAAGCTGCTGATGCCTATACTGGTTTAATTTCTGCGAAAGAAAAATTTACAATCAATAATTCCAATGTTAACTTATTGGAAAGACAAGTAGAAACTGACAGAATTAGGCTAGAAAGGGGAAATATATCTTTGTCAGATGTAGCTCAATCAGAGTCATCTCTAGCTGGAGCAAAAGCTAAATTAATACAAGCTGAAAACGATCTTTTAACAAGTAGATTAAATTATGAAAATATAATTGGTCAAGTAAATGATATTGAAAGTTTAGATAAAAATTCAATTAATAATTTAAATTTGCCTAATCAATTAAGTGATGCAATTGAAATATCAAAAAAGAATAATCCTGATTTAATTATTGCTAAACTTGAATATGAACAATCAAAAAAAGATACAATTAGTGCTAGATCAGATTTAGCACCAACAGCCAAACTATCTCTTGATAGAACCAAAACGGATGATTTTAGTTCAACGTATGATGAAAAAGAGCAAGATACTTTAAAAGCCACTGTTACCTGGCCTTTTTTCTCTGGAGGGAAAAATTATGCAAATTTGAACAAGAGTAAAAGTGCTGAATTACAAAAAAGCTTACTGTTGGATAATTCTATAAAAAAAAATCAAACAGATGTAGCTAGCGCTTGGTCTTCATATCAATCTAATCAAAGTTTATTGAATTCTGTTCGAGCGCAAGTCGATGCTGCCGAAATTGCTAACGAAGGTATTGTTGCCGAATATAATAGTGGTTCAAAAAGAACAACTCTAGAAGTTATTCAATCCAACTCTTTATTATTAAATGCTCAGATTTCATTGGCAGACTCAGAAAAAAATTACATTCTTTCGCAATTTAACCTTCTTAAGTCTATCGGTCTTCTAAACAGTGATTATCTAAAAATTAGGTAATATTTGGCTTTTTAATAGTGTATTAAATTATTCTTGCTAAAGAGAACAAAATGTGTACATTTATTATATGATTCGAGTGTTAAAAAAAGCAATAAAAGAGGCAAAAAATGACTAAAAATAACTTAAAAGTAGTTAAATCTACAAAAGATCAAGAATTGGATATTAAAGAAAAAAATAAAGCATTAGATGCTGCTATCAGCCAGATAACTGACAACTTCGGAAAAGGTTCAGTTATGAAGCTAGGTGAAAAAAGAGCAATGGATATCGAGTCGATATCTACAGGTTCTTTGAGCTTAGATTTGGCTTTAGGAATAGGTGGATTACCTAAAGGAAGAATTATTGAAGTATACGGACCAGAGTCATCTGGAAAAACAACATTGGCACTACAAGTTGTTGCTGAAGCTCAAAAGGCTGGTGGAATTTGTGCGTTTGTTGATGCTGAACATGCTTTAGATCCAGTTTATGCAAAAAAATTAGGAGTGAACACTGAAGAGCTTTTAATTTCACAGCCAGATGCAGGTGAACAAGCTCTAGAAATAGCAGATACGCTAGTAAAATCAGGGTCTATTTCAGTTATCGTAATTGACTCTGTTGCTGCTTTAACTCCAAAAGCTGAAATTGAAGGAGAGATGGGAGATCACCATGTTGGTCTTCAATCAAGATTAATGAGTCAGGCTTTAAGAAAATTAACTGGTTCAATTTCAAATACAAATACAATGATGATTTTCATTAACCAAATCAGAATGAAAATTGGAGTTATGTTTGGAAGTCCAGAGACAACATCAGGTGGAAATGCATTGAAGTTTTATTCATCTGTTAGAATGGATATTAGAAGAATTGGTGCCATAAAAGATAAAGATGAAATTATTGGTAACTCTACAAGAGTGAAAGTAGTTAAGAATAAAGTTGCACCACCATTCAAAGTTGTTGAGTTTGATTTGATGTATGGAAGAGGAATTAGCAAAATGGGTGAATTAGTAGACCTAGGAGCTAAAGCTGATATTATTGAAAAATCAGGAGCATGGTATGCTTACAAAGGTGAGAAAATAGGACAAGGTAGAGAAAATGCTAAAGTCTATTTAGCTCAAAATCCACAAGTTGCTGCTGAGATCGAAATGGCAATTAGGGAAAAAGCTGGTGTAATTTCTAAAAAGATTGAGGGAAATCCGCTAAGTCCTGAAAAAATTGAAAAAGAGAAGAAAGTAGCTGAAAAAGAAGAAGCTAATAAAGAAGCTACTCCTCCTAAAAAGAACTAGAATTAAAGGTCATCTTTAAATTGTAAAAAGGCGCTTATTATAAGCGCCTTTCCCCCTTAGCACTATCTAGACATAGAACAAAAAAGCTGTATTTTAAAAATATGGCTCAAAAATCGTTAAATCAGATAAGAGAAACATTCTTAAAATATTTTGAAAAGAATGATCATAAAATTGTTGAGTCTAGCAATTTAGTACCAAACAATGATCCAACATTGATGTTTGCGAATTCTGGTATGGTTCAATTTAAAAATGTATTCACAGGCTTAGAAAAAAGGGATTATCAAAGAGCAACTACTTCACAAAAATGTGTAAGAGCTGGTGGAAAACATAATGATTTAGAAAATGTCGGTTACACACCTAGGCACCATACATTTTTTGAAATGCTGGGAAATTTCTCATTTGGTGATTATTTTAAAGAAAAGGCAATTCATTATGCTTGGGATTTAATTACTAAAGATCTTGGAATAGATAAAAATAGACTTTATGTAACCGTTTTTCACGAAGATGATGAGGCATTTAATTTTTGGAAGAAAATAAGCGGTTTAAGTGATGATCGAATTATAAGAATTTCAACATCAGATAATTTTTGGTCTATGGGTGAAACAGGACCATGTGGCCCTTGTTCAGAAATTTTTTATGATCATGGAGATCATTTAAAAGGTGGATTGCCAGGAACAAAAGATGAGGACGGAGATCGATTTATTGAAATATGGAATTTGGTTTTTATGCAATATGAGCAAGTAACAAAAGACAAAAGAATAAATTTACCTAAACCTTCTGTTGATACTGGTATGGGTTTAGAAAGAATTGCAGCTCTTTTACAAGGAACGCATGATAATTATGAAACTGATCATTTTAAAAAGTTAATTCAATCAACTTCAGATATTGTTAAGAAAAAACCTGATCAAAAAAATCTTTCAAGTTTTAGGGTCATAGCTGATCATTTAAGAGCAAGTTCTTTTTTGATTGCTGAAGGAGTTTTGCCGTCTAATGAAGGTAGGGGTTATGTTCTGAGAAGAATTATGAGAAGAGGAATGAGACATTCACATTTATTAGGATCTAAAGAACCAGTATTTTATAATTTATTTGATACATTAAAAAATGAAATGTCAGGTAATTATCCAGAATTAAAAAGAGCAGAGTCATTGATTAAAGAAACTCTAAGAATGGAAGAAGAAAAATTTTTAGTTCTTTTAGATAGAGGTATAAAAATTTTAAATGAAGAGATATCCAAAATAGATAAAGTGCTTCCTGGGGATGTTGCGTTTAAATTATACGATACATATGGTTTTCCATTAGATCTTACTGAAGATATTTTAAGAAACAAATCTCTTTCTATTGATACAAAAAAATTTCAATCTTTGATGAAAGAAAGTAGAGAACTTGCTAAAAAAAATTGGAAAGGTTCTGGAGATGCCGCAGTTGAAGATATTTGGTTTGGTATTAGAGATAAATTAGGTGCTACAGAATTTTTAGGCTATGAAACAAACCAAGCTGAAGGGGTAATCCTATCTTTACTTAAAGACAATAAAGAAGTTAAAGAATTAAAATCAAATGATGAAGGAATGATTATAACAAATCAAACACCTTTTTATGGAGAATCTGGTGGCCAGGTTGGAGATTCAGGTGAAATTATTTCTGGGGATTTTAAGTTTGAAGTCAATGATGTTCAAAAAAAACTAGGAGATCTATTTGTTCATTACGGTAAAGTTACTAATGGTTCAATAAAGTTAAATGATAGTGTTGAAATGAAAATAAATGAATCAAGGAGAAATGACACAAGAGCATATCATTCAGCTACTCATTTATTACATGAATCTTTGAGAAGGGTTTTAGGTACTCATGTTACACAAAAAGGATCTTTGGTGGAACCAACACGACTAAGGTTTGACTTTAGTCATATGAAACCGATTTCAAATGAAGAAATAGATAAAATAGAGTCTTTTGTGAATTCGATGGTTTCAAAAAAATCAGATGTTAGAACTCGACTCATGACACCAGATGAAGCTGTTGAGAATGGTGCATTAGCACTTTTTGGAGAAAAATATGGTGATGAAGTGAGAGTACTTTCAATGGGTGATGATAATGGGAAGTATTTTTCAACTGAATTATGTGGTGGAACACACGTTAAAAACACAGGTGATATTGGTAAATTTAAAATTACAAACCAATCTTCTATTGCAGCAGGTGTCAGAAGAATAGAAGCTTTAAGAGATAAACAATTGGAAGATTATTTAAGAAATAAAGAAAAATTATCGAATTTATCTTCTGAGAAAAATGATGAATTAATAAAAGATTTAACGAAACAAATAATTAGCTTAGGTGGAAAACCAACTATAGATGATGCAGATCAAAAATCTTTAATAAAAAATTTAACAAAACAATTAGATACTTTATCAGTCAAATCTATTCTTAATGATAAATCAAAAAACAAAATTAAAGATGAAGAAATCAAAGGTATCAAAATTAGATTTCAAAATGTTGATGGCTTGCCACCAAAAGAATTAAGAAAACTTGTGGATAATGGTAAAAAAGATTTAGGTGAGGGAATTATAGTAGTTTTTGCAAGCAAAGACGACAAAGTAGGTGTTGCAGTTGGTATAACAGATAAATTAACTAATAAATTTGATGCTGTAAAATTTGTAAAATTAAGTTCTGAGATTATTGGTGGTCAAGGAGGCGGGGGTAGAAAAGACTTTGCTCAAGCAGGTGGTCAAGACCAAAGTAAGATTAATGAAGCTTTCGAAAAAATTAAGTCTTTAATTTAACTTTTTTTTAAGATTTTGATCAATTACATCTAAAAATTGATTTGTTGTTAAATATTTACTTGAGGGACCAACTAATATTGCAAGATCTTTAGTCATAGATCCACTCTCAACACACTCAATACAAACTTGTTCTATTGTATTTGAGAATTTAATTAGTTCATCATTTCCATCTAATTTTCCTCTATGAGCCAGTCCTCTTGTCCAAGCAAAAATTGAAGCTATCGGGTTAGTTGAAGTTTCTTTTCCCTGCTGATGCATTCTGTAATGTCTAGTTACAGTACCGTGTGCTGCTTCTGCTTCCATTACTTTTCCATCTGGGGTTAGCAAAGTACTTGTCATTAAACCTAATGATCCATAACCTTGAGCCATTGTATCTGATTGAACATCACCATCATAATTTTTACATGCCCAAATATATTTTCCACTCCATTTCATTGCACATGCAACCATGTCATCTATTAATCTATGTTCGTAAGTAATTTTGGCTTCCTCAAATTTTTTCTTAAATTCATTATTAAAAACTTCTTCAAAGATATCTTTAAATCTTCCATCATATTTTTTAAGAATTGTATTTTTAGTAGAAAGATAGACAGGCCATTTTTTTATCAATCCATAACTAAAGCAAGATCTTGCAAAGTCCTCGATTGATTTATCTAAATTATACATGGAAAGAGCTACACCAGGACCTGTGAAATTAAATACCTCGTGCTTAATTTCTTCTTTGCCATCTTCAGATGTCCATTTGATTTCCATTTTACCTTTACCTGGAACTTTAAAATCCGTTGCTCTATATTGATCTCCAAAAGCGTGCCTTCCTATTACCACAGGATCTGACCATGAAGGAACTAATTTCGGAATATTTGAACATAGAATTGGTTCTCTAAAAACTGTTCCTCCAATAATATTTCTTATAGTTCCATTCGGAGATCTCCACATTTTTTTTAGCTTAAATTCTTCTACTCGTGCTTCATCAGGAGTAATTGTTGCACATTTAATACCGACACCAATTTTTTTTATTGCATTAGCAGAGTCAATTGTAATTTGGTCATTTGTATTATCTCTACTTTTCATTCCCAAATCATAGTATTCAATGCCTAGATCAAGATAGGGAAGTATCAATTTTTTTTTTATAAATTCCCAGATTATTCTGGTCATTTCGTCACCATCTAACTCAACAACGGGGTTTTTTACGGTAATTTTACTCACTTATATTTTATCTTATTAATTGAATTTCGCGATTTTATATACATATTAATGAAAAATTATCAAATAGAAGAATATGTTTAGTAAAATATTTCCAAAAATTCACGCAGAGGGATATAAATTTTTAGTTATAGCCGGAATAATTACTATACTGTTTTACATTTTTAGTGATTTTTTGGGTCTTATAGGACTTGTTTTAACTATTTGGGTTTATTATTTTTTTAGAGATCCTGAGAGAGTTATAATTGATGATGATAATTATCTTGTAAGTCCTGCAGATGGAGAAATTATAAAAGTTGAAGAAGTTGATGGACCTAAAGAACTTGGTTTAGAGAATAAAAGATTCCAAAAGATAAGTGTCTTCATGAATGTTTTTGACTGTCATGTTAACAGAACACCATGTGATGGAAAAATTGAGGAAATTTTATATAAGCCAGGAAAATTCTTAAATGCTTCATTGGATAAAGCGAGTGAGGACAATGAGAGAAATTATTTCAAAATTAAAGACAATCAAAACAATGATATAGTTGTTGTTCAAATAGCTGGTTTAGTCGCACGTAGAATTGTCTGTGAGTCCAATAAAGATCAACAACTTAAACAAGGTGATAGAATTGGAATGATAAGATTTGGAAGTAGAGCAGATGTATACTATGAAAATTATCAACCATTAGTTAAGATTGGTCAAAAAGCTATTTCTGGAGAGACATTGTTAGCAAAGAAATAAAATGGAACCACAGAAAAACAATTTAAAAATAGTAGCAGATAAAAAAAATGCGAGAATGTTATTACCAAATATGCTTACACTAATAGGTGTATGTATTGGTTTAACATCAATTCGTTTTGCATTAGATGAAAAATTTGAACTTGCAATTATTGCAATAATTTTTGCAGCATTGATTGACGGCTTAGATGGTAGAATAGCTAGATTAATCAAGGGAACTTCTAAAGTAGGTAAAGAGCTAGACTCACTTACTGATATGATTAGCTTTGGAGTGGCTCCAGCGTTTATTATGTATTTTTGGAAACTAAATACTTTAGGAAGATTTGGTTGGTTATTATGTTTGGTTTATGTGATTTGTGTAGCATTAAGATTAGCAAGATTTAATATTAATTCTAATCAAGAGCCCTCTTGGAGAGATAACTTTTTTGAAGGAGTTCCATCACCAGCAGGAGGTATACTGGTACTAACACCTTTAATTATAAGTTTAAGTGGATTTGATTTATTTCAACTAAATTATGATTTAATTGTGCCAACATTTTTTATTCTGACCTCGCTTTTATTGATAAGTAAGTTTCCAACTTATTCTTTTAAAAAGATAGTTATACCAAGAAGAACAACTATTTTTCTTCTTTTTGGGATTGTTTTATTTTTTGGTCTTTTATTAATTTATACATTTAATGTTATTGCAATTAGTGCAGTTATATATGTATTTTTATTGCCGATAAGTTTCTTTCATTTTCAAAAAATTAAAAAACAACATGAAAATGACAAAATTCAAGAGGAAGATGATCTTGAAGACGTACTTTAATGAAAAAAAATGTAATTGTTTCATTAGCAGATGCTAATTATTTTCCTCTTTTAGAAGAGTTAGTAGACTCAATTAAAAGATTTAAAGAAAGTGAAAAAGTTGCCATTTGTATTTTAGATGCTGGACTAACTTCAGAGCAAAAAGAAAAATTATCAAAAAAAGTAGATGAAATAAAGCCCGCTGAATGGGATATAGAAGTTTCAGATTTTAAAGTTAAGGGAAAGGAATGGTTAAAAAGCCAAGTCTCGAGAGCATTTCTTCCAA
This sequence comes from uncultured Pelagibacteraceae bacterium, assembly GCA_902571375.1. Taxonomy (GTDB): domain Bacteria; phylum Pseudomonadota; class Alphaproteobacteria; order Pelagibacterales; family Pelagibacteraceae; genus Pelagibacter. Next base: position 227,132 of record CACGBP010000001.1, read on the forward strand.
AATATTTTCCAAATTATGAAAAATATTTATGGATTGATTGCGATGCTTGGGTAAACGATTGGAATAGTGTTGAGTTATATTTTAAAGCTTGTGATAACGGAAAACTTGGTATCACACAAACTATAGGTCCAGGATATAAAATTACCTCTAAAGCAAATTGGTTAGTTGGAAAATTAGCTATAATTAAGTCACAAAATTTTAAACATGCTGTTAAATCAAAAATTGGATATGACAAAGCTAGAAAACTTGCTTTTGCTCCTCATATAAATATAGGGGTTTTTTCCTTAGAAAAAAATTCGAAAGGTTGGAGCTCTTGGCAAAACAATTTGTCAAAAACTTTAAAAGCCGGCAATATCTTTGGTTCTGAGGGTTTAGCAATAAATATGTCGGTATATATTGATGATTTAGAAACTGAATTTTTACCTTTAAATTGTAATTGGATTACAAGTAATTTACTTCCCAAATATGATGAAAATCAAAAAACTTTTGTAGAACCTTATCTACCAAATTATAAAATAGGTATTATGCATCTTGCAGCAGGGATTTGGAAAGATGGAAAAGATATGCGAATTGATAAAAGTATAGAAATTGATATTGAGAATTTAGAAAATAAAAAGATAAAAAGAAGTCTTAGATTTAAAAAATAATTGAAAAAAAATAAAATTTCAAAAAATTGGATTAACAAACAAAGAAGAGATACCTACGTTCGCCAATCAAAAGTAGATGGGTACAGGGCTAGATCAGCTTATAAATTAATTGAAATTAACGAAAAGTTTAAAATATTTAAGGGAGGTATGTTTGTTTTAGACATAGGCGCTGCTCCTGGAAGTTGGTCTCAGTATGTTTCAAAAATTGTTAAAAATGGAAAAATTATTTCAGTTGATCTAAAAAAAATGGAAAAAATTGAAAACACTATTCAAATTAAAGGTGATTTTACAAACCAAGTCACTCAAGAAGAAGTTAAGAATTTCTTGGAAAAAAGATTTGATGTGGTGATGTCAGATATGGCTATAAATACTACTGGAATAAAAAACATAGATTCGATTCAAACAGGAGAATTATGTAAGGAAGCAATGATTTTTTCAAAAGATGTGATTTCAAATAATGGCTTTTTTATTTCAAAAATATTCATGGGAAGTACTTTTAATGAAATTGTCGCACTTGGTAAAAAGATTTTTAAAGAAGTGAAGGTTTTTAAACCAAAGTCTAGTCGAAAAGATTCTAAAGAAAGTTTTATTATTTGTAAAAATTTAAGATAGAGACTTTAATTCTTAAAGGAATCGTATATAAATGATTATGGTTCCTATAAAAGAAGCGCTTACCTTCGATGATGTTACTTTAATCCCTAAGTACTCTGAAGTATTACCCTCAGAAGTTGATACCAGTATAAAATTAACTCAATATTTAAAATTAAAAATTCCACTATTATCATCTGCTATGGATACGGTTACAGAAAGCAAAATGGCGATTGCAATTGCTAAAGCTGGAGGTTTAGGAATTATTCATAGAAATTTGGATATAAGAGATCAAGTTAGAGAGATTAAAAAAGTAAAAAATAAGAAATTGTTAGTTGGCGCTGCTGTAGGTGCAGGTCCTAAAGAATTTAAAAGAGCTGAAGTAATTTTAAAAGAAAATATTGATATGATTGTTGTTGATACGGCACATGGTCATACTAAAAAAGTATCAGAAATCATAAAGTTTATAAAAAAGATGAAAAATAAAAAGACTGCATTATGTGCAGGAAATATTGCTTCAGCAGAGGCAGCAAAATTTCTTTTAAAATTGGGCGTTGATATTATTAAGGTTGGTATTGGTCCTGGCTCAATTTGCACTACAAGATTAGTAGCTGGTATTGGCGTACCTCAACTAAGTGCAATTCTTAATGTTAGAAATGGAATTAAAAATAAAAGTGTAAAAATTATCTCTGATGGTGGAATAAAATATTCTGGAGATTTGGCAAAAGCATTTGCAGCAGGAGCTGATGCAGTTATGATAGGATCATTATTTGCTGGAACAGATGAGGCTCCAGGCAAAATTATAAAAAAAGGTGGTAAATTATTCAAAAGTTTTAGAGGCATGGGCTCGGTTGGCGCAATGAATAAAGGATCTGCTGATCGATATTTTCAATCTAAACAGAAAGATTTCTCTAAATATGTTCCAGAAGGCGTGGAAGGACTAGCAAAATATAAAGGGAAAGTAGATAGTATAATTTTTAAATTAGTAGGTGGTTTAAGATCATCCATGGGTTATCTTGGTTCTAAACAAATAAAATACTTAAGAAATAAACCTCAATTTGTTAAAATTACTAAGGCAGGATTTTATGAAAGTATGGTCCATAATGTTGATATTGTAAAAAATGATAACAAATACTAATGAATAAAATATTTAAACTAGCTCTGTTTTTTTACTTAATAATAAATTTAACCAATTCATCTTTTAGTAAAGAAAGCTTTTTTGACGAAGGATTAAAATTATATAAAGATAAAAAATATGAGGATGCACGATTTATGTTTGAAAGAAGCATTGTATTTAATCCAAAGGACTCTAAATCTTACCTATATTTAGCAAAAATTTATAACATTGAAGAAGATCAAAAAAAGGAGGAGAAAAATTTAGAGGCAACATTATTAATTGAGCCTGATAATGAAGAGGCAATTTTAATGACAATGAAAATTGCTCTTAAAAAATCTAATTATTCAAAAGTAAAAGATTTATCAAAAACATTTACTAAAGTTTGTAAAAAATTATGTGAAGAAAACAAAGGTATTCTCGAGACTCTTGCAAATATAGAACCAAAAAATAATGAGTCTTGACCGTATTTTAAATAAAATTTTAATAATTGATTTTGGCTCACAATTCACTCAACTGATTGCGAGAAGAATTAGAGAATTAGGTGTCTATTCAGAAATTATAAGTCATAAACAAATTAAAAATCAAAATATCAATCAATCGATTAAAGGTATTATCTTATCTGGGGGTCCACTAAATGTTTATCAAATAAATAAATACTCATTTGATAAAAATATTATTGAAAATGGAATACCAGTATTAGGTATTTGTTTTGGTCACCAAATTCTATCAAAATTGAATGGAGGTAGAGTTAAACAATCTAAACACAGAGAATTTGGTTTAGCAAATATATATAAAAAAAAAAATAGTCCCTTAACCAAAAATTTGTTCAACAAAAAAAAGATGATTAAAGTTTGGATGAGTCACGCTGATCAGGTATCCAAACTACCAAAAAAATTCAGTGTAATTGCTTCAAGTCAAAATTCTAAATTTGCTATAGTTGAGAACAAATCCAAAAATTTTTATGGAGTTCAGTTTCATCCAGAGGTAACACATACTAAAAATGGGAAAAAACTAATTAGCAATTTCATTTTTGATATATGTAAAATTAAAAAAAATTGGTCATCTAAACATCAAAAAAAGAAACTAATTAATGATGTAAGATATCAAGTTGGAAATAATAAAGTTATCTGTGCTTTATCTGGAGGTGTGGACAGTAGCGTCGTTGCTCAATTACTTTATAAAGCTATCGGAAAAAAATTATATTGTATTTTTGTCAACACCGGCCTACTTAGAAAAAATGAGGAAAAACAGGTTGTGAAAACATTTAAGAAAAAATTAAAGATTAATTTAATTTATGTTAATGCTGAAAAAGAATTTTTAATGAAATTGAAAAATGTTTCTGATCCTGAAAAAAAAAGAAAAATAATTGGAAATTTATTTATTAAAATCTTTGAACGTTATGCTAAAAAAATAAAAAATGTAAAATTTTTAGCACAAGGTACTCTTTATCCTGACTTAATAGAAAGTAAATCAGTGACTGGTAGCCAAACATCAAAAATTAAATCACATCATAATGTCGGAGGACTGCCAAAAAAAATGAAATTAAAACTAGTTGAGCCACTTAAATTTTTATTTAAAGATGAAGTAAGAAAACTGGGATTAGAATTGAATTTAAATAAAGAAATAATTTCTAGACATCCTTTTCCAGGTCCTGGTCTTGCAATAAGAATGCCTGGTTTAGTTACGAAAGAAAAAATAAATATTTTAAAAGAAGCTGATCATTATTTTATCCAAGCCTTAAAAGAACATGGGCTTTACCATAAAATTTGGCAAGCTTACGCAGCTTTGCTTCCAGTAAAAACTGTGGGTGTAATGGGTGATAATAGAACTTATGAATATTTATGTTTACTTAGAGCAATTACCTCTGAAGACGGTATGACTGCAGATTTTTTTGAATTTAAAAAATCATTTATACAGGAGATCTCTAATAAAATTGTGAATAGTATTAGGGGAATTAATAGAGTAGTTTATGATATAACTTCAAAGCCTCCTAGTACTATTGAGTTAGAGTAAATGAATAAAAAAATAAAAAAAATTCTTAATAAAAAAAATAAATCAAAAATTGTTTGTCTTACTGCATATTCAAAAAATATTGCTGAAATCTTAGATAAACATTGTGATTTAGTTTTAGTTGGAGACTCACTGGGTTCAGTTCTTTATAATTTTAAATCAACTAAAGAAGTGACACTTCAAACAATGATTAATCACTCAAAGAGCGTAAGACTTGGAGTGAATAAGTCTTTGATGGTATTTGATATGCCTTATAACACTTATCGAAATCCTCAAGAGGCTTTAAAAAATGCAAAATTAGTTATTAAAGAGACGAAATGTGATGCAGTTAAATTAGAGGGTGGAAAAAAGATAATTCCAATAGTTAAAAAATTAGTTCAAAACAAAATACCTGTTATGGGCCATGTTGGCATATTACCCCAAACCGACAAGAAATTTACTTTCAAAGGAAAGAAACAACAAGAAAGTGATAGAATTTTAAATGATACAAAACTTTTGGAAAATGCAGGAGCTTTTTCTATCGTATTGGAATGTATAGAAACAAAGTTATCAAAAAAAATTACTCATAATCTTTCGATACCAACAATCGGAATAGGTTCATCTGCTAGTTGCGATGGCCAAGTCTTAGTAATTGATGATTTGATTGGTTTAAGTAAAAGTAAATTTAAATTTGTCAAAAAGTATATCGATATTAGTAAAATTATTGAAAATGCAGTTAAAAGATATAAATCAGAAGTCATAAAAAAAAGATTCCCTACCAGAAAACATTCATTTAATACTTAATCAAACTATGGTTAATTAACCATTAAATGAAAATTAGTAAATTAGAGCCAAAATATATTAAAAAAAATAATCCTAGAATAGGTTTAATTACTTTAGCTAGTGATTTTAGGATTGAAAAAGATTTCAATAATATAATTTATGGAAGAGATATAGATTTGTATTCAAACAGAATTAAATCTTATAATCCACTTACAAATGAAACTTTAAAAAAAATGGCTGATGATATTACTGATGTAACCAAGGAAATTTTGCCAGAACAAAAACTAGATTGTGTTGCATATGGATGTACTTCAGGAACTATAGCTGCAGGATATAAATCTATTTATGAGAAGGTAAACTTAGCTAAACCAAATACCAAAGTAACCACTCCAATTACATCTGCAATCAGCGCATTGAAAAATCTTAAGATAAATAAAGTGTCAATATTCACTCCATATACAGATGAAATTAATCAGTCTGTTGTTAAATACTTTGAGGAAGAAAATATAGAAATTTCAGAGTTATCTTATTTTGATATTGCTACAGATTTAGATATTGGAAAAGTCGACCCCAATCATTTATATGATGTGTTAAGTAAGCTAGACCTTTCAAATAGTGATGCATTGTTTGTATCTTGTACAGCATTACCAGTCCTATCTATAATTAATGAATTAGAAAAAAAATTAGGAAAGATAGTATTGTCAAGCAACCAAACATTAATTTGGGATACTTTTAATCAAATAGGTTATAAAAATAAAATTGTAGGCTATGGAGAATTATTTAATAATTAATTATGCTTTTTAGTAAAGAGGAATATAAACAAAGACTTAATAAAGTTCAAAAAATGATGCAAGAAAAAGGCATAGAGCTTTTAATTTCTCACGATACAAACAATATGAATTATTTAACTGGTTATGATGCCTGGTCTTTTTATTATGCACAATGTGTAATAGTACATGTGAATGCTGATGAACCAATATGTTTTGTTAGAGATCAAGATGCTGGCGGAGCTTTCATAAAAACTTATTTAAAAAAAGAAAATATTATTGTTTATGATGAACACTATATTCATACATGGCCAAAACATCCTTATGATTATTTAGTTAAAATAATTAAAGACAAAAAGTGGGATAAATTTTCAATAGGATTAGAAATGGATGCTCACTATTTCACAGCATTTTGCTATGAAAAAATTAAACAAGGTTTGCCAAATGCAAAAATAAAAGACTCAGAAAGATTGGTAAATTGGGTAAGATTAGTAAAATCCAATAAAGAAATTGGTTATATGAAATCTGCTGCAAAAATTTCAGAAATAGGAATGAAAACAGCTTTTGATGTAATCAAACCTGGCGTCCGACAGTGTGATGCTGTCGGGGAAATACAAAAAGCACTATTTTATGGAACACCTGAATTTGGCGGAGAGTATTCAAGTATTGCAACTTTGTTACCAACTGGAAAAGGAACTTCAGCCTCACATTTAACTGCCACACAGGATAAATTTGTGGAGGGTGAGGCTACAATTATTGAGCTATCAGGTGTTTACAAAAGATATCATGCACCGATGGCTAGAACAGTTTTGTTAGGAAAACCTGATCAATTAAAAATTGATACAATGAAAAAAACAATTGAGGCACTTCAAGCAGGAATAGATGCAACAAAACCTGGAAATAAAGTAGATGACGTTGCCCAAGCTTTCTGGAAAGTATTAGATAAATATGGGATAGAAAAAAAATCTAGAACTGGCTATTCAATTGGAATTGGTTATCCACCAGATTGGGGAGAACATACACTTAATATATATAAAGGAGACATGACAGTTTTGGAGCCTAATATTTGTTTTCATATGATCGCTGTTATGCAGTTTGGAGATTGGGGTGTTGAAGCCTCAGAAGCAATAAGAGTAACAGATAAAGGAGCTGAATTATTTTGTAATATGTCCAAAGAACTTCACGTTAAAAGCTAATTATTTAAGGTTGAAATTTATACTCACAAATGTTTTATAGTTATTTATTTTATGTCAAAACAAAAAGATTTCGTTAAGTTTGAAAATGTTGATAAAAGCTATGACGGTAAAGTCTTAGTTGTTAAAAACCTACAGCTAGATATTTCAGAAGGTGAATTCATCACAATGTTAGGACCCTCTGGCTCTGGTAAAACTACATGTTTAATGATGTTAGCAGGTTTTGAAACTCCTACGAATGGTGAAATTTATTTAGGCGGCAAAGCAATTTCAAGTATTCCTCCGCACAAAAGAGGTATTGGAATGGTATTTCAAAATTATGCATTGTTCCCACACATGACTGTTTATGAAAATTTAGCGTTTCCACTGAGAGTTAGAAAAATTCCAAAAGATGAAGCTGATAAAAAAATTGATAAGGCATTATCGATGGTGTCACTTCAAGGCTTTGCATCAAGAATGCCAGGACAATTGTCAGGTGGACAACAACAGAGGGTAGCAGTCGCAAGATCGTTGGTGTTTGATCCACAATTAGTTTTAATGGATGAACCTTTAGGAGCTTTAGATAAAAATTTAAGAGAGAGCATGCAATATGAAATTAAACATATTCATGAAAGTATTGGAGTAACTGTTGTTTATGTTACTCACGATCAAAGCGAAGCCTTAACAATGTCAAATCGAATTGCAGTATTTAATGACGGTAAAGTTCAACAGCTTTCAAGTCCTGATGAATTGTATGAAAAACCAGTTAACTCTTTTGTTGCTGAGTTTATTGGAGAGAATAACACATTTAATGGTGAGGTTTCAGATGTATCAGGTGGAAAATGTAAAGTTAAATTAGCTAATGCTGAAATAATTGCAAATCCTATATCTGTGAAGTCAAAAGGTGAGAAAACTAAAGTTTCTTTAAGACCTGAAAGAGCTTTGATTAATCCTAAAGACAAAATGGATAATATTCATAATGGTAAAATTGAGGAAGTAATTTATCATGGCGACCATACGAGAGTTAGAATTAATCTATTAGGCAATCCAGAATTCATTCTTAAAGTACCAAACAGTTCTGCAAATCTTGATATTAAACTTGGAAACGAGATCAAGATTGGTTGGAACAGTGAAGATGCTCGTGCACTAGACCCAAAATAGACATCACAATATTACTATAGAATAAGTGAAAAAGGGCTGTTGACTCTCTTCTCTGAAGTTGTTTTAATTAGTTTTTTAAACGTTTAAACGGAGGAAAAATGAAAAAACTAAGTAAAATATTACTAGCTATTTCTTTTGTACTTTCACTAACTACTTCAGCATTTGCAACAACAGTAACTGCAGTGTCTTGGGGTGGGGCTTATACTGAGTCTCAAAAGTTAGGTTATGGTGATCCAACTGCTAAGAAACTAGGCATTAACATTGCCTGGGTTGACTATTCAGGTGGTTTATCAGAAATCAAAGCACAAAAAGAAGCTGGTAAAATCACGTGGGATATTATCGACGTGTTTGCAATGGATACTATAACTGGATGTGACGAAGGATTATTTGTTGAATTTGATTTTGACAAAGACTTCCCACCAGCTCCAGATGGAACTCCAGCAAGTAAAGATTTCTTTACTGCAATGCCAAGTAAATGTGCTGTAGGAAATATTTTATATTCTTGGAACTACGCTTATAACACTAATAATGTTAAAGGTACTCCAAAGACTATCAAAGATTTCTTTAACACAAAGAAATTCCCTGGAAAAAGAGCTATCTACAAAAGCGCTCTAACTAATTTAGAGATCGCTTTAGCTGCAGATGGTATTAAGCCAGGTAAAGGCGGAGCAAAAATCTACAAAGCTTTAGAAACAGAAAAAGGTGTTGAAAGAGCAATGAACAAGATCAAAGAATTATGTACAGATCCAAAAGGTGGATGTGTATTTTGGTCTGCAGGTGCTCAACCACCAGAACTGTTAGTATCAGGTGAAGTAGTAATGGCTACTGGTTGGAATGGTAGATTCTTCAATGCTGAAATTGGAGAAGGTGCACCAATCAAACAAGTTTGGGATGGCCAAGGTCTTGACTACGAATATTTCGTACAAGTTAAAGGTGGACCAAACGATGCTAATGGTATGGCTAAAAAAGCTTTAGCTATGATGACTAGTTCTGAAATGTTAGCAGGAAGTGCAAAATACATTGCATATGCTCCTTGGAGAAAATCTTCAATTGGTATTATGGAAAAAGGTGAGCCTTGGTATAAAGATGGTAAGACTAATATGGTACCACAAATGCCAACTGCACCGGCTAACACTAAAAACTACTTCCTAGTAGATCCAATTTTCTGGGCTGATAACGGAACAGAGCTTGGTGAAAAATGGGAAGCTATGAAAGCTGGTCTATAATTTAAGTTTTATTAAACTTAATTATATATTATAATTTAAGGGCGGTTATTTATAACCGCCCTTTTTTATTTATGAGTTCAGAAACAAAACAAATTTTAACAACAGACGGAATACCTTTAGAGGTAAGTCTTAAAAAAGCAGAGAGAAAGAATAAGATCAAAGCTTTCCTATTAGTCGCTCCTTTATTATTTTTTTTAATCATTACTTATGTATTTCCAATAGGTGACATGTTGTTCAGAAGTGTTGATGATAAAATGGTTACACAAATGCTTCCAAAAACTTTTAAGGCAATGGAAAATTGGGACGGTCAAGAATTACCTGAAGAGGAAGTTTTTGCTGCTTTTCATGAGGACTTTATAAAACTCGTTGAAGATAAACGAGAAGGTAAATTATCTACTCAATTAAATTACACAAAGAACGGCTTTAAAAGTATTATTAAAAAATTAAGAAGAGCATCTAAAAAATTTGAAGAGGGAAATTATAAAGAACAAATAATGGCAGTACACAAAAGATGGGCTGATGTTGAGTACTGGAGAGCAATTCAAAGAAGAGCTCCTGAATTTACAGGTCAAAAATATCTAAAAGGAATGGATATGTATGTAAATGAGGAGGGAAAGATAGTAAGTGTTGAGGAAGATAGAAGAATTCATAGAGTGTTGTGGTTAAGAACTTTGGAGATTGCATTCTTTGTAACAGTCTTTTGTTTCTTAATGGCTTATCCAATAGCTCATTTGTTGGCTACTTTACCTATGAAGTATAGTAACTTACTAATGATCTGTGTACTGCTTCCATTTTGGACTTCATTACTTGTAAGAACTGCTAGCTGGATGATCTTATTACAGCAACAAGGGATTGTGAATGATTTCTTTGTTGGAATAGGATTAGTAGCTGACGATAATAGACCTGAAATGATGTACAACAAAACAGGAAGTTATGTGGCAATGACACAAATCTTATTACCATTCATGGTTTTACCACTTTACAGTGTGATGAAAACTATCTCACCAAGTCTAATGAGAGCAGGAAAATCATTAGGTGGAACACCATTCATAGCATTTTGGAAAGTTTATTTTCCACTAACAATCCCTGGAATAGGTGCAGGATGCTTATTAGTATTTATTTTAGCGATAGGTTATTACATTACCCCAGCTCTAGTTGGTGGTGCCTCTGGTACTTTAATAAGTAATCAAATTGCCTTTCATATGAAGAGTACTCTCGATTGGAGTTTTGCATCAGCAATGGGATTAATGTTATTGAGTGGAGTATTGGTGATTTATTGGCTTTATAACAAAATAGTTGGAATTGATAATATTAAATTAGGATAATTAAAATGGCTTTACCAAAATATACAGAACCACATTATAGAATTTGGCATTATGTGTATTTAACTATTTGTGGAGCTGTTTTCTTTTTTTTAATTGCACCATTATTTGTAATCTTTCCATTATCGTTTAATGCTGAAGAATTTTTAAGTTTCTCTGAAGGTATGAAAAGTCTAGATCCAGATGCTTTTTCATTAAGATGGTATAAAGATATGATTTATGGAACAAAAAATCCTTGGGGATTAGCTGCTAAGAATAGTTTTATTATAGCAATCTTTGCAACAATAGGATCAGTGATACTTGGAACTGTTGCCGCTTTAGGATTGAGCAGTAGACATATGCCTTATAAAGGGTTGATCATGGCAGTATTAATTTCTCCGATGATTGTTCCTTTAATCATTTCTGGTGTTGCAATATTTTTCTTTATGGCAAAAGCTGGTTTGGCAGCAACACATACAGGAATAGTTCTGGCTCATATTATTTTAGGAACACCTTTTGTTGTAATTACAGTAACAGCAACACTCTCAGGTTTCGATCATAGTGTAACAAGAGCTGCTGCAAGTTTAGGAAGTGATCCGGTGAATACATTTATGAAAATTACTTTACCTTTAATTCTTCCTGGAGTTATTTCTGGAGGATTATTTGCATTTGTAACATCTTTTGATGAAGTAGTTGTAGTTTTATTTTTAGCTGGATTAGAAAATACAACTATACCTATTCAAATGTGGACGGGTTTAAGAGAACAGCTAAGTCCAACTATTTTAGCTGTAGCAACTTGTTTAATTATATTATCAACCTTGATATTAGTAACTGCTGAACTTTTAAGAAGAAGATCTGAAAGACTCAGAGGAATAAATCAATAACAAGTCACATCATGAAGATTAAGAATGTAGTGGTAATTGGTTCAGGTACAATGGGCAGTGGTATAGCTGCACACCTTTGTAATGCAAATATTCCAGTTACTTTATTAGATTTAAAAACTGAAATAAGTGAAAATGCAAGAGAAAGAATTCACAAATCAAGACCACCTTTATTAATCGATAAATCTAAAATAAATAATATTAAGGTTGGAAATATTTCTGATGATTTTTCTGTAGTGGAGAAAGCAGACTGGATTGTTGAAGCGGTAGTAGAAAGAATAGATATAAAACATCAAATTTATGAAAAGATTTTTAAAAGTAGGAAAGAAGGTGCAATAGTTTCATCAAACACTTCATCAATACCAATTAAAGTTTTGTCGCAAAATTTAGATAAGGATCAAAAAAAAGATTTTTGTATTACACACTTTTTTAATCCTGTCAGATATATGGGGCTTTTAGAAATTGTTAAGAATGAAGACAACGATCTGAATAAAATTAATCAATTGAAAGAATTTTGTGAAGTGGAATTGGGAAAAGGAGCTATCGTTTGCAATGATACACCTGGCTTTTTAGGAAACAGAGTAGGAGTTTACGCTATGCAAATTGCAATGACTGAGGCTTTTAAGATGAAACTTTCAGTTGAAGAGGCAGATGCAATATTTGGAAGACCAATGGGTATCCCAAAAACAGGAGTTTTTGGTTTGTATGATTTAATTGGAGTCGATTTAATGGCTGACGTTCTAAAAAGTTTTATCAAAGAACTTCCAAAATCTGATGAATTTCATGAAGTTGCAAAAGAAATACCGTTAGTAAAAAAATTAATTGAAACTGGATATACAGGAAGAAAAGGCAAAGGTGGCTTTTATAGAATGAAAAAGACTGAGAGCGGAAAAGTCATGGAAGCTATAAATCTTCAGACAGGTGATTATTCTCCGAGTAAAAAAATTGATATTAAATCTGATAAGGTTGATCTAAAAAACCTTATTAAAAGAAATGACAAATATGGCGAGTATGCTTGGTCTGTTTTAGAAAAAATTATTAAGTATGCTTCATCATTAGTTCCAGCAATTACAAAAGAATTCAATGATATAGATGAAGCCATGAGGCTTGGTTTTAACTGGGCTAAAGGACCTTTCGAAATGCTAGAGGAAATTGGAGTAAAAAATTTTTTTAAAAAAGTCGATAATTTTGAGGGAAATAAGTTTTTAGAGAATTTAGCTAAAACAAAAAATGAAAATTTTTATGGTGAAAGACAAAAATACACATCAATAGAAACTTTAGGTAAAATTAAAAAAACTGCCTCAAGTGTTGATGGAAATAGTTCAGCATCAATTTATAGATTTAATGATTACAACATAGTTGAGTTTACAACTAAAGCTAATGCATTGGATTATGACTCGATGGATGCTCTTAAGAAAGCAACTGATAAGCCTTTGATTATAATTAATGAAAGTATGCAATTTTCAGCTGGTGTAAATTTAACCTATACGATGGAATTTGCTGACAAGAATGACTTTAAATCAATTGAAAAATTTATCAGGTACTTTCAAGAAACTTGTAAACATCTAAAGTATTCTAAATATCCAGTAATATCTGCACCATCTGGACTTACTTTGGGAGGTGGATTTGAAGTTTTAGTTCAAAGTAATTTTGTAGCTTCCCACACAAACATTGTGATTGGATTAGTAGAGACTATTGTTGGTTTAATCCCTGCAGGTGGAGGATGCAAAGAAATGCTAGGCAGATGGTTGAATACAGATGAAGCAAAAAAAGATCCTAATTTTGCACCATTAAAAGTCTTTGATATCATCGGTTATGGCAGAACAGCAACTTCTCCAGTCGAAGCAGAGCCATTAAAATATCTATTACCTGAAAACAAAAAAATAATGAATAGAAATAGCTTATTAGAAGTTTCAAAGAAAATTTTAGATGAGAACAAAAACTTTAAATCTCCTAATGAACTTCAGTTTAATTTACCTGGAAAAGCTGTGATTGGAGAAATGAATAAGATTTTAGAAAAACTTTATAATGATAAAGTTATTTTAGATCATGGTATGACTGTTGCAAAAGAATTAGCTCATGTTTTAAGTGGTGGAGAAACAACAATTGGCAAAACTTTATCAGAAGACGACTTATTTAAATTAGAGCTTGATGCTTTTATGAAATTAATAGAGATGAAACAAACTCAAGATAGAATAAAGCATACTCTAGCTACAGGAAAGCCTTTAGTTAACTAATAACCTTAAAGAATTAATAAAATCAGGTCTTAAAACATATTCTGATTTATCTAAATATTTTATTTTTTCTAAAACTTCTATTCCGTAAATTACTTTACCTATTGGAGTATACTCGCCTTCATAAAGAGGCTCATCCTGTAGAATAATGAAAAACTGACTATCTTCAGTGTCATATTTTTTAGCCCTTGCTAAACCGACACTTCCTCTAACATAATTAAATTCTCTATCAACTTCAGACTCAATTTGACCTAAACCAGATTTACCTGTTCCAATTTTTCCATAATCTATATTCCCTTTTTTCCCAAACTCAAGATCACCAGCTTGAACAAGTTTGTCTTTAATAACTCTATGGAATGCTACATCATCATATGCTTTAGATTTTATTAAAGTTGTAAACCTTTCCACTCCATTAGGAGAAATTTCCGGATATAATTCTATAATTACATTTCCACAACCAACATTTAAAATTGCAATATTTTTTGGATTTTCAAAATTTATTTTTTGAGGATCATAGTTTTTTACAAACAAACATTTATCTTTTAGTAATAAAAAAGAAGTGAAAGTAAACAATCCTAAAACTAAAATGAATATAAATATTACTTTTTCAGAAGTTGAAGCTTTGATCTTTTTAATCATAAAATAAAATCATTATCAATTTTTGACAAAGCATTTTTTATAAATTTTATTTTTTTTTCAAGTATAGGATCAATTTTGTTGGGTAAACTTCCATACATTAAGTGAGAAAAAACTTCAGCCATATCTTCTGAAGCAGTTGACTGTGAATACTCAGTGATAAAACCATTAGAATTTGAGTACGTTTCTAATCCTATTTTTTTTGTGCATGTAGAACATTCGGCATAATTAAATTCTTTAGGATTAAAGTTTGACCAAGTATTTTCATCAAAAATTTCTTTAAAAGTATCATTTATAATATGAAATACCTCATGATGTATTACTCTTTCAAAATATTTTTCATTAAACTTAATATCTAAAATTAAAGTTTTCATTATATTGTCTGGGATTCCAGCAGTTCCAATTCCTGAAATTGACAGGTCTTCACATAGAACTATATATTTTAAGTTTATTTTTTTTAGGAAACTTTTTGAATATCTATTAAGATTTTTTTCAATAATTGTATACTTCTTATCTAGATCTTGCTTTGATGGTGTGTAGCAATTAATATTATTATCAATTCCAATAGTAAAAGGTTGTTTAGCATATAAATATCTTAATTTATTTTCAGTTTTGATATTATAAATTTCAAGGTTTGGGATTTTTATTAACTGGTAAATCGTGTCTGCTTGGGCAGCAGAAATTAAAAGTAAACACAATAAAATGAACTTAAATAATTTCATAAATAGTATTTTTGAAGATATTCCAAATTGTAAGAATGTGATAGAGTTTTTACAATGAAAAAAAAATCTAGCAAGGAACCAATCCAACCAGTAAGTGGAACTAAAGTACCTAGGTTTGCTGGCCCTTCAACTTTCGCAAGGTTACCTGAATTGAGAGATGTTGAATATTGTGATGTCGCAATCGTTGGTATTCCATTTGATGCAGGCACAAGTTATAGGCCAGGTGCTAGGTTTGGACCTCAAAGTATTAGACAAGCATCAAGACATTTAAGAACAAATTATCATCCTAGTTATGATGTTGAACCTTTTAAAGTACAGCAAGTTGCTGATGCTGGAGATATTACCTGTAATCCTTTCAATATAAATGAAGCAATCAAACAAATAGAGGAGGGTGCAACTGATCTACTCAAAAAAACTGGAGGTATAATAAGCTTAGGTGGTGATCATACGATTGCATTTCCGTTATTAAAAGCAGTAAATAAAATTAATAATGGTCCTGTTGCTTTAGTTCATTTTGATGCACATTTAGATACTTGGGATACTTATTTTGGTGCACCTTACACACACGGAACTCCTTTTAGAAGAGCTAGGGAGGAAAATCTATTCTTAGATGACGCTTCAATGCACGTAGGGATTAGAGGACCTTTGTATAGTAGAAATGATATTAAAAATGATGAAAGTTTTGGATTTAAAATTATTCACTGTGATGAGTTTCAAACAGAAGGCACAGATAAAATTGCTGAAAGAATTCGAAAAAGAGTTGGTGATAACCCACTCTATTTATCAATAGATATAGATGTACTGGATCCTGCTTTTGCACCTGGAACAGGTACACCAGAGATAGCAGGAATGACCACAAGAGAAATGGTTAATGTGATAAGAGGTTTATCTGGAATGAATTTGATTTCAGCAGATGTAGTAGAAGTTTCACCAGCATATGATCATGCAGAAGTAACATCTTTAGCTGCAGCAACAATTGTTTATGAATTAACTAATTTGTTTGCAAAAAAATAAAGAAAGGTTAGGAGTCTGTTATGGAAAACAAAAAAAATTTTTATATTGATGGAAAATGGGTAACCCCGAAAAGCAAAGAAGAAATTAAAGTAATTGATCCTGCGACAGAGGAAAGTTGTGCAGTCATATCTTTAGGAAATAAAGATGATGTTAATGATGCAGTGAGTGCTGCAAAAAAAGCATATAGCTCATGGGCATTTTCTACTAAAGAGAAAAGAATTAAATTATTAGAAAAACTCTACGAAAATTATAAAAAAAGATGGGCTGATATTGCTGAGGCAATTACCCTTGAAATGGGTGCACCAAAAGATTTTGCGACAAAACTTCAGGCAGGTACAGGTGCTGCGCATTTAAAATCATTTATAAGGTATTTAAAAAATTTTGAATTTGAAAAGCCTTTAGGCGATCATGCACCTAACCAAAGACTTATTTATGAGCCAAAAGGTGTTTGTGCTTTAATAACTCCTTGGAACTGGCCAATGAACCAAGTTTGTTTAAAAGTAATGCCAGCAATAGCATCTGGATGTACTATGGTTTTAAAACCGTCAGAACTTGCACCTTTATCTTCAATGATACTTGCAGAATTGATTGATGAAACAAAATTTCCTCCAGGTGTATTTAATTTGGTAAATGGAGATGGAGCTACAACTGGAGATGCTTTAACAAGTCACCCAGATATAAATATGATTTCATTTACAGGTTCAACAAGAGCAGGAGCTCTTATTTCACAAAATGCTGCAAAGGATTTTAAAAGAGTAAGTTTAGAATTAGGTGGTAAGGGAGCAAATATTATTTTTAAAGATGCTGATCCTGAAGCAATAGAAAGAGGTGCATTAAGATGTTTTAGAAATTCAGGGCAATCATGTAATGCTCCAACAAGAATGTTGGTTGAAAAATCAATGTATAATGAGGCTGTAGAGAGATTGAAAAAATATACTGAAACTTTTGAAGTTGGTGATCCTAAAAAAGAAGGTGAACATATAGGACCTGTAATTTCTGAAACTCAATATAACAAGATTCAAACTCTAATTAAAAAAGGAATAGATGAGGGTGCTAAATTAATTGCTGGTGGACCTGGCAAACCTAGCGGTTTAGATAAAGGTTATTTTGTTAAGCCTACAGTGTTCGCTGATGTAAATAATAATATGGAAATAGCTAGAACTGAAATTTTTGGACCTGTTTTATCCGTCATGCCTTTTGAAACAGAGGAAGAAGCTATTGAAATAGCAAATGATACTCCGTATGGTTTAACGAATTATATTCAAACTCAAGATAAAGAAAAAGTGAA
The DNA here is from genome assembly GCA_902571375.1 of uncultured Pelagibacteraceae bacterium. Lineage (GTDB taxonomy): Bacteria > Pseudomonadota > Alphaproteobacteria > Pelagibacterales > Pelagibacteraceae > Pelagibacter. The sequence continues at coordinate 244,658 of CACGBP010000001.1, forward strand.
AAGAGTTGCAAGAAAATTAAGATCAGGGATGGTTGATGTTAATGGAGCAGGGATTGCTGTTGATGCTCCTTTTGGAGGTTTCAAACACTCAGGTATAGGTAGAGAAGCTGGTGAACATGGACTTGAGGAATTTTTAGAGGTTAAGTCTGTAGGTGGTTGGAATAATTAATTTTAAATAATTTTGAAGTGTTCATTTTAGGCTTTGGTTAATTTAGTATTGATAGTCAATACTTAAAGAGCATCAATAAAAAATCATTTGTTTGAAATTCATATAGAAATCAATAGGGTTTCATTAATTAACGTTGCGTAAATTAACTAGTTATAACTCGTAATACACAGAGGAGAAAACATGAGTAGATCAAAATCGCTCTACAATGCGGATTTAGCACCAACTCCATCAAATAAAAAGAATTGGGGATGGTTCGAAATTTTCAACGTATGGGCAAATGATGTTCAGAGTTTATTTGGATATACTTTAGCAGCATCATTATTCTTAGCCTCAGGATTAAATGGTTGGGCAGTATTTTTAGCATTAATACTTGCCGGCTTTTTCATCATGTGGTTAGTAAATTTATCTGGAAAACCAAGTGTGAAACACGGAATACCTTACCCAGTATTTGCACGGGTAAGTATGGGTGTGTTTGGAGCAAACTTTCCTGCAATGGCAAGAGGTCTTGTGGCCATGTTCTGGTATGGAGCACAAACATATGCAGCATCAACTGCTGTAGCACTTCTGATTACAGGTATTACTGGTAACCCAGGCACTGAAATGTTCTTAGGAATGACAGGTGTAATGTGGGTATCATTTATATTTGTTTCAGCATTCCAGGTTTACTTATTCTGGCAAGGTATAGATCTTGTAAAAAGATTTTTAAACTTTGCAGGACCAGCAGTTTATGTTGTGATGGTTCTTTTGATGTTAGTGATTTGGTTTCAAGCTGGTGGAAGTCTTTTATCAGAAGTTGGAGAAATATTTTCTGGTGGAGCACGTTCTGGTGGATTTGAAGGTTTAGGTTCATTTGGTGCGTTCTTAGCAGTATTTTCTATAATGGTAGGATATTTTGCTGCTGTAGTAATTAACTTCGGTGACTTTGCTAGATTTGTTAAAGATGAGGATGAGATGAAAAAAGGTAATCTATGGGGATTAGTAGGCAACGTTATTTTCTTCTCTTTCATTACTTTAATGATTACTGGTGGAACAATAGCTATCTTTGGAGAGTATGTAGCAAGTCCAACAGATATGGTAGCTAAAGTAGATAATATTGTATTAACTATAGTTGCGGCATTTGCATTCTTTGCAGCAACAGTTGGTATCAATATGGTCGCAAACTTTATACCCCCTGCATATGACCTGGCAAACTTAATGCCAAGTAAAATTAATTTTAGAATTGGTGGTTTAATAACAGCTGGTTTTGGTTTTATTATTGGTGGTATGTGGGTTGCAGTAATTACTCAAATGGGATTATTTCCATTTGTGAATACTTTAGGTGCAATTTTAGCTCCGGTGTTTGGAATAATGATTACTGATTATTATATAATCAAAAAACAAAGATTAGATGTTGATGATTTGTTTAGCGACTCACCTAATGGTAAGTATCATTACAATGGCGGTTTCAACGGCAAAGGAATGTTAGCTTGGGTGCTATCAGGATATATTGCAGTTGGTACAGTTTGGCCAAACATCTTATTTTTAGGAATGGATGATTTCTTCGCTAACTTAGGCGGTGGTGGAGGATACGCTTGGATAATTGGAGCATCATTAGGTGCTTTAATTCACTTAGCAATATCATCTAGTAGAAAATAATTAAATTTTAACTCAAAAAAGCCCATCAATTTAAATTGGTGGGCTTTTTTTATACCTGATATTCTAAAGTAATATTTTCATTATTTAGATTATGAAGAACTAAATTGTCTCCTTCACCTAATCTATCTACAACTAAAAAATTCATATCTTCAGTTGAGATCAATGGAAAATGCCAAATACCTGGATTATAATTTACTCCAATTCCTTTTGGTATAATGAAAGACTCAATTTTATTTATGTCTGGCTCGTCACCCTCTGGAGCTACGAAAGCTAAAAAAGTTGTTTCTTTCATTGGAATAAAAGCTTGACTTCCTAGTGGATGTTTTTCCATCATATCAACTTTCATTGGAAAAGATCTTTTAAGAGCTGAAAAAATACTGATGGTTGACTCTCCATTATCTTTCTTTGTATTTAAATTTGCAATTCCATCATACCTTTTTGCATAGCCATTATTAATTTCAATTGGCTTGATGTCAGCAGTTGTTATCATGTCACCAAATTTTTTGAAATTTTCTTTAGTTATTGGTTTTGGTTTTATAATTCGACCTGTCATATTTTTTTACCAAAAATTCTAAATCTAGAAATACCACCATCAGGAAATATATTTATTTTTATATGATTAATTTTGTTATTTTTCATTAAAGAATTTTTAAAGATATGAGTTTTGTTAGCTGATAATTTTGTATTCTTTAATAAATATTTCCATTTTTTAGATGAGTTTACAATTTGTTTAGAATTTTTAGTTGGTAAATAAGCTGCTTGTAAAGAACAATAGCTAGGATAATTTCCCTTAAAATGATGAGTCGAAATTTCAATTTTATCAACAGAGTTTCCATCGATAGAGTTCAGAATCAGCCAGTCATTTCCTTTACCTCTTCGTCTTCTAGTTTCCCAGCCATCTCCCATATTTCTTGCTTTACCTGGGGCTAAAATATTTTCAGCTTTGCCAAAGTGTTCATTGTTACAAGCTATAACTGATGCACCATCTAGCAACGAAGCAAGATTTATTTTTTTGTTTTTCATTTTTTTTGATTTTGCAATCGATCCATATAATCTTAATCTTGCAACACCACCATCAGGAAAAATGTTAAATTTAATGTGTGTAAATACCTTATTATTTTTAATTGAAAAAATATGATGCGAATTAGCTTTAACCTTTTTTTTTGAAAGAATTGAAATCCATTTAAATTGTTTGATTTTGTTAGAGTTAGAATTAGCTCCTTCAATTGAGACCATTGAAGGGTGATTACCATTAAAGTGAGAAGTGTCTACATCAATCTTAGAAATTTTTCCTGGCTTACCTAATTTTAAAACAATGTAATCATGTCCTGAAGTTCTTCTTCTTCTAGACTCCCATCCATCCATCCATTTTCCATGTTTATCAAAAACACCTTCTTTGAATACAGGAATGGTTGGGCTAATTATTCTATTGGCAGGTGCAAAAAAATCATCAGTTTTATAAATGATTTTTGTGCCCAACCTTGGTTGAGCTAAATCTATTAATCCATTAGTAAATATTATTTTTTCTTTCATATTATGAGTAGTTTTTAATCCAATGTTTAGCTATATCAATTCTTTTGCAAATCCATACATCATCAAATTTAAGAACATAGTCTAAAAATTTCTTTAAAGACTGAATTCTGCCAGGTCTACCAATTAATCTACAGTGTAATCCAACTGACATCATTTTTGGACTTGTTTTTCCTTCTTCATATAAAGTATCAAAGCTATCTTTTAGATAATTGTAAAAATGATCACCAGTGTTAAATCCTTGATTTGTTGCAAATCTCATATCATTATTATCTAAAGTATAAGGAATAATAAGTTGTTTTTTTTTACCTCTATATTCCCAATATGGTAAGTCATCACTATAGCTATCACTATCATATAAAAAACCTCCATCATCAAAAACTAAATCTCTGGTGTTTGGGCTACATCGTCCTGTATACCAGCCCAATGGTCTTGAACCAAAAATATCTTTAATAGTTTTTACAGCTAGTTGCATATGTTTTTTTTCGACTGATTTTTTTACATCTTGGTAGTCTATCCATCTATATCCATGAGCAGCTACTTCATAGTCTCCATTTTTAATTGCATTACATACTTCAAGGTTTTGTTTTAATGCAAGTCCTACTCCAAAAATCGTTACGGGTATTCTTTTTTCTTTAAACAATTTGTCCAAACGCCAAAATCCTGACCTAGATCCATATTCGTAAATACTCTCCATGCTTATGTGTCTGCCTTTTATTGCTTTAGCTCCAATAATTTCTGACAAAAAAGTTTCAGAATATTTATCACCATTTAATGGAGTATTTTCTCCACCTTCTTCATAATTTAAAACTATTTGAAGAGCTAATTTTGCATTGTTAGGCCATGAAATTTTTTTTCCTTTATTACCATAGCCTACAAGATCTCTTGAATTTTTTTTATTCATGTACAAATATAATTTTATCTAGATTTCGCAACAATTTATTAATTCGAAATAGATTTAGACTTTATACCATTTAGAAAATTTATGCATTTCTTTAATTCGTTAAGTTCAATAAATTCATCTACTTTATGAGCTTGCTCAATAGAACCGGGACCACATACTACGGTGCTAATACCAATTTCCTGAAATAAACCTGCTTCAGTTCCAAATGATACTACTTCTCTAGAATTGTCTCCAGTTAAACTGGCAACTAATTCACAGGCTTCAGACTTTTTAACTCGATCGAATCCTGTAACCTCACCAATAATTTTTTTTGTTATTTTTGAATTTTCAAACACTTTTTTCATTTCAGGTAACAGAACTTCATTTGCATATTTATCAATCTGTTCATTTAAAAATATTCCGTCTTCTTTTATAACTGGTCTTGTTTCCCAATTAATATGACATTTATCTGCGATAACGTTGTGAGCTATTCCACCAAAAATTCCACCAACTTGTAAAGTTGAAAAAGGAGGATCAAAAATCGAGTCTTTTGGAACTCTTTTTTTCAAATCTTCTCTAAGCTCAATCAATTTGTTGGCATATCTTGTAGCAAACTCAACTGCACTTACTCCTTTATGTGGCGCTGAACTATGTCCAGCTAATCCTTCAAAATAAGTGGTGTATTCATAACAACCCTTATGGGCATCAATAATTTTCATCTTTGTTGGTTCACCAATTATACAAATACCATCTTTAATATTTCTTTTTTTTAATTCCTTAATTAAGATTGGAGCACCTAGACAAGCTGTTTCTTCATCAAAAGTAAATGAAAAATGTATATCTCTGTTTAAGTTTGTTCCAGCATAAATAGGTGCAAAAGCTAAAGTGCAAGCGATAAAACCTTTCATATCACATGAGCCCCTACCATAAAGTTTGTCACCTTTAATAGTTGCTTTAAATGGATCTGTGCTCCAACTTTTTGAAACCGGCACTGTATCTGTATGTCCTGATAAAATAATTGGTTTTGTTCCGTTAGTTTTGTTCGCTTTTAAAGTAGCAAAAAGATTTACCCTATTTTTTTCCTCATCATATGTTTTAAAGGATGTTGCACCAATTTTGTGGAGATAGTCTTCACAATAATTTATTAAAGCACTGTTATCTTCCCCAGAAATTGTCCTAAAACCTATAAGGTCTGTCAAAATTTTTACAGAATCGTCATATAATTTCTCTAAATTAATTTCTGTACTCATAACCAATAATTATTATAAATACTGCCATTATGAAAGAACAAATAACATATGATATTTTTGATAAAGTTGACATTAGAGTAGGCACTGTAATATCAGTAAAAAAAAATGAAAAAGCTAGAAAGCCTTCTTTAGTTGTTGAAGTAGATTTTGGTGAAGAAATTGGTATTAAACAATCTTCAGCTCAAATAACTCATTATTACAATGAAGAGAATTTAAAAGGAAAACAAGTAATTGCTATATGTAATTTTGCTGAAAAAAATATTGCTGGAGTAGTTTCTCAGGTTTTAATTTTAGGTTCTATTGATAAAGAGGGTAAAGTAATTTTAGTTCATCCATCACAAAAATCTGAAAACGGATTGCCAATAGCTTAAATATGCATCCAGAAATACTTTCAATAGCATTATTTTGGTTTGTTACTGCTTATACCCCTGGTCCAAATAATGTTGTTGCTTCATACTCAGGATTTAATTTTGGAATTGCCAAAACTATACCACATATTCTTGGAGTCACTTTAGGATTTACTTCTTTAGTTCTTTTTTTGACAATTGGTTTAATAAATATTTTTAAATTATTTCCAATTATTCAATTGATAATAAAATATCTTGGAACATTGTTTTTATTATATCTTGCCTATAAAATTGCTTTTTCAAGTGGTTCTAGTGAAATAAAAAAAGAGAACCCAGTTAAATTTATTGAAACTTTTCTTTTTCAATATTTAAATCCAAAAGGTGTATCAGTAGCGATAATAGTTGTTTCTACGTACGTAGAGCTTGGATCAAATTATGTTAGTTATGCGACTCAAGTAGTGCTTCTAGCCTTCTTATTTTCATCAACAAGTATTACTTTATGGACTTTTATAGGAAAATTTTTGAGGAAATTTGCGACAAATCAGAAATTTATTAAATATTTTAATTATGTTATGTCAGTGCTTCTTCTTTTGAGCATAATTACATTTTATATATAAACTATGAAACCAGGTAAAAAAAATTCTTATAATTCATTATCAAATATAAAGATTGAGGGAAAAAATTATAAATTCTATTCTCTTAAAAAAGCAGAAGAAAATGGACTAAATGGGATCTCGAAGCTTCCAAAGTCACTTAAAGTTCTTTTGGAAAATCTACTAAGATATGAAGATGATTTATCAGTAACAAAAAATCAAATTGAAGCTATTAAAATCTGGTTAAAAGAAAAAAAATCTAAAACAGAAATTGCATATCGACCCGCGAGAGTTCTATTACAAGATTACACAGGAATACCTGCAGTTGCAGATTTGGCTGCAATGAGGGAAGCTGTTAAAGATAAGAATAAAGACCCTAATACTATTAATCCGTTGTCAGCAGTAGACCTTGTTATTGATCATTCAGTGCAAGTAGATCAATCTGCAAAATCAGATTCATTTGATAAAAATGTAGAAATAGAATTTAAAAGAAATGGTGAAAGATATTCATTTTTAAAATGGGGCCAACAAGCATTTAATAATTTTAGAATTGTCCCACCAGGAACAGGGATATGTCACCAAGTAAATTTAGAATATTTATCCAAGGTGGTTTGGAGTGAAGAATACAAAGGAGAAAAATATCTTTTTCCAGATACATTAGTTGGAACTGATAGTCATACAACAATGGTAAATGGTCTATCAGTTTTAGGTTGGGGAGTTGGTGGTATAGAAGCTGAAGCTGGAATGTTAGGTCAACCAATTTCAATGCTTATTCCAGAAGTAATAGGGTTTGAAATCACTAATAAAATGCCAGAAGGAACTACTGCAACAGATTTAGTTTTAACAGTTGTAAAAATGTTACGGGACAAAGGTGTAGTTGGAAAATTTGTTGAATTTTATGGCGAAGGTTTAAAAAATTTAACTTTAGCTGATCGTGCAACGATTGCTAATATGGCACCAGAGTATGGTGCTACTTGTGGGTTTTTTCCAATCGACGATGAGACTTTAAAATATTTAAAATTTTCAGGTCGAGATCAATCTGTAGTAAGTATAGTTGAGAAATATGCTAAAGAACAAGGTTTATGGGCTAGTGAGGATATTGAATTTACAGATACTTTGTCTCTAAATATGTCAACAATTGTGCCTACTATTTCTGGACCAAAAAGACCTCAAGATAAAGTATTATTAACTGAAGCATCTAAAAATTTTGAGAAAAGTTTTAAAGAAGTTACAAATAAAAAAGATCTTTCTATTTCAAAAGTTGTTAATACTGATTATGAAATTAAAGATGGCTCAATTTTAATCGCAGCAATCACATCTTGTACAAACACATCTAATCCAAATGTGCTTATAGGAGCAGGCCTACTTGCAAAAAAAGCTATTGAATTTGGTCTTGAGGTTAAACCTTGGGTAAAAACTTCGTTAGCTCCTGGATCCCAAGTAGTAACTGATTATCTAGAAAAAGCAGGATTAAATGTATATTTAGATAAACTTGGATTTAATCTAGTTGGATACGGTTGTACAACTTGTATTGGTAATTCTGGACCACTACCAGAAGACATTGTTGAAGCGATCCAAAAAGAAAATATTTATGCAGTTTCAGTTTTATCAGGTAATAGAAATTTTGAAGGAAGAATTTCTCCACACATAAAAGCAAATTATTTAGCATCACCACCGTTAGTTGTAGCTTATGCTTTAGCAGGTCACATGGGTTTTGATCTTTACAAAGATTCTTTCGGCAAAGATAAAAATGGTAAAGAAATTTTTATGAAAGATATTTGGCCATCAAATAAAGAGATTGAAGATACACTCAAATCATCTCTAAATGCTGATATGTTTATTAAAAGATACTCAAATGTTTCAGAAGGGCCAAAACAATGGCAACAAATTAAAACTGAGAAAAGTAGTATTTATAATTGGGAAGAAAACTCAACTTATGTAAAAAAACCTCCTTTCTTTGATGATCTTACAGATCAACCCGAGGGATTTAAAAAAATTCATAATGCCAGACCATTATTAATTTTAGGAGATATGGTAACAACAGATCACATTTCGCCTGCTGGAAATATTCAAAAAGAAAGCCCGACAGGTGAGTATTTTATGAAACATCAAATTTTACCAAAAGACTATAATTCATATGGATCAAGAAGAGGAAATCATGAGGTTATGATGAGAGGGACTTTTGCAAATATAAGAATTAGAAATGAAATGGCGCCAGGGACAGAAGGTGGTTTTACGACTTTGTACCCAGAAGAAAAAGTAATGCCAATTTATGATGCTGTTGTTGAATATAAAAAAAGGGGGACTGATCTTGTGGTAATTGGTGGTAAAGAATATGGAACAGGATCATCTAGAGATTGGGCAGCCAAAGGTACAAAATTATTGGGTGTAAAAGTTGTAATAGCCGAAAGTTTTGAAAGAATTCATAGATCTAATTTGATAGGGATGGGCGTTTTACCTTTACAATTTATTGATAATATAAATAGAAAAAATCTAAATCTAAAAGGCTCTGAATTAATAAGTATAATTGAAATTGAAAAAGGTCTTAACCCATCAGATAATGTTACTGTTGATATAAAATATGCTTCTGGAGAAATAAAAAAGATCAAAACATTATGTAGGATAGATACTAAAAATGAACTAGAGTATTATAAGAATGGTGGAATACTTCAATATGTTTTAAGAAATATGATTTGAATATGGATGAAGAGATCTCAATAATTGATACTAAGACCAGGAATGAAAAAATTAAAAATTTTTTAGTTCAAAATAAAAAACTAATTATATTATCAATTACAGTTATAATTATTATAATTTTAAGTTTTTATTCTTTCCAAATTTATGAAGACAATCATAAGAAAAAAATTTCCGAAAAATTTAATAGTGCTGTTATTGATTATGAAAAAGGAAATACTACTAGAAGCACCCGAGCTTTAATAGAAGTTGTTGAGGATAGAAATAGCACTTACTCACCATTAGCTTTATATTTTGTGATTGATAATAATTTAATTCAAAGCAAAACAGAGGTTAATGAATTATTTAATATATTGATTGATAAAACTTCACTAGAAAATGAAATTAAATATCTTATTATCTATAAAAAAGCACTCTATAACGCAGATACAATTGAGGAAAATGATTTGCTACTAATTTTAAAACCATTGATTAATTCAGAAAGTATTTGGAAGTCACATGGACTTTATCTTTTAGCTGAATATTTTTTTTCAAAAAATGAAAAACAAAAAGCAAAAGATTTTTTTGACCAAATAATTAGTTTAGAAATTGTAAATCAAGAAATACTTAAGGAGTCCCAAAAAAGATTAAACAGAGATTTAAGTGATTAGAATATTTTTTTTATTTACTTTATTTATTTTTATTTTCGGTTGTTCATTAAATAAAAATTCAAAGTTTTGGACCTCATCAAAAAATATAGATTTAGATAACAATGAATTTACTGAAAAAATCATTGTAAAAGAATCTGCAATAAATAAAGAGTTCAACTCAAATATTAGGGTTATTTTAAAACCAAATATATCTGAGCAAAATTCTATTAATCGGAATTATAATTTTTATGGAAAAAATAATTTTGATAGCAAATTACAAAAATCTTCGAGATATAAATTTACAAAAATTAAAAACTTTTATCAATTTGAGCCAGAAGTGTCTATTAATGAAAAAAATATAATTTTTTTTGATGACAAAGGATCAATTTTACAATTTAATGAAAATTCAAATTTAGTTTGGAAAAAAAATTATTATACTAAATCTCAAAAAAAACTTAAACCAATACTTCAATTTTCTAATAATAAAGAATTTCTTATTGTTGCTGATAATCTTGCAAAATATTATTTGTTAGATTTAAAGTCAGGAAAATTAATTTGGTCCAAAGATAATTTAGCCCCTTTTAATTCTCAAATAAAGATTTATAAGGATAAATTTTTTATAATTGATTTTTCAAACACCTTGAGATGTTTTTCATTGAAGAATGGAGAAGAGTTGTGGAATATAAAAACTGAAAACACCTTAATTAAATCACAAAAAAAACTTTCAATAGTAATCGTTAAAGATCAAGTAATTTTTAATAATTCTATAGGAGATATAAGTGCTGTTAACCTAAATAGAGGTGAACTTTTATGGCAATTACCAACCCAAAGTAGTGCAGTTTATGAGTCTGCTTTCTCTCTAGAGACATCTGAAATAATTACTGATGGAAAAACACTATTTTTTTCAAACAATAATAATCAATTATTTTCGATAAATATTGAGACAGCTAGTATTAATTGGGAAAATAAAGTCAATTCCAGCATAAGATCTGCTCTTTTAGAAAATTATTTATTTTCAATTTCTTTAGAAGGTTATCTGATCGTTACAGAAGTAAACTCAGGTAATATAATTAGAATAACTGATATATTCGCAAATTTTAAAAAAAATAAAAGATCTAGAATAAAACCTACAGGTTTTGTTGTTGGCTTGAATAAAATTTATGTTTCTACTAATATTGGTCGATTATTAATTATTGATATTGCTTCAGGTCGAACCACCTCAACACTCAAAATAGATAATGAAAAAATTGCACAACCATTTATTATAGATAAAGAACTTTTTGTAATTAAAGATAATGCAATAATAAAATTAAATTAATGTTCTTAAAATTTCTGGAAAAAGTAGGTCGTAAAAAAATTGTTTTAGATAGAGGGCCATCCCATCCAAATTATCATTTAGCTAAACCTTGGATGAATCGATATTATGTTCTCTTCAGATATCGACCCAAATGGTTTCCATTTAATATCTTAATACATGAGATGCTAGCAGACGATCATGGAGAAGGTGTTCATAATCACTTATGTCCTTATATTACAATCATTTTGAGAGGTGGATACTGGGAGACCACTATTAATGGTAAATTTTGGAGGAAACCTGGTTATATTGGATTTAGATCTGCAAATACTTATCATAGAGTTGATTTAAAAGAAGGGACTAAGCCTATGACAATTTTTATCCCTGGGCCTTTTGGGTTGAGAAAAGGTCCAAGATCAGAATATGGAATTGATTTTAAAACGAAAAAAAATTAATGCTCAAAAACTTTGAAGAAAAATTTAATTTTTATTGTGACTCAAACAATTTAGAAATCAATCATAATCAATTAATAGTTATTAAAAAATTACATGACTATTATAAAAAAAATTTTAGATCGTTAATATCTAACTTTTTCTTAAAAGAAAATTCAAAAAAAAGTTTTTATCTTTATGGAGATGTTGGTGTCGGAAAAACAATGATTTTAGATTTTTTTTTTAGTCAAATAAAACAGAAAAAAAAAAGACTTCATTTTAATGAATTTATGTTAAACTTTCATGATTTTGTTCAGGAAAGGAAAAATAAAAAAGAGCAAAATATTATCAGTTTATTTGTAAAAGATTTTAAATCAAAGACCTCTTTAATTTACTTTGATGAATTTCAAGTAACTAATATCGTTGACGCTATGATACTAGGAAAATTATTCGAAGAAATGTTTAAAGCAAATATTAAAATGATTTTAACTTCAAATACAAAAATATCAGATTTATATAAAGATGGACTTCAAAGAGATCAATTTAAACCATTCATCAAAATTATGCAGGAAAAATCTGTTGAATATGAACTCAAAATTGAAGATGATTATAGAAAATCAAAAGAAAATCAAAGACAAAGATTTTTTTTTCCATTAAATAAAGAAACTAATTTTAAGATAAATAAATTTTTTAGAACTATTTCAAAAAATAAAAAAAAACTTAATAAAATCTTAAACATAAAAGGAAGAAATTTTGAAATTCACAACTTCTATGAAGGAATATCTAGATTTGATTTTAAAGATTTATGTGATCAAAATCTAGGAGCAGAGGATTATTTAGAAATTGCAAAAGTATCTAAATTTATTGTGATAGAAAATATACCACAATTTAATGATTTTAATTCAAATCAACAACTAAGATTTATAACATTGATTGATATCATTTATGATAAAAATATTCCAATTGCTATTACGGCAAATCAAAACTTAGATCAATTCTCTTCCTCAAAATCATTAGAGAAAGAATTTAAACGTACTATTAGCCGCTTATATGAATTAACCTCAAAAGATTATAAAATATGAAACAGGAATTTTACAATCTTGAAATTAGTACCAATGGCCAAAAATTATATGAATTTACTGATCAAACAATTAAATGGGTAAAAAAAAATAAATTTCAAAACGGGATGATTAATCTGAGTATTCAACATACAAGTGCATCTTTAATTGTGCAAGAAAATGCAGATCCAGATGTCCAAACTGATTTGTTAAATTATTTTGATAATTTAGCTCCAATGAACAATAAATTATACGTTCATACTACAGAAGGAAAAGATGATATGCCTGCCCATATAAAATCAGCATTAACAAACAATCAAATTTCTTTAAGCATTAAAGAAGGTGAATTATTGCTTGGAACATGGCAGGGGATATATTTGTTTGAACATAGAATAAATCCACAAACAAGAACAGTTATTCATCACTTTTTAGGAACTTAAAAATTTTTATCTATAAGGATCGTAAGCCCATTGCAAGATTGCTTGTCTTTGTCTTTTTCTACAACCCAGATCGCCTTTTTCACAATTTTTTTCTATTGCCAAAACATGTCTTCTAAAATTTTTCCATCTTTTAATTTGAATTTCATCTATATGAGGAATTCTTCTTCCATTTGTAAATCTGCAATACCATTGAAACCAGCCCAATGGATCTTCTTTAAAAATCCATCCTTTTTCAATCCAATGTTCTCTAGATAATCCAGAAACAATTTTAAATCTATTAAGACTAACATCAAAAGTTTTTCTTAGTTTGACATTTTTAAACCAGGATTTTGGGTACTCTTTTACATTTAAACCAAAATAAGCTCCTCCAAAAACGCCTAATTCCATCATTCTTTTTGGGGTTAGTTCAGGTTTAAAAATCTTATAAAAATCTAAATTTTCAACTTTTTTTTTTATTATTTTTTTCATGTGATCATAATTATTGATTTATAAGTTTTTTATACATTTTCTCATCAGTATCACCTTCACAACCTATTAATAAGACGTTTGAATCTTTGTTTAATTTCATTTCTTTTTTTATTTTTTCGTCTTCACAACTTGCTATTAAACTAATTACTCCAGGTACAGAATTTTCACCAGCAATAATTTTTTCGTCACTAAAGTTTGCATTACCAAGTAATCTCATAGTTTTAGCAATATCATCATCAGGTAAGCTAATACAATAATTAACTGAATTTTTTATAATCTCCCATGGGACCAATGATACCTCTCCACAAGACATGCCACCCATAAGACTTTCTCTTTTGATGTCAATTTTTTCGATCTTTCCCGTTTTAATACTCTCTAAAACACAAGCGGCACTATCTGGCTCTACAACTATAATTGTGGGTATATTTTTTAAGTATCTTGCAACACCAGCAATCATTGCTCCAGCCATTCCCCCAACTCCAGCTTGTAAAATTATATGAGAGATTTCATTATTGTCTAGTTGATCAAATATTTCTTTCATCATTACTGAATAACCAGCCATGGTGTACTTTGGTACTAATAAATAATTATCCCAAGCAACATCCTGAACAATGTGCCAACCGTTTTCTGTTGATTGTTTGATGCATTCAATTAAAGAATTTTCATAGTTTCCTTTAACTTTAATTATTTCAGCCCCTAGATTTGCCATTGCTTGTCCTCTAGCATCACTTACAAACTCACTTATAAAAATTTTACATTTTAAACCAAGTCTTTTTGCGCCCCATGCAACAGATCTTCCATGATTACCAGCTGTTGCAGTAGAGACTGTTATATCTTTATTTCCTTTTGAAATTTTTTCTACGGCATATGCTCCACCCAAAGCCTTAAATGACTTTAAACTAAATCTTTTACTTTCATCCTTATAAAAAATTTTGTTAAGATTCAATTCTTTAGATAATTTACTCAAATTAATTAATGGAGTAGGCGAGTAACCATTCCATTTTTTTATACTTAAATAAGCATCATCAATTTCTTTTTTTGATAGTGATTTTAATATTTGTTCTTTTCTAAAAGAGAAATTTTTATTGGAAATAAATTCAGAATATCTCCAAAGATGCCCATTAGATAAAATTGTCATATCTAACAGTCTAACGTATTATTTCTTTCCCACCTAGTAATAGCTTTTGTTTTGTCGAAACTTTCTTTTTGATTAAATTCTTTAATTTCAGAATTTCTGAGTTTTAAATAACTGTTTATAACATTTTGTCCAAATGCATCATTTATATCTTTATTATTTTTTAATTTATCAAGTGATTGTGTGAGTTCATCTGGAAGTTTTGGAAGATCAGGATATTTTTCATAATCTTCATACATATTACAGTCCAAAGGTTTACCTGGATTAATTTTATTTTTTAAGCCATCTAATCCTGCAGCCAATACACTTGCTTGTAACAAATACGGGTTAGCAGAACCATCCATTAATCTTAATTCAAATCTTCCTGGATCTGGGATTCTAATCATGTGTGTTCTGTTATTGCCAGAATAAGAAATACTACTTGGTGACCATGATGCTCCTGATTTAGTAGGTGGGGCGTTAATTCTTCTATAACTATTTATTGTTGGATTAAAAAAAGCTGAAAGTGAAGATGCATTTTTTATTACACCTCCTAGAAAATTATATGCCATTTTACTTAAACCTAAACTATCTGATTTATCTAAAAATTTATTTTTTTTACCATCCCATACAGAGATATGTGCATGACATCCATTACCTGTTAAATTTTCAAATGGTTTAGGCATAAACGTAGCTCTTAAACCATGCTTCTCTGCAATTGTTTTAACCATAAATTTAAAAAAGGCGTGCCGGTCTGCAGTCACCAAACAATCTGCATAATCCCAATTCATTTCAAATTGACCATTAGCATCTTCATGATCATTTTGATAAGGACCCCATCCCATTTCAATCATACAATCACAAATTTCCTTTATTAAATCATATCTTCTCATTAAAGCTGATTGATCATAACAAGGTTTTGACTGTGTATCTCTAGGATCTGCTATTGAATTTCCATCAGGTGAAATTAAAAAATATTCACATTCAACACCTGATTTCATTGTTAAACCTTTTTTTTCTAACTTTTTGATTTGTTTTTTTAGTATAATTCTTGGTGAAGCTTCAACTGGTTTTCCATTCATCCAAAGATCTGAAGCTAACCATCCAACTTCTTTATTCCAAGGTAATTGAATTAAACTATCTGGATCTGGTACTCCAAACATATCAGCATCTGCAGGAGTCATGTCTAGCCAAGCTGCAAATCCGGCAAATCCTGCTCCTGTTTCTTGCATCTCTTTAATAGCTTGAGCTGGAACTAATTTTGATCTTAATACTCCAAATAAATCGACAAAACTAATTAAGAAGTATTTGATTTTTTTTTCTTTGGCTATTTTGAATAAATTTTTTGACATAAATTAGGTTAACATAGTTATTTTAAAAATGAAAAAATTGTTTCCTTATAATAAATTAGGTTAACTACAATAATTACAATTATAGCAAGTATGACTCCATATTTTGCTTTTGGAAAAGCAACTCCACGCATTTTGCTTGGTCTTAACTCTTCGTTATTATTTTCTTCTGTCATTTAATGATTAGATTAAAAAAGGGCGCTACAATTTAAGTAGCGCCCAAATTTTATTTTTAATTACCAGTCGGTAATATTGCTTTTATGATCATTTGGACCATGTCTTTTCCTTGAAAGTCTATCAAGTTCATCACTTTCAGACTTTGCGGTTAAAACATGCCAACCAACCCATAAAATAATTGCTAAAATTACTAGCAATCCTTCTGAGGATCCAGCACCAGGATAAACAGCACCTGCAACTTCTTCTGCAGGCTTGTTCAGGTGATCGATCCAATTTGTGACTGTTGCCATATTGTTTCTCCTTTACCTGGTTGCGGATGAAACTGCTCTTTCATCTCTTTTAGCATCTTCCATTATTTCATAATCAAGTCCAGCTATCTCAACTTCACGTGGGATTCTTAATTTACCCATTCCATGAAGTACTTTAGCTATGATATAACCTGGTATTAGTCCAAGAACTACGAACATAATTAATGCTCCTAAGAACTGTCCTAATGGATTAATTGTAGCGTAAGTTGTTCCGTCCCACATAGCGCCAACACTGTAACCAGATGATGGATAACCATTTAGAACAAAACCGCAAATTACTAGACCAATAAATCCAGCATAACCATGTACTGCAACTGCACCTACTGCATCATCAATTTTGAACTTACGTTCAACCCAGTAATGTAGTTTGTATGAAATCACAACACCGATCATACCAATGATCATTGCTTGAATTGGATGATATAAATCATTTCCAGCTGAAGCGCATATGATACCTGCTAGTCCACTTGAGTAAGTCCAGAAAGGATCACCTTTTGCAATCCAATAACCGGCTAATAATCCTCCCGATAATGACATCAAGAAGTTAAAAGTAATACCACTAAGTGTAGTAGGGGTTACGTATATGTTTGTAGCTGTCCAATAACTTATGCCTTCCATACCGTATTCAGGTCCAAGATCAAAGATTGGTATATTACATGCTGCGTAGAAGCCCCAGAAACCAGTATAAATTAGAAATAATCCAATTGTAACTAACCAAGGATTTCTTGGTCCAATGTTTCTTGGTTCACCGCTAGATGAAAATTTTCCAATTCTTGGTCCCAAAACCATAAGAACACCTAAAGCAAATCCACCCGCAATTGCGTGAATTACTCCTGATGCATAAGCATCATGGTATCCTAGAAGTTTAAGCATCCAGCCATCAAAGTGCCATCCCCATGCAGCGTCAATTGTCCAGAATACAGATCCTATTGCAATTGCCAAAATTCCAAATGCAAAAGTTGTAATTCTTTCGATGATTGCTCCTGAAACGATGGAAGCAGCTGTCCAAGAGAATAATAAGAATGCAGCCCAGAAGACACCAGAAATGTGATCTCCTAAGTTTACAGCCATTAAGTCACTTGTTGCTTTATACCAAGTAGCACTAAAAGCAGAATCATCTGTAACTAGTGCAGCACTTTCATTCATTATTGATGGTGCTAATCCCGGTCCTGTTGGGAAAGCCCAATAAATCCACCAACCAAATAAAAACCAAGTTACTGTTACCAAAGGTATCAGCATCGTGTTTTTCATAAGAGTATGTTGGTGATGTTTGTATCGAGAAGCTCCAACTTCATACATACAGAAACCGACGTGAATTAAAAACATCAGTACTACTGTTACCCAGTAGTAAAATTCTGTAAATATAGTAGTAAGAGCACCTAACTGATCAGTCATATCCTCTCTCCATATTAGTTTCTGGAAGCCTATAAAATTTGTTAAGGTGTGACAAACAAAACAATCTTCTAAAACCTAGTATTAACAATAAGTTTTAAAAAAAAATCAACTTTAGATTGTGTAATTAAAATTTTAAATATGCTTTTTTCAAATCAACAAGAGGATGTTTTGGGGACATTTGAAATTTTACTAAAAGCTCTCTAGCTATCATGTCTCTGTCTTGTTGATTATTTGGTAGCTTAATTGATTTAGGTATAGTTACCCAACCGTTAGCATTTCTACAAAATACAGCTGGTCTTCCTTCTTCATATCCCATATGAACATCTTCTAACCAATTAAGATCGTCCCATCCCATTGCTTCTACATATTTTTTTAGAAAAGGAGTCATCTTTGAATAATCTGGAAGGAGGTTAACATCGTATCTGTAACCGATTGATTGACCAATCATCTTTTCTCTAGCAGTTTCTTTTTTCTTTCCTAACTGTTGGTCTTTAACAGTTACTGATTTCGAAACTTTCTTTTTATTTTTTTTCTTAGCCATAAATTCCTTTAAATTTTATGAAAGTTATCTACTCCAACAGTATAATTAGTTCCCGCTAAAGGAACTTTAGCTAAAGCTGATGCTTCAGAAGTTAATGCTGCTAAATCTTCAGGCTCTAGTGAATGAATATTTGTTTTTCCACATGCTCTAGCTAATAATTGAGCTTCAAGTGTCATTGAATGAAGATAGTTATAAACTCTTAAGGCAGCATCATCAGGATTTAATCTAGCTCTTAGTTTAGGATCCTGTGTTGCAACACCTACTGGACATCTTCCTGTATGGCAGTGATAACATTCACCTGCTTTTACACCCATTTCTTTTTCAAAATTTGCTTCTGGAATATCTTTATTACAGTTAAGCGCAATCATAGAACCTGTTCCGATTGCAATCGCATCAGCACCTAAAGCCAAAGCTTTTGCCATGTCAGCACCATCTCTAACACCACCTGCATAAATTAAAGTTACTTTTCCAGTTTTACCAACATCATCTAGTGCTCTTCTAGCCTCTCTAATTGCTGCAATACCAGGAATACCAGTATTTGCTGCTGCAATGTGTGGTCCAGCTCCTGTTGATCCTTCCATACCATCAAGGTAAATTGAATCTGGATCACATTTCGCTGCCATACGAACATCATCATAAACTTTTGATGCACCTAATTTTAATTGAATTGGAACTTTATTTTTTGTTAATTGTCTTAGCTCCTCTACTTTTAAAGCTAAATCATCTGGACCTAACCAATCAGGATGTCTTGCTGGAGATCTTTGGTCAATACCAGAAGGTAACGATCTCATTTCAGCAACTTGATCAGTAACTTTCTGACCCATTAAGTGACCACCCATTCCCACTTTTTGTCCTTGTCCAATAAAAACTTCTATTCCATCTGCTAGCTGTGCATGATGTGGATTAAATCCATATCTTGATTGAATACATTGATAGAACCATTTTTCTGAATATCTTCTTTCATCAGGTATCATTCCACCTTCACCTGAACATGTTGCACTACCAGCCATCGTTGCCCCTCTTGCAAGAGCAGTTTTAGCTTCGTAAGATAATGCTCCAAAACTCATACCAGTAATATAAACCGGTATATCTAGTTCAATTGGATTTTCACATCTTGGACCAATTACAGTTTTGGTTTCACATTTTTCTCTGTATCCTTCGATTACAAATCTTGTAAGTGTACCTGGCAAGAAAACTAAATCATCAAATGTTGGAATTTTTTTCATTAATGCCATTCCTCGCATTCTGTATCTTCCCAATTGTGATTTTATATGGATGTCATCAATTACATCAGGAGTAAAAATAGCATTGTGTCCTAAGAGGCTTTTATTTCTTCCACCATTTGAACTTAAGTGAACGTCAGCTTTTCCACCAACATTGCCATTTTTTTTTATTTTACCATTTTTTTTCTTTTTTTTCTTAGGCATTAAATTGCTCCTTTTTTCTCAGTAGGTTCTAAATTGTCATAGTTCCAAAGTTTTTTACCAGCTACAATTTTTTTCATTTTACTTACATCAAATTTCTCACCAATTTCAGCAACCTTTAGTTTTCTTTTTAACCAATCTTGATCGCTTTTTGTCAATTCGGCGTCTACAGCATCACTACCATATGAACCAATTTCTCCACCTACGAAAATTGTCCCATCATACATAGAGTCGCCTAAATTGATCCCAACATCACCTAATATAATTATTCTACCTCTTTGCATCATAAAACCAGTAAAAGCACCAGCATCTCCACCAATAATTATAGTTCCGCCTTTCATATCAATACCAGTTCTAGCACCGACACTACCTTTACAAATCAAGTCTCCACCTCTAATTGCAGCTCCAAAACAGGATCCTGCATTTTTTTCAATTACTACTTTACCAGCCATTAAATTTTCAGCACATGACCAACCAACTCTCCCGTTGATTCGAACTGTTGGTCCATCACAAGAACCTATTCCAAAATATCCTAAGCTTCCTTCAAAAATCAAATTTAGTTTATTTAAAATTCCAACACCTATACTGTGTTTACCTTGAGGGTTTTTAATAACTATTGTTCCGTAACCTTGACTCATTAAATTATCTATTTCTTTGTTTGCATCTGCGGCCGTCATGTCTTTAACATCCAAATCAGTTCTTTTGTTAAAGTCTACGTCGTAAGTTCCAAAATAATAAAAGTTTTCAGCCTCATCTGGATTGAAAAATTTTTGTTGTGTTCTACCAGTTAAGACCTCACTATGCATACCCATAGCTTGAGCTTTAGTTTTTTTTGTTACATTCTTTAAATTTGCCATACTTTCACCTCTCCATCGAATGGGTCATAAGTGTCAATTTCCTGGGGTAAAATTGATCTAATTGCTATTTCTTCTGAACCCATTGCAACCAGTTCGTCTGACTCATATAAAACTAATGGCTTAGCAGCCATAGTATCTTTTGCCATACCTAAAGAGTCTTTTGTTGCCACAAAGTAAGTAAACACACCATCTAAACCTGTTAATGACTCCTTCATACCTTCTTCTAAAGAAGCACCATCTCTCATTTTTTCAGCTAAATAAACTGCAATAAGTTCTGAGTCGCATTCAGACATAAATCTCATTCCTTTATTTTCTAGAGCTCTTCTATTATTCCAATAATTTGTAAGTTGACCGTTATGAACTACTGATACATCGCTAAATGGGTAGCCCCAAAAAGGGTGAGCTGATTTTATATCCACACCAGACTCTGTAGCCATTCTTGCATGTCCGATAGCATGAGTACCTACAAGTTTATCTAAATTATATCTATCACAAACCATTTTAGCATTTCCAAGATCTTTTATTACTTCTAAAGATTTACCCATAGAAAGAATTTCAACACCAGGAATACTTTCAATTTTTTGTGAAAATTCTAATAAATCTTTTTTATCATATTGAATTTCATATCTTAGAGAATAGGGAAGCGTTCTCTCTTCTTTAACAATTTTCGCACCCATTTCAGCAAGGTAACTATCTACTATTTTTTTTCTTTCGTCATAGACAGAAACATCTTCTGCAATAGATGTACTTCCTTCACCAACGTTTTCACCAACTTTAAATCTCATAATGAAATTTTTTCCATCAGTATCACCATACAAAGCATAACCTGTAGAGTCTTCTCCTCTGTGTTTTAAAGCCTGCAACATTCCTTGTAGCTCATGACCAACTTTTGAAGATTTTCCTCTATGAATTAATCCTGCTATTCCGCACATATACTTTCCCTCTCTAGCTATATTATTATGGTAAACAATCTAAATAAGTATCTAGATCCCATTGAGTTGTTGCTCCTAAAAATCTTTCCCATTCATCATTTTTATACCAGTGGAAAACCTTATACATTTCATCTGGCATAGCAGACTTGATAACTTCATCTTCAGATAGTCTTTCTAAAGCTTCACCTAAACTTAAAGGAAGTTTTTTAACATCTTTACCTGCTTTTTGAGCTTCATAAATATTTCTAGACTCTGGATCTGCTGGTTTCATCTTATTACTTATTCCGTGATCACATGCTTTTAACAAAGCCGCACCTAACAAATAAGGATTATGCATAGAGTCTACAGATCTGTATTCAAATCTTCCAGGTGCTGACACTCTTAATCCACAAGTTCTGTTTTGATAACCCCAGTCAGCATAAACAGGTGCCCAAAAACCTTGATCCCACAATCTTCTATATGAATTTACAGTTGATGACCCTAATGCAGTTAAAGCTGGCAAGTGTTCCATGATACCAGCGATTGATTGTAATCCTATTTTTCCTGGTAATTGCATATCTTTTGTATCAGGCATAAAAGTATTAGTTCCGCCTTCGACATAACCAAATACTTCCTCAACAGCTGGTAAACTTTTATGACCAAGTTTGTTTGTTTTTACTTTTCCGCCTTTCCATAAGGACATATTAGTATGACAACCACTTGCTGATACACCCATAAAAGGTTTAGTCATAAAACATGCAATCAAATTATGTTCTCTTGCAACTTGTGCACAAATTTGTCTGTAAGTTGATAATCTATCAGCGTTCCTTAAAACATTATCGTAAGTCCAGTTTAACTCTAATTGACCAGGAGCGTCTTCATGGTCACCTTGAATCATATCTAGACCCATAGCTTTTGAATATTCGATTACTTTCATGAAAACTGGTCTTAAGGACTCAAATTGATCAATGTGATAACAGAATGGTTTAGAAAAACCTTTTCCAGTAGGAGTTCCATCTTCATTTTTTGTAAGCCACATCATTTCAGGCTCTGTTCCAACTCTTAACTCAAGTCCATGTTTCTTTTCGAATTCTTCCATGAAAATTCTTAAATTACCTCTACAGTCAGAAGTTAAATGTCCACCTGGATTTTGTCTTTCTTCTCTATTTCTAAAACATGTTACAAATACTCTTCCAACTCTTTTATCCCAGGGTAATTGGCAAAAAGTTTCTGGATCAGGAATACCAACCAACTCCATAGCCTCTGGACCATATCCAATATAGTTGTTATGACGATCTAAAAATAAGTTTGCTGTTGCTCCGTAAACTAATTGAAAGCCTTTTTCTGCAGTTCTTTCCCAATGATCTGCTGGGATTCCTTTCCCAACAACTCTACCTGTTACTGAAATAAATTGATAATAAATGTATGTTATTCCTAACTCATTAATTTTTTCTCTAACTTTTTTTACTAATTTGTCTCTTCCCGGACGGTTAACATGTTTTTCAAGATCAGTCATTTTCCCCTCAATGAATTATATTTATTCAAACGTAGCTGAAAATTTTATTTGTGTCTAGGCTTGAAGTTTAACTCCAAGGGAACGGACTGTTCGAAGTAGGGTGAAGTTCTCCCTTCTCGTAACGGTTGAATCTAAACGGTTTCAATAAATCACTTTCAGTACCAAGAATTTCTTTTGCTACAAGTTCTCCAACCCCAATCATTTTATACCCATGATTTGCATCTGCTATCATGTAAACGTTTTCAAAAAATCTATCGAAGATTGGAAATGAGTCTGGAGTCATGCATCCAAGACCACCCGAAGGACCTTTTCTATATAAATCTGATTTTCCTTCAAATCTTTTTTGGCAGTGTGCTAATGCTGAACACCACATTTCACTAAATGCATCTGTAGTTTGATACTCAGGAGACTCTATTCCATAAGGGTCAACATTCACTTCATCAAAATGTTTTTTAACAATGTAAGGAGATGTTCCTCCCTGAACACCTAAACCTTCAATATCTGGTTTGTAATAAATTCCCCAAATTTTATCTGTAATTAATTTTTTTGTTTTATCTGAATATAATGGAGCCGTAGAATCAACGTGAACCACAGGTGGTTGTTTACCATCATTTGTTTTCAAAAAATCTGGTTCTACTCCAATAACTCCTTCTTGAAGCATCCAATATGTCCACATGTCAGTGACATGCATCTTTCCATCTTTACCTTTAATGTTTGCAGTTTTAGGTAATTCCAACATGTTCCAGAAATCCCTTGCCCATGGTCCTGCTCCAATTACTACCTGTTCGCAATCAATAGTACCTTTATCAGTTTCTACACCTGTTACTGCTTTACTATTACTTCCTCTTTTAAAACCTGTAACTTTTACACCCTTCATAACTTGAACACCATTCGATGTAGATTTATTTTCAAGAGCTTTTATTGAGTCTTTGTTAAATGCATATCCACCTTTTTTCTCGTGAAGAATAGATGTAATACCTTGTGCTTGCCAATCATCGAAAATACCTTTCATATAATTAGCACAATCTTTCTCACCTTCTATAAATTCAGACTCGTATCCAATTGCTTTTTGTTGCTGGTAAATACTTGCAACATCCTCATGCATTACCTCAGGTGATATTTGTAAATATCCAACAGGATTGTACTTAAATGCTTTTGGATCACTTTCCCAAACTGAAACAGAATGAGCCATTAATTCTCTCATTGCTGGTTGAAAATAATTATTTCTTACAACTCCACAAGCTATTCCACTTGCACCAGCTGCCGTGTCTTTTTTTTCTAAAACTACAATGTCCCCAGGATTTTTATAAGTTTCTGATAATTTCCAAGCAGTACTTAGACCGTGGATACCTCCACCGATTATAACTACTTTTGCTTTTGTCGGTAATGACATAATCTTATCTTTATTTTTCGTGCGACTTAAATATATAATTTTTTATATATATAAAAATTATAAGTAATTAATTAGTTATTCTTTAGAAGCTTAGATTTTTTAAAGTCTCCAGGTATAGATTGAATTCTTTAATAAACGCTTCACTAGGTTTGATGTGTTTTTTCCTTTGATCACCGGAAGTTTTTTCTAAAAAAAAGAAGCCTTTTTCACATGCCTCGTTTATCATTAGAGCTGATTTTGGACGAGAAGTTTTAAATAATTTAGTCTTCAGTTCTTCTACAGTGAGATTTTCTTTATATTTGTAAGCGTGCATCACTAAAAGCATCATATGATAGTGGGAGGGTGATTTTCTAAAAAAATAATTACTAGACATATGTGAAAGTTTCATTTGATCTTCCCAAAATTCCAATAAATCTTTAGCAGTTTTTGTCATTAAGATCTTACTCTTGTCTTTTTAGGATCAAAATGTGGGAAGGGCACAACTTTAGCAGTAATTCTTTTTTGATGACCATCAATTTTTCCAACTTCAACTTCTGTTCCAGGCTCAGAATATTGAGAGTCTATTCTGCACAATGCTATATTTTTGTTAAGAGTTGTTGATAAACAACCGCTTGTTACTATTCCAACCTGCGATCTTCCAACATGCACACAATCACCATGACCAGCATGTTCTTTTCCAATCAGTTCTAAACCAACAAGTTTTTTTTGCGGATTAGCTTTTCTCTCTATTAAAACTTCTTTTCCTATAAAATCCTCTTCTTTTGTTTTTAGTGGAACTGCAAAACCGATCCCAGCCTCAAATGGATCTTGTTGACCATCAAATTCATTTCCAAATAAAATTAAACCTGCCTCAATTCTTAATTTATCTAAAGCCGCAAATCCTGCAGGGATTAAACCATGATCTTTTCCAGCTTCCATTAGCTTATCCCATACCTCTGGTGCATGCTTTGGATGACACCAAACTTCATAACCAAGTTCACCAGTATAACCAGTTCTTGAAACAATTAGTGGAATACCTTGAAGTTCTTCAACTCTACAAATTGTAAACCTAAACCATTCTAATTCATCTATCGATGGTTGGGTAGGAGGAGTAAAAATTAATTTTTTCAAAATTTCTCTGCTTTTAGGTCCTTGAATAGAAACGTTGCTAATTTGATCTGTTGAGTTTTTTACATTTACCTTAAAGTTTTTTTTCTTAGCTACTTCTTTTAACCATTCACCAGCGTATTCATCTCCACAAATCCATCTAAAACCGGTTTCACTTAATCTTAATAATGTACCATCATCAAACATCATTCCATTTTCATAACACATTGCGGAATAAACAACTTGACCAACAGAAAGCTTTTTAATGTTTCTTGTTAACGTGTAATTCATTAATTCTTCAGCATCTGGTCCAATAATTTCAAATTTTCTTAAAGAAGATAAATCAATAAGAACAGCTTTTTCTCTGCATGCATTATATTCTTCAACTACACCATGTTTAGTATAATCGTTAGGTAACCAAAATCCTCTGGCATCAATAAAGTTTCTTGTTAATTTTGAGGTTCTTTCATAAAAACCAGAATTTCTTGTAAGTTTTTTTTCAGAGTCTGTTTTCATTCTAAAAGCAAATGATTTTGAAAATTCTTTTTTTTTGTCATAAGTTCTAACAAAAATATCAGTTGGATTCCATGAATTACATGCATCTATATCACTTGGACATGCAGTAGTTCCAATGGTTAAATCTTTTAAAGCTCTAAACATCACATAATCACCTGGTCTTGCAAAAGATTCATCAGAAATAACAGAGTTTAAACCTGTAGATGAAGTATTAAAAAATAAGTTAATTGCTTGCCATCCTTTTTGTTTTTGTACACCATATTTTTCCATTGAGTTGTTTAGATTGTCAGAACAATTTGGATGACCAAAATAACCTGCATCTTCGTAATATTTTGAAGTACAAGCTAGGTTAAAAGTATCATGTTTACCAACTGTGTCTCTGATAACTTCTACTAATGGCTCATGATCAGTGTCATAAAATTTTGAGAACAATCCTGGTCCTGGAAAAGTATTACCCATGAAGGTTCTTGTTGTTTGCCAATCAAGACCTTTTTCAATTTTTTTATCAAGCTTTCTTGTATCAAATGCCACAAAGTCAGAACACTGTCTTCCTGCTGGACTTATAACTTGAATATAATCACCTTCTTTTACTTGAAAAGAAATTGCAGTTTCTCTGTCAATATTCTTTTCGTAATTAGGGTCATAAACTGGATCAGGTATAATCGATAGTTCTTTATCATTAACAATTTTTGCTCTTTTTATAAATATTGTTAAATCGCTTGAAGGATTTTGTTCACTGACCAACATATCATTTTGTGGAGCTGAAAAAATTACGTAGCATTTATCTTTTGATTTAATTTTTATTTTTTCTCCACTTGGCGTTTTGTCATCAAAAAGAATAGATGATTTAGATTTATTTATGTCTATATTTCTTTTCTTTAATTGGAGATTTGTGACTAAAGAACTTTCGTCTTTTCTATTGAGTATTTCCTTAATAAAACTTTTTTTACTATTTTCTTTTTGATTTAAAATTCCAAGTTCAGATTTTCCGTCTTTATCAAAACAAATTATTTCACAAATTTGATTTCCTTCATCATTAATAATTTCTATTTCATCATCTGGAAAAACTTGTAAACCAGTCAGTCCACCTGCATTAACAACGTGTCTTTCAACTCCAGGTGGTAGTACGTTTAAACCCGGCTCTTTAATATCTAAAGTAGTTTGCGACATTTTTTATAATCTATTGTTATATTATATAAATATCTAGTAGTTGACTATCATTTTACTTAGGCACATACTATTCACACTTAATATTAAGAAAGGGGAATAAATGCGAAAAATAATATCATTAGTATCTGCAATGATAATTTCAGTAGTAAGTTTCGCTGGAATATCAAACGCAGCAGATAGTAAAAAGCCCATCGTTATCCCAACTCATAACTGGTCAAGCCAAATTGTGATGGCTTACGTTATTGGTGGAATAATGGAAGATATGGGAAATAATGTTAAATATGTTAACGCTGACTCTCAAGCGGTTTACGAGTCAATAAGAATTGGTGACGTAACCATATCGCATGAAGTATGGGAATCTGCTTTTGGTAAATCATTCACAACTGCTTTGGATAAAGGTGGATTGTTAGACTGGGGTGACCATGAAGCAAGAACACTTGAAGATATGGGATATCCAAACTGGGTTGCTGAAAAAGGATTATGCCCAGGACTACCAGACTGGACTGCTTTAAAAAATCCTGACTGTGCTAAAAACTTTACAACACCTGACTCTCCAGATGGAAAAGGAAGAATGTTGGAAGGTCCACAAACTTGGCATGGTGATTTAATTCCACAAAGGGTTGACGCTTTAGGTTTAGGAGATCTTTGGTGGGTTAAATTTGCTGGAAGTGCCGACGCACTTTGGGCAGAGTTAGCAGCAGCTGAAAAAGAAGGAAGAGGAACAATCATCTTTAACTGGACACCTAACTTTACAGATGGTGCTGGTTTTACATTTATCGACTTTCCTCCATACACAGCAGGTTGCAGACCTGAAGATGGTGGAGATGGAAAATGTGGTTCGCCTGATGGTTATTTGAAAAAAGCGGTTAACGCTGATTTTCCAAAAACTCATCCAAAAGCAGCAGCTATGTTCAAAAAACTTTCTTTCACAACAAGTCAAATTGGTGCAATGGCAGCTTTAGTTGACATTGATAAGATGACTCACGAAGATGCAGCTAAGAAATGGCTGAAAGATAACAAGAAAGTTTGGAAAGCTTTTACTAAATAAGGTTAAAAGCGGTTAAATCTTTAGATCTCTCCCAACAATGTTGGGGGAGATTTTTTTTAGGAAAAATTGAATGATTAGATATT
>CACGBP010000002.1 GCA_902571375.1 uncultured Pelagibacteraceae bacterium
TCATTAATATTTTTGATTATCTATTTGGTACAAACTGGAGTCCCCAAAGAGCTTTTGTTAGAGATGCTTCATCAATAACTGCAGCTGAATTTGAAGAGTTAAAAGATGCTTTTGGCTTTATTCCATTAATTGCAGGGACATCTTTCATAGCTTTTATTGCAATGTTGGTAGCTGTTCCTATTGGTCTATTTTCAGGAATTTACATGGCTGAATATGCTTCAATTAAAGTAAGAAGAATTTCAAAACCAATTATTGAAATTTTAGCAGGAATACCAACTGTAGTTTATGGTTTTTTCGCTGCGTTAACTGTTGGACCTTTTTTTAGACAAGTAGGTGAAAATTTAGGATTAACTGTTTCATCTGAAAGTGCTTTAGCTGCAGGATTAATTATGGGAATAATGATTATTCCTTATGTTTCATCTTTATCTGATGACGTAATTAATTCTGTACCACAATCATTAAGAGACGGTTCATATGCTGTAGGAGCCACTAAATCAGAAACAATTAAACAAGTCGTGATACCTGCGGCTCTTCCAGGGATAATAGGATCAGTTTTATTAGCAGTATCAAGAGCGATAGGTGAAACAATGATAGTTGTCATGGCAGCTGGCCTTGCTGCAAACCTTACAATTAATCCTTTAGAGTCTACTACAACAATCACAACTCAAATTGTAATGATACTTGTTGGTGACCAAGAATTTGATAGTCCAAAAACTCAATCTGCTTTTGCTTTAGGACTTACGTTATTTATAGCAACATTAATATTGAATTATATCGCTCAAAGAGCAGTCAAAAAATATAGAGAGAAGTATGACTAAAGAAGAAAGATTAAAAAAAAGACACCGAGCAGAAAAAAGATTTAGATTTTACGGATTAACATCTATCTTTGTTGCTTTGTTGTTTGTTGTTATTCTAGTTCAAAATATTTTCTCAAAAGGAAGTTCAGCCTTTAAAAAAACAGTAATTACCACAGAAGTTTTCTTTGATCAGGAATTACTAGAAATTCAAAATGGTGCATCTCAAGAAGAAATAATGGAAGCTGATTTTTACGATATAATGATTGAAAATTTAATAAAGGCTTATCCAGCAAAAGATAGAGATGAGGAAGATGAATTATTAAAACTATTTAGTGGTGATGCAGAAATTGAGATTAAAAATGCTTTTTTAGAGGATAATAACTTAATAGGTAAAACGATTACATTAGATTTAACAGCCTCTGATGACATTGATCAATTACATAAAGGTAATTATCCAAGAGATTTACCTGAAGAAAGAAGAAGAATTTCTGACTTTCAATTAGTTATTTATGATTATTTTGTTGAAAATAAAAAGATAAGTAAAAATTTTAACAATTATTTCTTTAACAATGGTGACTCTAGAGACCCAGAACTAGCAGGTATAGGTGGAGCTTTAGTTGGATCATTTTATAGTATTTTAATTTGTTTGTTACTAGCTTTTCCAGTGGCAGTTCTAGCATCGATTTACTTGGAAGAGTTCGCTCCAAAAAATAAAATTACAGATTTTATTGAAATTAACATAAATAATTTAGCAGCAGTGCCATCTATTGTTTACGGTTTGCTTGCTTTACAAATTTTGCTTGCAACTATCCAATTACCGAGATCAACACCATTAGTTGCTGGAATAACTTTAGCGTTAATGACTTTACCAAGAATTATTATTCCATGTAGAGCTTCATTAAAAGCTGTTCCACCTTCAATAAGAGAGGGCGCTCTAGCAGTTGGTGCATCTAAATTTCAATCTGTTTTTCATCATGTAGTGCCGCTAGCACTACCTGGCACTTTATCAGGAACTATAATCGGATTAGCTCAAGCATTAGGTGAAACAGCACCACTTATATTAATTGGAATGGTAGCATTTGTTGTTGACATACCGTCAAGTCCAGTTGATCCATCATCTTCTTTACCTGTCCAAGTGTATTTATGGTCTGAGTCTGCAGAAAGAGGTTTTGTTGAAAAAACCTCAGCAACTATTATGATGCTTTTAAGCTTTTTAATTGTAATGAATTTTATTGCAGTTTATTTAAGACAAAAATTTGAAAAACGATGGAACTAAATGAGCAACATTAAAATAAAATCAAAAAACTTGAATGTTTATTATGGTGATAAACAAGCATTGTTTGATGTTAATTTAGATTTGAATGAAAAAGAGGTAACTGCATTAATTGGTCCATCAGGATGTGGTAAATCAACTTTCATAAGATGCATTAATAGAATGAATGATGTTATTGATATTTGTAAAGTTACTGGAAATATCGAAATGGATGGCATGAATATTAATGATAAAGATTTAGATGTTGTCTCATTGAGAGAAAGAGTCGGAATGGTTTTTCAAAAGCCAAATCCTTTTCCAAAAAGTATATATGATAATATTTCGTATGGTCCTAAAATTCATGGAAAAGGTGAAACCAAAAGCGAATTAGATCAAATTGTTGAAAACAGTTTAAAAAAATCTGCTTTATGGGAAGAAGTTAAAGATAGACTTGATGAACCAGGCACTAGTTTATCTGGAGGACAGCAACAAAGACTTTGCATAGCGAGAGCTATATCTGTTAACCCTGAAGTGATCTTAATGGATGAACCATGCTCAGCATTAGACCCGATTGCTACAGCAAAAATTGAAGAATTAATTGATGAATTAAAAAAAACTTATACGATTGTAATAGTGACACACTCAATGGCTCAGGCTGTGCGTGTTTCACAAAAAACAGGCTTTTTTCACCTAGGAAAGCTAATAGAAGTTGGAAAAACTGAGAAAATTTTTAAAAATCCTGACAATAAAATGACACAAGATTATATTACAGGTAGATTTGGATAAATTATGAGCAATGAACATACAGTTAAGTCTTACGAAGAAGAACTTCAGTTCCTTAAAGACTCGTTAATTAAAATGGGTAGCTTAACCGAGTCACAATTAAGTGATGCAATGGATGCGGTGATTAAAGTTGATAAGGACTCAATTGATAAAATTATTAAAAGTGATGAAGAAATTAACAAATTTAGATCTAAAATAGACACTCAAATAATGAATTTACTAGTTAAAAGAGCACCTATGGCAATTGATTTAAGAGAAACTATAAGTTCATTAAAAATCTCTCAAGATTTGGAAAGAATAGGAGATCTTTCAAAGAGTAATGCGAAAAAAGTTAAACCTTTACCACTAGATTTACCAGATGAATTATTAGGAAATTTGAAAAGACTTGGAGAGCTTGTTATGAAACAATTAAATGATGTTCTTGATAGTTATGTGAACAAAAACTTTGATAAAGCTAAAGAAGTTTGGGAAAAAGATGAACAAGTTGATGATTTAACTTATATAGCAATGGAAAGTGTAATAGATTTTTTATCTAAAGATAAAAAAAACTTAGATTTTTCAACACATTTAATTTTTGCTACCAAAAATTTGGAAAGAGCAGGCGATCATATAACCAATATCGCTGAGACGGTATGCTATTTAGTAAAGGGCGAATATCTAAAAGGTAGTAGACCAAAGGGTAAAGTAATCCAAGAATAATTTGATGAAAGGAAAAATTTTTATTATTGAAGATGAAGCTTCAATAGTTCAATTAGTCCAACATAATCTAGAAAAAGAGGGTTTTGTTGTCTCTTCATCATTAAATGGAAACGAAGGTTTAAAAGAATTAAAAAAATTTGAACCTAATCTACTCTTATTAGATTGGATGCTACCGGATTTATCAGGGATAGATATCTGTAAAAATATTAGAAAAGACAGTAATTTTAAGAGCCTTCCTATCATTATGCTTACAGCTAAAGGTGAAGAGGAAGATAAAATTAAAGGTCTTGAAAGTGGTGTAGATGATTACATTACAAAACCATTTAGTTTTAATGAACTACATGCTCGAATAAAAGCAGTTCTGAGAAGATCTGATCCTAATATTGTTGCTAATGATTTAACATTTGAGGATCTAAAATTAGATAGAATAGAAAAAAGAGTTTTTAGAGCAGATAAAGAAATTCAACTTGGCCCCACAGAATTTAGATTATTAGAGTTTTTCTTAACAAATCCAAAAAGAGTCTATTCAAGAGATCAAATTCTCGAAACTGTTTGGCCGAACAATGTCAATGTCGAAAGTAGAACTATAGATGTTCATATAAGAAGATTAAGACAATCGATAAATATTAAAGACAAAAAAGAATTAATCAGAACAGTTAGATCTTCAGGTTACTCTTTAGTTTGAACTAATTCTTTTCTAAAAATAACTTTTTAACAATAAATACAGCAATTAACATTCCGATAAGTTCAGCTAAAATATAATATGGAGTATTTAAATAACTAATACCAGTAAAAGACTCTGTAAATGTTCTAGCAATTGCAACAGCTGGATTTGCAAATGAAGTTGAGGAAGTAAACCAATAACCAGCAGTAATATAAAGACCAACACTAGCGGCAACAGCAATTTTACCTGACTTCATTGAACCAAAAATTATTGTTATAAGCCCTAATGTTGCTATTACCTCAGATGTGAATATGTAAATCCCATCTCTTGACTTAGTAGATAATTCATAAATCTCATGTTCAAAAAAGAAATTAGCTAAACCGACACCAATCAAGCACCCAACTAATTGAGCAATAATATAATAGGGTAATAGATTCTTTTTTAATTTACCTGTTATTGTCATTGCGATACTTACAAATGGATTAAAGTGAGCTCCTGATACATCAGCAAATACTGTAATAAGCACAAATAAACCTGCTCCTGTTGCTATTGTGTTTGCAATTAACATCACAGCAACGTCATTGGTTAAGTTTTCAGCCATTAAACCTGAACCAACAATAATCATTACCAAAAAACAACTACCCAATAGTTCAGCAAGAAAATAACGACTTTTATTTTTCATTAAGTAGTTCCTTTATATTTTTATTAATATGATTAAAAACTTTTTCAATTATTTCATCTTTTTTATTTAAGTCATTTGTTTCATTAAGTAATTTTACAGGATCCTCTATATCCCAATGAATTATCTGATCTTTATTTGGCCAAATAGGGCAGACTTCATTATTGGCATTATTACAAACTGTAATAACATAATCCATTTTAATTTGACCATTAATAAACTCATTAAAATTTTTAGATCTATAATTTGAAAGATCATAATGTTTTGATAATAAATAATTCTTCACATCTTCGTTTACATTTCCTGTTGGATTACTTCCAGCACTAAAACCTTTATACAAATCGTCATACTCGTTGTTTATTATACTTTCAGCAATAATACTTCTTGCTGAATTACCCGTGCATACGAACAATATATTCTTCATTTAAAAAATAACTTTATAAATACCAATTACAAACAATGGAATTTGTAATCCAAAGTTTGTTAAGATTGCTTTATCTTTGCTCATAAATCCTGCAATAGTCCATCCAACAACTCCTAATCCATGAAAATATATATTTAATGGATATATATTTAAATTAGTAAGAAGTATTCCCACTAAAACTAAAAACGTACTGATCCACTTTAGATATTTTTTTATAAACATAAAATTTCCTTTCGTTATTATTATTTCAGTTATGTTAAGAATTTATTAAAATAAAGGATTATCTACACTTTTTACATAATCCAAAAAACTCAAGATTGTATTTACTATATTTCATACCATCTTTGTCTTTGAAATTAGTTAAGTATTTAGAAAGACTCGCACTACTAATTTCTGTTACTTTCTCACAGATCTCACAGATTGAAAATGCAGTAGCTTTTGATACCTGACAGCTTGAATTTTGACAGGCTATAAAGGCATTTCTACTTTCAATTTTATGAATTTTTCCTATTTCAACCAGCTTATCTAGCGCTCGATAAACTTGTAATGGAGCTTTGATACCTTTTTTTTGAACATTGAAAAGTATCGCATAAGCTTTCATTGGTTCAGGTGATTTATCAATTAAATCAAAAATGATTTGCTGATTTTTTGAAAGATTTTGCATTTTATTCATTCTACTGATTCCTCATTAATTTTTCAATTTAATCGATTGCTTTATGTTTAATAATGACAAGATAAATAAGAATAAAGAAGCTGCTATAATCGATGGTCCAGAAGCAGTATTAAATTCTAATGAAGAAAATAATCCTAAAATCACAGATAATAATCCACCAATGATTGAATAGATTACCATTTTCTGAGGACTTGATGAAATATTTCTAGCCATTGCAGCAGGTATAATTAACATCCCTGTAATTAATAATAAGCCAACCATTTTAATTGATATTGCAATGATTGCTGCCATTAAAATTGTAAATATAGCTTTAGCTCGATCAGGATTTAACCCTTCTGCTTCAGCTAATTCATAATTAACAGTTGATGCAAATAAAGGTTTCCAAATTAATTTTAGCACTAAAAGGATTAATGCACCTCCAATCCATATTATTAATAGATCATCAACAGTAACGGCTAATATATCCCCAAATAGCAATCCCATAATATCAAATCTAATAAATGATAAAAAACCTATTACCACTAATCCTACAGCTAACGAGGAATGAGCCAAGAGACCAAGTAAAGCATCACCTGGTAAATTGGTTCTTTTTTGAAGTTGTATTAAAGTTAAGGCTATTAAAGATGAAATTATAAATACAGAAAATGCTATATTGAATTCCATTGAATAAGCTAATGTCACTCCAAGTAATGCAGAGTGGGCTAGAGTATCTCCAAAATAAGATAATCTTCTCCAAACAACAAAACATCCAAGAGGTCCAGTAACTATTGCAACCCCAATACCTGCTATTAAAGCTCTTATAAAAAAATCATCTAACATTTAGTTTTTCTTTATTTCACCTTCGCTTGTATGGACATGATCGTGTCTGTGCTCATATCTTGATAATATTTGAGAAGCTTGTTCACCAAACAAAGCTTTATATTCATTATTTTTTGCAACATCCATTGGAGAACCTGAACAACAAACATGACCGTTTAAACAAACAACATGATCTGTAGCACTCATCACAGTATGTAAGTCGTGGGAAATTAATAAGATACCACAATTCAATTCATCAGAAATTTTCTTAATTAGTTCGTATAAAGCGATTTCACCAGTAAAATCTACTCCTTGTACAGGTTCATCTAGTACCAATAATTCTGGTTTTTTTGAGATAGCTCTTGCAAGTAGCACTCTTTGAAATTCTCCACCCGATAAGTCGCCCAAATTTTTATCTTTAAGATGAATGACACCAGTTAAAGACAAAGCTTCATCTATTGATTCTTTATCAAGACTTTCAGTTAGTACCATAAAATCATTTACTCTTAGCGGCAGTGTCCAATCAATTGAAATTTTTTGTGGAACATATCCAACTTTATTTGTGTATTTCTCAACTGAACCATCAATTTTTTTGTAAATACCTAAAGCAATTTTGGCTGTTGTACTTTTTCCTGATCCATTTGGACCAATGAGAGTAACTATTTTACCTTTTTCAACTTGAAGTGATACTCCTTTAACGAGCCATTTATTATTTAAACTAAAACCAGCTTTATTTAACTTCACAAGTATATTTTGATCTGAGCCCATTTTATTCCTTGACTAATAAATGTTATATTATTACATATTGTTATATTATAACAATTTAAATATACAACATATGAAAAACATTAAAAAATTACCATTTATCTTATCAATACTATCATTCTTAACTATTTTTGTACCAGCAAATGCTGAAATTAAAGTAGTTACTTCAATTAAACCAATTCACTCATTAGCT
This sequence comes from uncultured Pelagibacteraceae bacterium, assembly GCA_902571375.1. Classification (GTDB taxonomy): domain Bacteria; phylum Pseudomonadota; class Alphaproteobacteria; order Pelagibacterales; family Pelagibacteraceae; genus Pelagibacter. The sequence goes on from CACGBP010000002.1 coordinate 7,728, forward strand.
AGTTATTTAATGGATGGCGTAGCAAAACCTGATTTAATTGTAGATGGTTATGCATCACCTCATGGTTTTGCATTAAAACCATCTCATGCAAAAATGATTCAAAATGCAGATATCATATTTTGGGTTGGTGAAGATATAGAGAGTTTTTTAGAAAAACCACTGAAATCAATTGCAAAAAAAGCTGAAAAAATTGAATTAATGGAAATTAAAGGTTTAACTAAACTTAAATTTAGAGAAAGAAATATTTTCGAAGAACATGATCATGGGCATAAAGAGGATGACCACGATGATCATGCAAAAAAAGAAGATGATCATGACGATCATGACCATGATAAAAAGGAAAAAGAACATGGTCATGATGAACACGGACATGATGATGATCATAAAAAGGAAGGTCACGATGATCACGGTCATGAAGGACACGCGCATGGTGAATTTGATCCACATATCTGGTTAGATCCTATGAATGCAAAAGTGATTTTAAGTGAAATGGCAGAACACCTGATCGAGAATGATCAAGAAAATGAAGCTAAATATAAAGCAAATTTAAAAAAAGCGCATAAAGATTTAGATAATCTTACTAAAAAAGTAAAATCTGAATTGAACAAGGATTTCAAATCAATAGTTTTCCATGATGCATATCAATACTTTGAAAAAAGATTTGGCATTAATATTCTTGGCGCATTCACTGTAAATACAGACGTAATGCCTGGTGCTGAACAATTAGCTGAAATAAGAGAAATAATTGAGCACGATAAAGTAAGCTGTATATTTTCAGAGCCGCAATTTAATCCTGATATAATTAAGGCTGTAGCAAAAGATACTAATGTTGCAACAGGGGTCATAGATCCATTAGGAGCAACTCTTAATCCTGGTAAAGATTTATATTTTGATTTAATTGGCAACATGTCAAAATCTTTCAAAGGCTGTTAATTTAAAATTGATCTTTAGTCATAAATAATATCTAATAATGGGATGAGTACAGTTTCCCTATCATTAGAAGAAATATTTGATTTAGCTAAGAAAACTTTATTGGCTAATGGATGTGATGATGAAACAGCATCCATTCTATCTGATCTAATTCGAAATGCAGAGCGGGATGGGTCTTTATCTCACGGATTATTTAGATTACCTGCGTATGTAAGTGGTTTAAAAAGTGGAAAAATTAATGGTAAGGGAAAGCCAGAGGTTAAAAAGATTTCAGCATCAGTAATTAAAGTTCAGGGAAATAATTGTTTAGCCCCTGTAGTTTTAAATAAAGGTTTGCCTGAATTAGCAAAAGCTGCAAAAGAAAATGGTGTTGCAGTTCTAGCAATAAATAATTCTCATCACATGGCTGCGATGTGGCCAGAGACGGAAAAATTAGCTGAAGAAGGTTTAGTTGCCTTTGCTTGTACATCATACAAACCTGCGGTAGCTCCTGCTGGTGCAATCAAACCATTGTTCGGTACAAATCCAATTTCATTTGCATGGCCAAGACCTGGAAAAACTCCAGTGGTTTATGACATGGCAACTGCATCAATGGCAATGGGGGAAGTTCAAGTAGCTAAAAGAGAAGGGCACAAGGTTCCACTTGGAACAGGCTTGACTAAAGATGGTAAAGAGACAACTGATCCAGGGGCAATAGCAGATGGTGGTGTTTTACTTCCTTTTGGTGGTTACAAAGGTTCAGCGATAGCAATGATGGTGGAATTAATGGCTGGAGCTTTAGTCGGTGATAATTTTAGTTTTGAAACAGCTGCAAAAGATAACAATGATGGTGGACCACCTAGCGGAGGAGAATTTATTTTAGCAATTTCTCCCGATAAAACTTCAGGAACTAATTGGCAAAAACATGCTGATGAATTTTTTGATAAGATGAAATCTTTCGATGGTGTTAGACTTCCAGGTGAGAGAAGACATAAAAATAGATTAGATAAAGGTCCTCGAAATATTAACGAAGAGCTAGTAAATAAAATAAAATCCTTAAGCTAAAGTTATCTCAATAGGAGTGTGGTCTGAAGGTTTTTCACGACCTCTTGGATCTTTATTAATATTTATACTTTTTACTTGATCAATTAAAGAATTTGAAACTAAGAAATGATCAATTCTCATGCCATTATTTTTTTGCCAAGCACCTCTCATGTAATCCCAAAATGTATATCCTTCTTTGGTTTCGTTAAAATGTCTATAAACATCATTAAAACCAAGATTAATCATTTCTCTTAACTTTTTTCTTATTTCCAATCTAAATAAAGCATCATCCTCAAAGCTTTTGGGATTATAAACATCCTCTGAGGCTGGAATAATATTAAAATCACCTGCAAGGATAATATTTGAATTTTTTTTACTCAATGATTTTAATTGCTTAATTAAATCATCAAGCCACTTTTTTTTATAATCATATTTTTCTGTGTCTACAGGGTTACCATTAGGTGTATAAATATTTATTAATTGAATATTTTTTTTCTTATATTCAAGTTCAGCTGAAATTATTCTTGATTGTTTTAATTTATCTTTGATTAAATCTGTTCTAATGTTTTTTAATTTTCCTTTAGAAATAATAGCTACACCATTATAGCTTTTTTGTCCAAATACATGACTTTCATAATCCATTGATGAAAAATCATCATAAGGAAAGTTTACATCTTCCGTTTTAATTTCCTGCATCATTACAATGTCTGGTTTATATTTTAATAGATAGCTTTTGATATTTTCAATACGAGCTCGAACCGAGTTAACATTCCAGGAGGAAATAATCATTAAAGGGAGAAAGAAACACCACAACCACAAGAAGATTTAGTTTGTGGATTTGTGATTTTAAATTGTTCACCAATTAGTTCTGAAACATAATCAACTTCTGATCCCTTTAAAAGATCTGCAGATGTCTTATCTATTAGAATATTCTCATAATTTAAATCGTCTACCGCTTTTTCTTTATCAAAAGTGAATTCATATTGAAAACCTGAACAACCACCACCTTTAATAGCGATTCTAAAAAAAGACCCTTTATCTTTTTTAGACAATAAAACATTGATCTGTTTTAGTGCTTTATCAGTAAATTTAATTTCTTTAATCATAATTGATCACTGGTATTACTAATATAATACTTAAATATTTATTTTAAAGGATGAAAAAATACTCAAAGATAGGTTTATTCAAAAGTAAAGGTAGAATATTTAAGGAATCTTTATCAAAATACAGAACGCCATTTCAAAGAGATAGAGATCGTATAATTCATAGTGCCTCATTTAGAAGATTAAAACATAAAACACAGGTATTTGTTAATACTGAGGGTGATCATTACAGAACAAGAATAACTCACTCTATGGAGGTAGCTCAAATAGCAAGATCAATAGCACGTTACCTTAATTTAAATGAAGATTTAGCAGAAACTTTAAGTCTTGCGCACGATCTAGGTCATACACCTTTCGGACATGCTGGAGAAGATGCCCTTAATGAATGCATGGATGAATACGGTGGCTTCGATCATAATTTACAGACATTGAGAATTGTAATGTTTTTAGAAAATAAATATTTGAAATATAGTGGACTTAATCTGTCAATTGAAACACTAGAAGGTCTATTAAAACATAACGGTCCTGTGGAAGATTTAGATTTAGTTGATAATTTAATTGGTATTAAAAGATTTAAGAATATGATCAATTTTAATACTTATCCATCATTAGAGGCTCAAATTTCTGCGATTTCTGATGATATAGCTTATAATAATCACGATATTCAAGATGGAATAAATGCAAATCTATTTAGATTGGAAGAGTTAGTTGAAATTAATTTTTTTAAAGATATTTACAAAAAATATAAGAATAAGATTAATAAACAAAATTACAAAATAGCAACGTACCAAATTATAAGAGACTCAATTGATTTTATGATAAAAGATTTAATAAAAAATACTAAAAATAATCTAAAATTAAATAAAGTTAAAAGTTTAAATGATATAAAAAAAACAAGTTTTTTAATGGTAGATTTTTCCGACAAAGTCAAAAATTCAGAAAATGAAATTAGATATTTTCTAAAGACAAAAATGTATAATAACAAAGATGTTCTAGCAAAAAATAATAAAGGTAAATCAACTATAAAAAAATTATTTGATAAAATTAAAAAAAATCCTGGAAAATTTATAACAAGAGATCAACTTATTAAAAATAAATATAGAGCTATTTCAGATTTCATATCAGGAATGACTGATAGATATGCAATTAATTTAAATAATAATTATAAATGAATATTTTTGAACAATTTTTAGATAAAATAAAAGAAACTTTATTAGATCTCTCTAAAAAAGGAGATTTAATTTTACCAGATACACTCAACGGAATCACAGCAGAAATGCCACCTTCAAAATTCGACAGTGATATTTCAACAAATGTGGCAATGGTTTTATCTAAAATAAATAAAAAAACTCCAATTGACCTTGCAAATACTTTATCTGAGAAAATTAAAAAAAAGGATAAACTGATTGAAGAAATATCAGTAGTAAAACCAGGCTTTATTAATATCAAATTCAAAAAGATTTTTTGGACTAACTTTATTAAAGAAATAACTCAAAAGTCTAAATCTTTTGGGATTAACACAAAAGAAAATAAAAAAAATTTTTTAATTGAATTTGTTTCCGCAAACCCCACAGGACCTTTACACGTAGGTCATTGCAGGGGGGCAATTTTAGGTGATGTTATTGCAAATGTTCTGTTATTTAACAAACATAAAGTCACTAAAGAATATTATGTAAATGATTATGGTAATCAAATTATAAATTTTACAAAATCTGTTTATTTTAGAATAAGAGAAATTTCTTTTAAGGAGCCATTTCCCAATGATAATGAAGATTTATACCCTGGGGATTATTTAATTGATTTTGCAAATAATATTATAAATTATAATAAAGATTTAGACTTCAAAAACTTTGAAAAAATATCTGAAAAATTAACTGTTTTAGCCATTGAAGAAGCTTTAAAGTTAATAAAGAAAAATCTTATGAGCCTTGGAATTAATCATGATAATTTTATTAGTGAAAAAAAATTAGTTAAAAATCAAGAAGTTGAAAAAGTGATTAATTTTCTTCAAAAAAATAATTTTGTTTATAAAGGAAAAATAAAAGCCCCAGCTGGAGAAGATGATGATAATTGGGTCGAACGTGAACAATTACTATTCAAATCTACTGATTTTGGTGATGATAAAGATAGGGCTCTGCAAAAATCTGATGGTGCTTGGACATATTTTGCAAGTGATGTTGCTTACCACAAAAATAAATTAGATAGAAAATTTGATAAATTAATAAATATATTAGGAGCTGATCATGCAGGTTATATTAAAAGAATTTCATCTTCTGTTGAAGCTTTATCAAATTCTAAAGACAAATTAGTTTGTAAAGTTAGCCAGTTAGTTAAGTTAATTAAAGATAAAAAACCTTTTAAAATGTCTAAGAGAAAAGGCGATTATATAACTGTAGATGATTTAATTAATGAAGTTGGAAAAGATGCCACTAGATTTATAATGTTAAATAGAAGTAGTGATGTTGAGCTTGATTTTGATTTTGATAATGTCATTGAAAAATCTAAAGATAATCCACTTTATTATGTTCAATATTGTTATGCTAGAATAGCATCTGTTTTCAGACATATCGAAAAAGATTTAAAATCAGAAATTAAAATTGATAAATATGATTTTGAATATTCTCAAGATGAAATTAATATTTTAAAAAAAATATCTGAATGGCCAAAATGTATTGATGCCTCAAGTAATAAACTTGAGCCCCATAGAATACCTACGTATTTATATGAATTAGCATCATTGTTCCATTCATATTGGAATTTAGGAAAGGACAATCCTGATAAGCGATTTATTAATGATCAAAAAAAGATAACAAATGATAAATTGATTTTATTAAAAGCTATTTCTAATGTGATCAAATCTGGTATGGATATTGTTGGTGTTTCTGTTCCTGAAAAAATGTGATGTTTAAAGAAATTAAATATTTTGTATTCATAACCATATTTGCCATTTTTTTATTTTTAAGTGGTAAATATTATTTTTCTGACACTAATAAAAAAAAATCATACAGATCATATAATAATATAAGTGAAAAAATTAATACTTTTGCAGAAAAACTACCTGTTTTAGAAAATGATACAAATCAAATTATAGAGTATGTTGAAAGATCTCAAGGCAAAAATAAGAAAAAATTTAATTTTTGGAAATTATTAGAATCAGATGAATAATCGTCGATCGTTTATAGTAGGGGTTAAATCTACAAAACTTTCTATTAAAGAAAAAAAATTTTTAAAGAAATATAAGCCTTGGGGAGTGATATTATTCGATAGAAATATTAGGACAATTGAACAAACAATAAAATTAACCACATCTATCAAAAAAATATTTAATGATAAAAAATATCCAATACTGATTGATCAAGAAGGAGGTCGGGTTAATAGATTAAAGAATATTGCTTTATTTCATAATCTAACTTCTGAATTTTTTGGAAAAAAATACGTTCGTAATTTCAAAGAATTTATAATTTTGTATAAATTATTTATTGATAAAACTTCTTATCTATTAAATTTAATTGGAGTAAACATAAATACTGTTCCAGTTTTAGATTTAAGGATTAAAGGATCCTCAAATATCATAGGTGATAGATCTTTTTCAAAAGATCCTAAAATAGTATCTAAAATTGGAGATTATTGTATTCAGTTTTTTCATCAAAATTCTATTGGTAGTGTCATTAAACACATACCGGGCCATGGATTAGCAAAAGTTGATAGTCATTTTTATACTCCAGTTGTAAATAAAAAATTAAGCTATTTATTAAAGAATGATTTTTTCACTTTTAGAAATAAAAAAGCCTTTTTTGCAATGACTGGTCATATTATTTTTAATAAAATTGACAGTCAAAACACAGTAACTCATTCAGATAAAATGATTAAACTTATTAGAAATAAAATTGGTTTTAAAAACATAATAATTTCTGATGATCTATCTATGAAAAGTTTAAAAGGTTCAATTAGTGAAAATACAATCAAGACGTTTAATTCAGGTTGCAATATAGTCTTACATTGCAATGGAGACTTAAAGGAAATGGAAATAGTAGGAAAAAATTCTCCTTTAATTAATAAATTTATCTTAAAAAAAACATCACAATTTTATAAAATTTTAGGCTAATATCTAAAAATGGTAGATCACGATTCAAAATTATTTAAAGTTGATATAGAAAATTTTAAAGGCCCTTTAGAAATATTGTTAGATTTAGCTAAAGCCCAAAAAGTTAAACTAGAGGATATTTCTATAACTAAATTAGCTGATCAATTTCATGATTACATTTGTAATGAAAAAAAATTAAATCTTGAAATAGCTTCTGAATATTTATTAATGGCTACTTGGTTGGCTTACCTAAAATCTAAATTATTATTACCAGGTACTCCCGAGGAAGAGTTTAAACTTCAAGAAGTAGCTGAAAAATTAAAATTACAACTAAAGAAATTAGAATTAATTAGACTATTATCAGAACAAATGCTTAGAAGAAAAAGATTAGGTAGAGAAATAAGAACTAGAGGGATGAAAGCAGGGATAAGACCTATTTATAACAGTGAGTACAAATTGAATTTATTTGAATTATTAAAGACATATTCTTCAATCATAATGACCAAAGATTTTCAAAAAATGAATATTCCTAAATTACCTGTGTTTACTACTGAAGAAGGGATTAAGACTATTAAAGAATTTTTTGGAAAACTTGTTGATTGGAAAAAATTAGATGACCTTATACCAAAAAATTTTAAAGATAGTTCTAAATATAAAAGAACTGGTAAAGCAGGAATATTTGCGGGATCTTTAGAATTAGTTAAAGAGGGAAATTTGAAGATTAAACAAAAAGATCTTTTTGATGATATCTATATTAGAGAAAATAAATGATGAAAAAAAAAACAAAAACTAAAGATAATGTTATAAATTTTCCTTCAAAACTTTCTTCTATTGAAAAAGAAATCGAAGGTGTTGTTTTTGCTGCAGCCGAACCTTTAGATATTGAAACTATTGAAAATAAAATTTCAAAAAAAGCTGACGTTCAAAAAATATTACTTAAACTTCAATCAGAATATTCTGATCGAGGTGTTAATTTAGTATGCATTTCTAAAAGATGGTCTTTCAGAACTTCTCCAAATCTATCAAAATTAATGACACAAGAAAAAACTGTTGAAAAAAAATTATCTAAAGCTGCTATTGAGACACTTGCTATAATTGTTTATCATCAACCTGTTACTAGAGCTGAAATCGAGGAAATTAGAGGTGTTGCCTTCGGTACAAATACTTTAGAAATTTTAATGGAATTAAATTGGGTTAAGCCTGGTGGCAGAAAAGATATTCCTGGAAGACCTATACAGTATATCACTACTGATGATTTTTTAAGTCATTTCAATTTACAAAAACTTTCAGACTTACCGACTGTAGATGAATTAGGAGCCGCAGGACTTATTGATAGTACCAATATAGATAATTCAATTTTTGGAACTGGAAAATTTTATAAAGAAAAAGAAGTTGATAAAAATGAAGATATATATTCAAATATAGACGAAATGTTAAATAGCACTCTCGATTCTGAGGAAAAAAATTAAATGAGCGAATATTTAATTTTAATATAAAAAGCCTCTTTAAAACTGTTAATAAAAAGGATATAACTTTTCTATGAGTATTGGAATTTGGCAAATAGCAATTGTAGTAATTTTAGTAGTCTTACTCTTTGGTCGTGGCAAAATATCTAGCCTGATGGGAGATGTAGCTAAAGGTATTAAAAGTTTCAAAAAGGGAATGGCTTCAGACGTTAATGATGAATCTGAACCTAAAAATATTTCCGAAGATAATCAAGATACAAACAAAAAAGAATAAATCACATGCCTACTATTGGTTGGTTTGAGATTTTAATTGTCGTGGCCATAGCAATTATAGTTTTAGGACCAAAAGATTTTCCTGTAATGTTAAAGAAAGTTGGATCATGGATTGGATCAACTAAAAAATATATTAATAATATTCAAAATGAAGTTTCTAACATTGATATTGAGGATAATACAATAGATAAAAAAAAAGATAAAAAAGATGAGTCATGATGAAAAAGAAAGTGGCTTTATTAGTCATTTGGCTGAATTAAGAAAAAGGCTAATTCATAGTTTTATATTTCTATTTATTTTTTTTATTGGATGTTATTTGTTTGCTGAACATTTATATGGTTTTTTAGTTGAACCATATGCCCAAGCTGTAAAAGAAGACTCAACAAATAGAAGATTGATTTTTACTGCCTTACAAGAAACTTTTTTAACATATTTAAAAGTATCTTTTTTTACTGCTTTTTTTGTTACTTGTCCTTTTATTCTAATGCAGATATGGAAATTTATAGCTCCTGGACTTTATAAACATGAAAAAATTGCAATATTACCTTATTTGGTCTTAACGCCAATATTATTTTTTCTTGGAGGAGTTCTTGTTTATTATTTGATAATGCCTTTAGCTATAAAATTTTTCCTATCTTTTGAAAGTTCAGGATTATCAACAAATTTACCAATTCAATTAGAAGCCAAAGTTAATGAATATTTATCATTAGTTATGAAACTTATTTTTGCATTTGGTATAAGTTTTCAATTACCTATTGTTTTAAGTTTATTGGCTAGAGTTGGTTTAATTGATTCTCAATTTTTAAAAAAAAGAAGAAAATATGTAGTTGTTATAATTTTTGCGGCCGCTGCTATTTTGACTCCTCCTGATCCAGTAACACAAATAGGTTTAGCAATTCCTTTATTAATTTTATATGAATTATCAATATTTTCTGTAAAATTTATAGAAAAGAAAAAATTAGATAATACAGATGCATGATTTAAAAAAAATAAGAAAAGATTTCGAAGCTTTCAAAAAATTGTTGGACAAAAGATTGATTGATATTGATATTAATAAATTAAAAGAATTAGATATAGCAAATAGAGATTGTATCCAAAAAAAAGAAGCTCTTGAGAAAGAAAAAAAAGATATTTCTAAATCAAAAGATGAAACTTTGTTTGCCAAATCTAAAGAAATTTCAGTTTCAATAGATAAAATTAATAAACAACAACAACATATAAAATCAGATTTAGATAAAATATTGTCAAATATACCCAACACTCCACACTCTGATGTCCCAAATGGAAAAGATGAAAATGATAATATTGAAATTAATAAATCAGGTAAAATACCTAGTTTTGATTTCAAACCTAAATCGCATTATGAATTAGGAGAAAATCTTGGAATGTTAGATTTTGACCTTGCTACAAAAACTACTGGATCTAGATTTGTCTTTGTAAAAGATAAATTAGCATTACTAGAGAGAGCTATTTCTAATTTTATGTTAGATATACACACTTCAAGAAATGGTTACAAAGAAATTTCTCCTCCATTGTTAGCATCAGAAAATACTATGTTTGGCACTGGTCAACTTCCTAAATTTGAAAATGATCAATTTGAGGTAAAACTTGATGAGGAAAATGAAAGAAAGTTTTTAATACCGACAGCTGAAGTTATTTTGACTAATATTGTTAAGGATAAGATTGTAAACCTAAAAGATTTACCAATGAGATTTGTTGCTTCAACCCCTTGTTTTAGAAAAGAAGCAGGTAGTTATGGAAAAGATACCAAAGGAATGATTAGACAACATCAATTTTATAAAGTTGAAATGGTAAGTATTGTTGAAGATGGTAAATGCCTAGAAGAATTAGAAAGAATGACCAATTGTGCAACAGGGATTTTGGATCTTCTAGAGTTACCTTATCGTAAAGTAATTCTATGCAGTGGAGATATGGGATTTAGTGCAGAAAAAACCTATGATATTGAAGTATGGTTGCCTTCAGAAGCTAAATATAGGGAAATTTCATCTTGTTCCTCTTGTTCGACTTTTCAATCTGTTAGAATGAAAACACGATATAAAGATACAAATAAAGAAACAAAATACACAGGTACTCTTAACGGAAGTGGTTTAGCTGTAGGAAGAACTCTTATTGCAATTTTAGAAAATTATCAAAAAAAAGATGGCTCAATTTCAATTCCAAAAGTATTGAGACCTTATATGAACAATTTGGAAAAAATTTCACTGAATTAAAGTTGTTTTAATCCTGTAGATAGTATAAATATTCTTTTTTAATTAAGGAGTTTTATGGAAAGTTCAGGAATTGGTCAATTTATACCGTTAATTTTAATATTTGTTATTTTTTATTTTTTCTTAATAAGACCACAACAAAAAAAAGTAAAAGAACATAAAGCAATGGTAGAGGGTTTGAAAAAAGGTGATAAGGTTGTCACTTCAGGAGGTATCACTGGAACTATAACAAGAGTTATTGATAACGATAAAATCGAGGTAGAGATAGCTGAAAACGTTACAGTTGAAGTTATCAGAGGTACTGGTGTTCAAAGTTTAATGAATTCTCAAGAAGTTAAGAAATAATATTTAAATAAAGTGTTATACTTTTCGAAATTAAGAATAATATTTATTTCTTTAATTTCGCTTTTTTTTGTATTAATTGCATCTTCAAACCTTTTAAATGATAATGATAGCAGTTTATTTAACAAGAAAATAAATCTTGGCTTAGATCTTCAAGGTGGTTCGTATCTATTATTAGAAATTGATAATAATCCTGTTATAGAACAAAAATTACAAAATTTAACTCTTACATTAAAAAATTATTTTAAAGAAAAAAATATAAAAATAAAAAATCTTAGACTTATTAATCAGAACTTATCTTTTTCTGTTGATGATAGCTTTAAACAAACCATTTTAGATGAGTTCAATGATGAAAATAGTAATATAAATCCTTACTATCCTAGATTTAAATCTCATCAATTAGAAATTAAAGAACAAAATGATTCATTTGTTGTAAATTTTTCTAAACAAGGAATTGTAGAATTAAAAAATTCATCACAAGATCAAGCTTTGGAAATAGTAAGAAGAAGAATTGATGAAATTGGAACAAATGAGCCAAATATTTTAAAGCGGGGAAATGATAGAATTCTAGTAGAATTGCCAGGTCTTGATGATCCAATGCGAATTAAAACTTTACTGGGAAAAACAGCAAATTTAACATTTAGATTTGTAACTAGTGAAAATGAAGATTCATTTGGTAGTGAAAAATTAAAATATCAAGATAATGATGAAGTCTCTAACGTTAGTAAAAGAATAATTCTTAGTGGGGACAATCTTTTAGATGCTCAACCAAGAATGAATAGCGAAACAAATGAAACTGTTGTATCTTTTACACTAGATAGAGTTGGAGCAAAGAGATTTGGAAAAGCTACATCAACAGGCATAGGAAAACAATTAGCTATAGTTTTAGATGGTAAAATTATAAGTGCACCCGTTATAAGAGATACTATTGCAAGTGGTTCTGGTCAAATTAGTGGAGGTTTTACATTTCAGTCTGCTACAGATCTTGCTTTATTACTAAGATCTGGAGCATTGCCAGCACCACTTAATATTATTGAAGAGAGAACTGTTGGACCAGATTTAGGAAAAGATTCAATTAAAGCAGGTATCATAGCTTTAATCATTGGTTTTATACTAGTAATATTATTTATTTTTATAAAATATAAAATTTTTGGTTTAATAACTAATTTCACATTAATAATTAATCTATTCTTATTAATAGGTGTCTTAACAATATTTGAAGCTACTTTAACACTACCAGGCATAGCAGGAATAATTTTAACAGTTGGTATGGCAGTGGATGCAAATGTACTTATATTTGAAAGAATTAGAGAAGAATTAAGATCTGAAAAAAATAATCTAATAGCATTTGACAGTGGTTACACTAAATCTAGAACTGCTATTCTTGATGCAAATATTACAACATTATTAGCCGCAATTATTTTATTTTTCATGGGCTCAGGGCCAATTAAAGGTTTTTCTTTAACTTTAGGAATTGGTATTTTTACTACTTTATTTTCTGTATATTTTATAGCTAGGTTACTTACTGTGTTATATGTGTCACGAAATAAAGAAAAGGATGGATTAATATAATGATAGCGTTTAACAGATATTATAATAAGTTTAATATTCTTTCTATATTTTTAGTAGTTATTTCATTAGCATTATTGATATTCAAAGGTTTAAATTTTGGAATAGATTTTAAAGGTGGAACTTTAATAGAACTTAGATCGACCGATAAAAAAATTAATATTTCCTCTTTAAGAGACAATTTAAATGAAATAGATTTAGGTGATGTTTCTGTAAAAAATTTTGGTAATGATACCGATTTTTTAATAAAATTCGAAAATAACAAAGATAAAAACATAATTGAAGATATTAAAATAAATTTGGATAAATCTTTTGGAAATAATTTTGATTTTAGAAGAGTTGAAAATGTTGGACCTAAAGTAAGTGCAGAGCTTTTAAGATCTGGTATAATTGCAATATCAGTAGCATTGGCATTAATGCTAATATACATTTGGATTAGGTTTGAATGGCAATTTAGTCTCGGTGCTATATTGGCTTTATTTCATGATGTTATAGTAACTTTAGGTTTATTTTCTTTATTAGGTCTAGAAATTAATTTATCTATAATTGCAGCTGTATTAACTATTGTTGGCTATTCAATGAACGATACTGTTGTAATTTTTGACAGGGTACGAGAAAATCTAAGAAAATATTCAGATATTAAAATTTTTGAATTAACAAATATTTCTATTAATGAAACTTTATCAAGAACTTTAATTACTTCAATAACAACATTATTGGCTTTATTATCAATATTTTTCTTCGGTGGTGAAATCTTGAAAGGTTTTTCTTTAGCAATGATATTTGGTGTAATTTTTGGAACTTATTCATCAATATATATTGCAAATACAGTTCTGGTAAGACTTAGGGTATCACAAAAAACTGTCCTGAGAGAAGATGATAAAAATTAATATAAATTTTGAGCCACGACCATTGTAAGCAGCATTGGTAAAGACAACAATGTATTTGTTCTTGAAAAGATCATTGCGGTTTTTGCTGATTTAGCTTTTAATTCTGGATCACATTCAACTATACCTAAAGCTCTTTTTTGATTTGGCCAAATTACAAACCATACATTGAAAGCCATGATTAAACCTAACCACATTCCAATACCTATAGCAGTATGTTTAGGTATACCTGATCCAACGCTTAAAGTCATCGCATCATGCAAATATCCATTTAAACCAGCAAGTATTAACCCAGATAACACTGTTAATGCAGCGGCCCATCTGAAATAGAATAGGGCAGCAGGTGCTATCACTTTTCCAATAGCTGGTTTTTGTTCATCAGGTATTTTTCCCATATTAGGAATTTGAACAAAATTAAAATACCAGAGTAATCCAATCCACATAATAGCAACTACCACATGTGTATATCTAGCAATCCAACTCCAAAAAAGTGTATCAAAGCTAAAACCATCATTATGATAAAATAATCCAAGAAATAGTATGATAGCTAAAGCTAACGAAGCATGTACAGTCTTTGACAACGATGAAAGTAAATTACTCATACTATTGTTATATACTAAATTTTCTTAATATAAAAATTTTTTTTATACCAAAAGAGGTTTTAAGAATTTTCCTGTGTAACTTTTGTCAATTTTGCATATATCTTCAGGTTTTCCCTCTGCGATAATTTTACCACCTTTTATACCACCTTCAGGACCCATATCGACAATATAATCTGCTGTTTTTATTACATCTAAGTTATGTTCAATAACAACCACAGTATTTCCTAAAGCTACAAAAGTATGAAGAATTTCCAATAATTTCTTAATATCGTGTTGATGTAATCCTGTTGTTGGTTCATCTAAGATATATATAGTTCTTCCTGTCGATCTTTTTGAAAGCTCTTTTGCTAGTTTTATTCTTTGAGCTTCACCACCTGATAATGTTGTGGCTTGTTGACCTATCTTTATATATCCCAAACCAACTTTTTTTAATGTTAGTAATTTAGTTTTTATATTTGAAATATTTTCAAAATATTCACAGCCTTCATCAACTGTCATATTCAACACGTCAGCTATACTTTTATCCTTAAATTTTATTTCAAGAGTCTCTCTATTATATCTTGTGCCCTTACATTCATCACATTGAATATAAACATCGGGAAGAAAATGCATTTCGTAAGTAATAACACCATCACCTTCACAAGCTTCACATCTTCCACCTTTTACATTGAATGAAAATCTTCCTGGTTTATAGCCTCTAGATTTTGACTCAGGTAAGCCAGTAAACCAATCTCTGATAGGTCCAAAAGCACCTGTGTATGTTGCTGGATTGGATCGAGGAGTTCTTCCAATAGGTGATTGATCTATATCAATAATTTTATCAACTAATTCTGTTCCTTTAAAACCTTTAAATGGTTTAGGAATTTTTCTGGACTTATTATTATTTAATGTAAGATTTAAAGCGTTATATAAAGTTTGTAATATAAGAGTAGACTTTCCACTTCCAGAGACTCCAGTTACACAAGTCAAACTTCCTAAAGGTATTTTTAAGTTTACATTATCTAAATTATTTCCAGTTGCGCCAGTAATTTCTAGAAATCTACCATTTTTAGCAAGACGTCTTTTTGGTGGGACATTAATTTTAAATCTATTTGAAAGATATTTACCTGTTATACTCTCTTCATTTTTAATTATTTCCTTAATTGATCCTTGAGCAACAACTTCACCACCTTTGTTACCTGCTTCAGGTCCAAGATCAATTATATGGTCAGCATTTTCCATTGTCTCAGTATCGTGTTCTACAACTATTACAGTGTTTCCCAAGTCACGTAATCTTTTTAATGCATTAATAAGTTTAACATTATCTTTTTGATGAAGACCAATGGATGGTTCATCTAAAACATATAAAACACCAGTTAATCCTGATCCAATTTGTGAAGCTAATCTGATACGTTGGGCTTCTCCACCAGATAAAGTTCCAGACTCTCTTGATAGTGTCAAATAATCTAGACCGACATTAAGTAAAAAATTTAATCTTTCATTTATTTCTTTTAAAATATGTTCAGCTATTTTTATTTGTCTTTGATCAAGAGTCTTTTTAAGATTTTCAAACCAAATAGCAGCATCATAAATAGATTTTTCTGCAACTTCACTTATGTTTAAACCATCAATTTTAACGCATAATGCCTCATCTTTAAGTCTATGACCATTGCATCTTTCACAGTTAGTATCAGATTGATATTGTGATATTTCCTCTCTTTTCCAATCACTATCGGTTTCTAAATATCTTCTTTCTAAATTATTTATTACACCTTCGAAAGTTTTTTTGTGTGAATATTTTTCATAACCATCATCATAAGAAAACTTAATTTCTTCATCATCAGAACCATATAAAATAATATCTTTAATCTTTTTTGAAAGTTTTGACCATTTATCATTTAGAGAAAAACCATAGTGTTTTGCTAAAGATGCTAATGTTTGAGCATAATATAATGTTGTAGTTTTCGCCCATGGTTCAATAGCACCATCAGAAATACTTTTTTTTTCATTAGGTACAACTAAATTAGGATCTACATTAAGTTTAATGCCAATTCCCTCACATTCCTCACAGGCACCAAAAGGACTATTAAAAGAAAAAAGCCGTGGCTCAATCTCTTCAATTGTAAAACCACTCTCTGGACACGCAAATTTTGTAGAAAATATTAATTTTTCTAATTTTCTAAATTTTTTGGGCAATGTTTCATCTTCATATTCAACAAATAAAAGCCCATTTGAAAGATTAATTGATGTTTCAATGCTTTCAGCCAACCTATTTCCTAAGGAAGAATTTAAAACAATTCTATCTACAAGAATTGAAATATCGTGTTTTATCTTTTTATTAAGCTCAGGAATTTTTTCAATATCATACAAAATATTATCAATCTTTATTTTTCTAAAACCTCTTTTTTTATAACTTAAAATATCTTTTTTATATTCACCTTTTCTACCTCTTACCACAGGTGCATATAAATAAATTGTAGATTTTTTCGGCAATTTTTTTATCTTGTCAACAATTTGAGATATAGTTTGAGACTCAATTCGTTTGCCAGTAAAAGGAGAATAAGGTATTCCTGCTCGAGCATAAAGAACTCTCATATAATCATAAATTTCTGTTACTGTAGCGACAGTAGATCTGGGATTTTTTGAAGTATTCTTTTGTTCAATCGAAATTGCTGGGCTCAAACCTTCTATTAAATCAACTTTAGGTTTTTTCATTTTATCCAGAAACTGTCTTGCATAAGCTGATAAACTTTCAACATATCTTCGTTGACCCTCAGCATATATAGTATCAAAAGCTAAAGATGATTTTCCTGATCCAGATAAGCCTGTTATCACTACAAATTTATCTTTTGGTATTTCCAAAGAAATATTCTTTAAATTGTGTTCTTTAGCTCCCTTAATAACTATCTTTTTAATCATAATTTTTGTTGCTTTGACTTAATAAAATTAATATTCAGAGTAAATTGTGATATAATTCTAATTAATTAATTTAACAATTATTAAAATATTATGGCTGGAAGTTTAAATAAAGTACTTTTAATTGGTCGTTTGGGCGCAGACCCAGAAATCAAACAGATGGTAAATGGGAAGAGTGTAGCAAGACTTAGTCTTGCAACAAGTCAATCATGGAAAGACAAAAATACAGGTGAAAAAAAAGAAAAAACAGAATGGCACCGTATAGTTGTATTTAATGAGGGGTTAGTAAATGTTGTAAAACAATATTTGAAAAAAGGTGCTCAAATTTATGTCGAGGGACAATTAACCACAAGAAAATGGAAAGACGAACAATCAGGCAAAGATAAGTATTCAACTGAAATTGTTATTCAAGGCTATAATTCCTCACTTACAATGTTGGGTGGTGGTAATTCCGGTGGTGGTATTGCAAATGACAATCAATCTTCTAATAACGATGACATATCACAAATACCTAATGATATGGATGATGAAATTCCTTTCTAACATCTATGCAAAAAACTGAATTACCTGACGGAAAAAATATTAAATTGATTTCAATGCATGATGAGATGAGCTCATCTTATCTTTCTTATGCAATGAGTGTAATAGTTAGTCGAGCACTTCCTGATATAAGAGACGGATTAAAACCTGTTCATAGAAGAATATTGTATGCGATGTATAAAGGTGGCTATGATTGGTCAAAACAATTTAGAAAATCAGCTAGAATTGTAGGAGACGTAATTGGTAAATATCATCCACATGGTGATCAATCTGTTTATGATGCATTAGTCAGGATGATTCAAGATTTTTCGATGAGTTTACCCCTTGTAGATGGTCAAGGGAATTTTGGTTCTATTGACGGAGATCCTGCTGCTGCAATGAGATATACAGAAACTAGATTGTCGAAAGTATCACAATATTTAATTGATGATATTGAAAAAAATACTATTGATTTTAAAAATAATTATGATGAAACTGAAAAAGAACCCTCAGTTCTGCCTGCTCAATTTCCAAATTTACTGGTTAATGGAGCTGGAGGTATAGCAGTTGGAATGGCAACTAGCATACCCCCACATAATTTAGGTGAAGTAATTAATGGAACATTAGCTTTAATAAATAACAAAGACATTAAGATAAAAGAATTGATGAAACATATTCCTGGCCCAGATTTTCCTACTGGCGGCATTATAATTGGAAAAGATATAATTAAACAAGGATATAATAAAGGTAGAGGTTCATTTAAAATTAGAGGTGAAATATCTATTGAAAGTTTAAGGAATGGAAGAGAAAGACTTGTAATAACTTCTATTCCATATCAAGTAAACAAATCAGTTTTAAACGAGAGAATAGCTCAATTGGTTAGAGAAAAAAAGATTGAAGGAATTAAGGATATTAGAGATGAATCTAATAGAGAAGGTATAAGAGTCTCGATTGATTTAAGAAATGGTGTTGAACCAGAAACTGTTAAAAGACAATTATATAAAAATACACAAATTGAGAGTTCTTTTGGTTTTAATACATTAGCTATAGTTGATGGAAAGCCACAAACTTGTAATCTGAAAGAATTTTTAACTAACTTTTTAACATTTAGAGAAGATGTTGTTCTTAAGAAAACAAAATTTGATTTACAAAAAGCTGAGGAGAGAGCACATATATTACTTGGCCTATCTGTTTCAGTTGAAAACCTAGATAAGATAATCAAGATTATAAGAAGTTCAAAGACACCAGAAGAGGCCAAACAATTACTTTTAAAAACAAAATGGAAAATTAGTAAATCACAAAAAATGATTTCATTAATTGAAACTAAAAAAATTAAAGGATCATATATTCTTACAGACCAACAAGTTGTAGCAATTTTGGAATTAAGATTACAAAAATTAACTGCCTTGGGGATAAATGAAATTGAAAGTGAAATCAAAAAACTTGCTGAATTAATTGCTAAATACAAAAAAATTATTTCGTCAAAAAAAGAATTGCAAAAAGTAATTAGTGAAGAATTAGAGAATATTAAGGAGAAATATTCATTACCTAGAAGAACTAAAATTATTGATGCAGTTTTAAATTATGACATTGAGGAAACTATTCAAAAACAATCTGTTTTAATCACAATAACTTTACAAGGATATATTAAAAGAGGATCATTAAATAGCGTTAAGACTCAAAAAAGAGGAGGAAAAGGAAAAACTGGAATTACAACAAGAAACGAAGACTCTGTTGTTCAAACTCTTTCAGTTAATACACATACATCAGTTTTATTCTTTTCTACTGAAGGATTAGTATACAGAATAAAAGCATGGAAAATTCCAGAAGGAACAGCAGCTTCCAAAGGTAAATCTTTATTCAATATTTTACCTTTAAAAAATCACCAATCAATTAGTTCTATAATGCCTTTTCCTGATGATGAGTCTGAATTTAAAAATTATCAAATCGTATTTGCAACAGCTAAAGGTAAAATAAGAAAAAATAGCTTAGAGGATTTTTCATCAATTAATTCAACAGGCAAAATAGCAATGAAATTAGATACAAATGATAAAATTGTAGGCGTAAAAATTTGTAAAGATGACCAAGATATTATATTGAGTACTAAATTGGGTAAATGTATTCGATTTGAATCCAAAAAATTGAGGATTTTCAAAGGACGATCTTCCAAAGGTATTAAGGGTATTGAATTAGCTCCAAATGATGAGATAGTATCTTTGTCAATCATAGATAATGACAAGAACCTTAAAAATGGAAAAAAAGACAAAGATTCAAAATCTGAAATAAAAGCTAAAGAGAAATTTATTCTCTCTATCACTGAGAATGGCTATGGTAAAAAAACTTCTCATTTTGACTATAGAGTAACAAATCGTGGTGGGAAGGGGATCATTGGAATTATAAATTCTCCAAGAAATGGAAATATTTCATCATCTTTTCCTGTTTTTGAAGGTGATGAAATATTGATTTCAACGAATAAAGGTAGAGTTATTAGAGTAGCTGTTAAAGAAATAAGAACTGCAGGTAGAAACACACAAGGTGTGAGAATTATAAAATTAACAGGAGAAGAAAAAGTAGTTTCAGCGGATAAAATTGATGATAACTTAGTCTAATGAATAAAGTTGCTATTTATCCAGGCACATTTGATCCAATTACTTTCGGTCATATAGATGTAATTAAAAAAGGTTTAAAATTATTTAATAAATTAGTTGTAGCAATTTCAAATGGCGAAAATAAGAAATATCTTTTTAGTTCAAATGAAAGAATAGAAATTGTAAAAAAAGCATTATTTCATGATCTAAAATTAGATAAAAAAAAGATTGAAGTTATATCATTTACATCTCTTACAACAGATTTATGTAAAAAATATAAATCAAATATTATCTTAAGAGGCTTGAGGGCTGTCTCTGATTTTGAATATGAATTCCAGTTAGCTGGTATGAATAGAAAATTAAATAATAATATAGAAACTCTATTTTTAATGTCAGATATTGAAAATCAAATTATTTCTTCAAAATTTGTAAAAGAAATTGTAAAATTAAGAGGAGATATAAAGAAATTTACAACTAAAAGCACAATTAAATCATTAAAAGAAAAATATGAATAAATATTTAATCAATTTATCAATTATTTTTTTTTTATTTACTAACCTAACAATAGCAGAGGAGAATATTATGATATTGAAATTAAAAGATGGTGAAGTCAAAATAGAATTATTTGAAGATGTTGCACCAAATCATGTAAAAAGAATAAAGGATCTTGCAAATGCAGGAAAATATGACAATGTAGTTTTTCATCGAGTTATTGATGGATTTATGGCACAAACTGGTGATGTAAAATTTGGTAATTCTAACTCTAAGGAATTTAATTTACGAATGGCTGGCATGGGTGGATCAGATCTACCTGATTTGAAACAAGAATTTAATAATTTACCACACGACAGAGGAACATTGTCAATGGCAAGATCATCTGATCCTGATAGTGCTAACAGTCAGTTCTTTATTTGTTTTAAGCCTGCGCCTTTTTTAGATAATCAGTACACTGTTTTCGGTAAAGTTATTGAAGGCATGGAATTTGTTGATAAAATAAAAAGAGGCGATGAAAATAATAATGGAGCTGTATTAGATCCTGATAAGATTATAAGTTTTAAATCTCAATAACTTAAAATGGCATTAAAAAACTTTGCCTTTAAAGTTTTAAAAAAAGATAAATTTGCAAGAACAGGTTTAATCGAAACTCATAGAGGAAATATCAGTACCCCAGCTTTTATGCCAGTAGGCACACAAGCTACAGTAAAAGCTTGTACTATTGATGATATAAAAAAAACAGGCTCACAAATAATTTTAGGTAATACATATCATTTAATGATCCGTCCAGGCGTGGATAGAATTAAAAGAGCAGGAGGATTACATAAATTTATGAATTGTGATTTACCAATATTGACTGACTCTGGAGGTTTTCAAGTAATGTCGCTATCAAAATTAAATGAAATTGATCGTGAAAAAGGAGCGATTTTTAATTCTCATGTAGATGGAAAAAAATTTTGTCTTAGCCCTGAGGAAAGTATAAAAATACAACTAGAGTTAAATTCTGACATTGTGATGATTATGGATGAATGTCCAAAAAAAACAGAAGATTATAATCTAATAAAAAAGTCAATGGAGTTATCATTATACTGGGCAAAAAGATCTAAAAAAGCATTTGGTCACAATCCTCATAAAGCACTTTTTGGAATTATTCAAGGAGGCCTTTTTAAAGATCTTCGAAGCAGATCTTTAAACGAATTAATGAAAATTAATTTTGATGGTTATGCTGTCGGTGGTTTAGCAGTAGGTGAAACACAAGATGAAATGTATTCAGTCTTAGATAATCTTAAGGATGAACTACCTACAGAAAAACCTCATTATTTAATGGGTGTAGGTACACCTTCAGATATTTTAGGAGCAGTAAAAAGAGGTATAGATATGTTTGATTGTGTAATGCCAACAAGATCGGGCAGAACAGGTTTAGCTTTTACTTGGAATGGCAGAGTAAATATAAAAAATAACAAATATCAAAATGATGATAGTCCTCTCGATGAAAATTGTAAAAATTTTAATCTCAATAAATATTCAAAAAATTATTTAAACCATTTATTTAATACCAATGAAATTCTAGGGTCTATGATACTTACGCTTAACAATATTAATTTTTATCAAGAATTAATGTTTGAAATAAGAGAAAATATTAAAAATGGAACATTTGACGATTTTCACAATAAATACATTGATAAGTTGTAGAGAAGAAACTATTTGTCTCATTAATTGATATTTGAATTATTTCTATAAATCTATATATACAAAGTCATTCATTATGAATGTGGGCCGTTAGCTCAGTTGGTAGAGCAATTCCCTTTTAAGGAATGGGTCGATGGTTCGAGTCCATCACGGCTCACCAATTATCTCTAAGATGATTTAATTGGTGGATATTCTAAAATTATTTGATTTGTCCATTCATTAATTTTTTTAATTCTATTTTCAGCTGAAGGATGGGTGCTCATAAATTCTGGTTGAGTTTTACCCTTGTTTAATTTTTTCATTCTTTCCCAAATTTTAACTGTCTCTCTTATATCGTATCCAGATAATGATGAAAAAATCATACCTAAAAAATCTGCTTCACTTTCTTGTTTTCGGTTAAATGGATTCATAATGCCTAATTGTGACAGCATTCCTACAGTATTCATACCAGTTGTTCTATTAATTTGTGATAATTTACCACCGCTTAAAATATCAAATATTTGTGTACCAGTATTAACTAAAACACCACGACTTGCTCGTTCCACAGAATGTTTTGCAACAGCATGAGCAATCTCATGTCCCATCACAGCTGCTAATCCATCTGAATTTTTAGTTACATCAAGTATACCGGTGTAGACAGCAATCTTACCACCTGGCATACACCAAGCATTTCTTATTTTCTTATTATCAATTAAAATATATTCCCAGTCAAAGTTAATTGTTGGATCTTCTATTTTGGATTTATAAAAATATTCTCCAATAGAGTTTTCTATTTTTTTTCCAATTTCTTTTATTTCGTTTAGTGTTTTGATATCATCGCTCATTTTCTCTTTTTCTTTTATTTTCTCATAAATTTGAGCTGCCTGAGCATTTAATTTAGATTCTGATATTATTTTTAATTGTTTTCTTTCTGTAATTGGTGCTGTAGAGCATGAATTAAGTATAAATCCACAACATCCACAACCTATATATGATAAAAATTTTCTTCTATTCATTTAACTTTAACATTGATATTATATTATAATATGAATCTAAATAATAAAATATTATTAGTCCTCTTTATTATTGCTATATGTTTTGTTATTTATTCAAGTTTTAATTGATATAATGGCAAAAGATAAGAAAAAAAAATCACTTACATTAATCTTAAGAAACTACTTCATTACTGGCGTTGTGGTACTGATACCCATTGGGTTTACTTTGTATTTAACTAAGTTCATAGTAGGCATATCTTCAAATATCATTCCTGAAAATATAAATCCTAATAATTATTTACCTTACGCTATACCAGGAATAGAAATATTACTTTCAATCTTGTTTATCACATTTGTTGGGGGTTTATCACTATCTTTTTTAGGTAAGAAAATTCTTAAATTGATTGATGACTTGTTTAAAAGAATTCCTTTTTTAAGAACAATTTATTCAGCAATTTTGCAAATGACCGAGTCATTCTCAAATAAAGATAATGATAGAAAAAGTGTTGTTTTAGTTGAGTATCCTAGAAAAGGTGTTTGGGCAGTAGGTTTTGCTACAAAAGAAAATAAAGGTGAAATGGCAACAAAAACTGGAAAAAAATTATTAAATGTGTTTGTTCCAACAACACCAAATCCAACAAGTGGTTTTTTATTAATGTTTCCTATTGATGAAGTTATTCATTTAGATATGTCTTTTGAGGAAGCTTCTAAGTTTATCGTTTCAGCAGGCACTTCCTCTGGTAAAAATTAAGCTATATCATTAATTATATCTGCTCTATCATATAGTTTAATCAAAGGTTTAAACCTTTTTAAATCTTCATTTGATTTTTCAATTCTTTTCATTTCTTTTTCAGCTAATAAAAAAAGATCTTGATTATGAATAGGATCAGCTAATTTAAAATTCTTAATTCCACTTTGTTTAAATCCAAGAATATCACCAAAACCTCTAATTTTCATATCTTCTTCAGATATTACAAAACCATCATTTGAATTTTTTAATATTTTAATTCTTTTTTTTGCATTTTCACTTAAATTAGACTTAAACATTAATATACAAGTAGACTCTTTCGCACCTCTTCCAACACGTCCCCTTAATTGATGAAGTTGAGATAATCCAAACTTATTAGCATTTTCTATTATAATTACGTTTGCGTTAGGAAAATCAATTCCAACTTCAATGATAGTTGTTGAAACTAGTATTTTAAATTTGTTGCTCTGAAATTTTTTTAGAATAGTCTCTTTTTCATTTTTATCAGTTTTTCCATGAATCAAAGAAACTTCATTTGGGAAAATTTTTTTCAGATACTCATATTTTTTGACAGCTGATGAGTGATCTAATTTTTTGGATTCTTCTATTAAGGGGCACACCCAAAAGATTTGATTATTTAAATTAATTTCTTTTTTAATAAATCCTATAATATCATTTATTTTATTTTCTAATTTACTATAGGTCTTTATTGGTTTTCTTACTTTTGGTTTTTCACGAATTATAGAAAGATCCATGTCGCCATATATCGTCATTGTAAGTGTTCTGGGGATAGGTGTCGCGGTCATTAATAATACATCACAATTATTTCCACCTTTATCTGATAGTTTTTTTCTTTGATTTACACCAAATTTATGTTGTTCATCAATTATGATAAGTCCAAGGTTTTTAAAATTTATTTTTTTTTGAAAGATGGCGTGTGTTCCAAATATAATATTGATTTTGTTTGAAGATAAATCTTCAATTATTTTTTTTCTAATTTTATATTCAGTTTTACCTGAAACAAATTCAATATTAAGATTAGTGGGAAAAAGTTTTTTAGCTAAATCAAAATGTTGTTTTGCTAAAATTTCTGTGGGTGCCATCATAGCTACCTGAAATCCTGAATTAATAGTGTTATATGCTGCTAACAAAGATACTATTGTTTTTCCAGAACCAACATCTCCTTGTAATAACCTAAACATTTTTGTTGATGATGAAAGATCAGTATTTATTTCTTTTAAAGCTTTGATTTGATCATTTGTTAAAGAAAAATCTAAAATATCTATTAATTCATTTTGTTTTATTTGATTTATATTTTTATTTATCTTTTTAATTTTTTTTATTTTTTTTCTAATTTCAGAATTCACAATAAATGTTGAAAAAATTTCATCAAAAGCAAGTCTTTTATAAAAATTCTTTTTATATTCACCTATATTTTCTGGCTTATGTAATTCGATAATTGATTTATTCCAAGTAATGTTATCAAATTTTTTTAAAATATCTTTTGAATGCCATTCTTCTAATGTTGGTAATTCATTTATTATTTGTTTTATTATCTTATTATAAACTTTTTCAGAAATACCATCAGTTAATGAATAGGTATTATGTTTTTGTTTTATTAAAGATGAATCTTGAGAAACATATTTTGGATTTGTTATCTGGTATTTATTTCTAAATCTCCCAATTTTACCACTTAAAGTTATCTCATTTCCTAAGGGTAAAATTTTCTTAATATAACCTTCATAACTATTAAAAAAAACACACTCAATTTCACCCGTATCGTCACTACACAAAACCCTATTAGGTAAATTTCTAACTCTCGGAAAAGAATATTTTTTTGGAATTATGGTTATCGTTTGATTTTCACCGATACGTAGATTCTCAATTTTTGAGGAAAAACTTCGGTCGGTGTATGATTTTGGTAATTTCCATAATAAATCAAAAATATTATTTATATTTTTTTTCTTTAATAATTTTGCTGTTTTAATGCCAACACCTTTTAAATTTGATAAATCAGAAAGTAAAAATTTATAATTTCTATTATTATTCATTTTCAACTAATATATTCTTATTATGAATATCAATTTAGAAGAATTAAAAAAGAAAATTATTTATAGAGCACAATATCGTGGCACTAAAGAAATGGATAAATTAATGAGTTCTTTTGTAAAAATGCATATTGATAAATTTGATATAAAAAATTTAAAAGACTTAGAAAAACTTTTAGAAATTGATGATAATAATTTATATAGTTTTTATAATGGCACTAATACCAGATACATATTTGAAGATAATAACGTAAATAGATTATTTAAAAATTTTACATTAAAAAAATGATTTATGTGGCGGAGAGACTGGGATTCGAACCCAGGAAAGAGTTGCCCCTTTGCCGGTTTTCAAGACCGGTGCTTTCAACCGCTCAGCCATCTCTCCTTGAGCAAGGTTTTATAAGTAAAATATTAAAATTCAACAAAAAAACAGGATATTTTTTTTTGAAAAGTTTAATTTGTCTCTAGTTTGTCTCTAGTTATCCTACAAAATCCTATTACTTAGCTACATTGAATCAAGTTTCTGGATCTGACGATTTTTACAATGTATTAATTAAAATTATAAAGATTATATTCATTGAATAAGAAAATTAACTTTTTTATTTGAGAGATTTAAATGAATTCTTTTATGCAAACCAAAATTATCTCCATCAATTTGTACCGGAACTAAATCATTTCCTTTTATAGTGATATTTTTAGAATAAGTTGTTATCACATTCTTATTTTTACTTAAGTCGCCATTAATAATTATTAAAAAAATAGAATATAACAAACCTAATCTTGTTAGATCTTTGAATATATAGGTTACCAATTCATTTTCAAAAATATTTGTATTGTTGATTATATGATGTCCAGCATAATATTTAGTGTTTGAGGATAAAATCCAGTCTGCTTGATAAAATTTTCCATCAAAGGTAACGTTCAATTTTTTATTATTCATTAATATAAAATATTGAAAACCTTTAATTCCAAAAATAATTTTACCAAGAATCTTTTTTATTTTTGAATTAATTGAATGAACAATTTTTGCATCCCATCCTATACCTGCCATTAAAAGGAAGTAATTTTCATTAATTTTTACAAGGCTTGAAGGCTTATAATTATTTGAAATTAATACATTTACTATGTCATCAACCTTCTTATTCATTGATAATTCAGCCTGAAGTAAATTAGCAGTACCAGCAGGAATATAACCTACTGCAAAATCTTCTTTAAATTTAAAATCATTTTTAATTAGTTCATTAATTGCAAAAGAAACAGATCCATCACCACCAGCTATTATTAGTCGATCATAATTTTTTTGACTAAAATCCTCTAAAATTTTTTTGGCTTGATCTACTGTTTTAGTCTCGAAGTAGTCCACTGAATTACTTTCCTTTAATTTTGATAATATTTTATTTATGAACTTTGATTTTCTTCCTGAAGAAGAATTGAGATTATAGATTAAACAAAAATACATAATTCTTTAAAAAAATTTTAACAAATTCTTAATAATTGAATGTCAGAAAACATAAATGATTCACGTTACAATATTGTTACAAAAATAGATTTGTTAATGCTAAATCTTTTAAAATATAAAAGTATATTTGTTTCTGACGTGCATTTGGGGACAAAAGGTTGTCAGGCTAATAAACTTCTTGAGTTTTTTAAATATACAAGATCTGAAAATCTTTATTTGGTTGGTGATATCATCGACATTTGGGCTATGCAAAAAAGTTTTCATTGGCCACAATCGCACAATGATGTCATTCAAAAAATATTGAGAAAATCGAGACATGGCACAAAAGTATTTTACATTATTGGAAATCATGACGAATTACTTAGAAAATTTATCCCAATGGATTTTGGAGATATCCATTTTGTTAATAGAGTTATTCACAAAACAAATTCAGGAAAAAAATATGTTGTAGTTCATGGCGATGCTTGGGATGGTGTTATGAAACATGCAAAATGGTTATCTAAACTTGGATCAATAGCCTACAATTTATTGTTAAAACTAAACGTAATAATTAATTTTTTTAGGAAGTTAAGAGGTAAAGAATATTGGTCACTTGCAAAATTTTTAAAATATAAAGTCAAAAATGCAGTTAAATATATTGGTGAATATGAAAAGACGGTTTCAAATTATGCGAAAAAAAAAAAATTTGATGGAATTATTTGTGGTCACATACACCATGCTGAAGATAGAGATTTTAATGGAGTAAATTATTTAAATTGTGGTGATTGGGTAGAGTCATGCACAGCCTTGGCTGAAAAATATGACGGAACTTTTGAAATTATTTATTGGGACACCAAAAGAAAAGAATATATCTCAGAAGATAAAGATAAGGATAAGTTTACTTACATAAAAGAAGCATCTTAAAGAATGAAAATTTTAATAGTAACTGATGCATATTACCCTCAAGTTAACGGTGTTGTAAGAACACTTCATCAAACTGGTGAGATACTTAAATCACAAGGTCACATTATTGAATATCTTACTCCACAACAATTTTTTACAGTACCAATGCCAAAATATAACGAAATAAGATTGTCTATAAATGTGTGGCCACGTGTAAGTAATTTGATTAATTCCATCAATCCTGATGCTATACATATTGCAACAGAAGGACCCATTGGCTTCATGGCAAGAAGACATTGTATTAAAAAAGGTCTGAAATTTACCACAAGTTTTCACACCAGGTTTGATAAATATATGAAACTATATATGCCCATAATTCCAGCTAAGTGGTCAGAAAAATTTTTATGTAATTTTCATAATAAAGCTGAAAAAATTTTAATTACAACAGAGTCTATGCGTGAGGAACTAATAGCATTAGGTATAGATAATAATAAAATGGTAACATGGACTAGGGGAGGCAATCATGGCGCATTTAAAAATCCTGTTAAACAAAATTTACCTTATAAAAGACCTATATGGATATATGTTGGTAGGGTTGCAGTTGAAAAAAATATTAAAGCCTTTTTAGATTTGGATCTCGAAGGTACTAAAGTTATTATTGGAAAAGGACCTGATTTAAAAAATTTAAAAAAAAAATTTCCAAAAGATATTTTTTTAGGTGAAAGAACTAATGGAGAATTAGCTTCACATTTTGCATCATCAGATGTTTTTGTATTTCCAAGTAAAACTGACACTTTTGGTATAGTTATTTTGGAGTCTTTAAATTGCGGAACACCTGTTGCTGCTTATCCTGTACCTGGACCTAAAGATATATTAGGAGGAACTAATATTGATACTCTAGATCACGATTTGAGAAAATCTGCAATGAAAGCATTAAAAATAAATCGTCAAGATTGTCTTGAATTTGCAAAAAATTTCTCTTGGGAAAAAGCTGCAAAAATCTTCCTAGAAAATCTTAATCCAAACAATTGATTATTTAAGAGCAAAATCTATTTTAAAAAATTAATAAATAATATTTGTCTCTAGTTTGTCTCTAGTTTTGTAGCTTAAGCGAGCCAAGAATGATGCTTTTTTCGTAAAAGGTGAAATTAAATAAGTAAGCAATGACTTGATAAGCATGTGAATCGTCTTAAAGTGGGTTGGGGTTACTTAGAATTTCAAGACCGGTGCTTTCAACCGCTCAGCCATCTCTCCTTGTGAAAGGTTTTTATATTTAAAAATATTTAATTCAACTATAAAATAGTCTATTAAATCTATTAATTACTTAGTTCAACTGATTATCTATGAGCCCTAATTTTAATAAAGGATTATTTTTAACTTCTTTAGGATCTTTTTGGTGGGGATTTATAGGAGTTATATATTTTGAATATGTTTCTTTTATAGGACATGTTGAATTGGTTGTTCATAGATGTTTATGGACAGCTGTAATGTTGTTAATAACAACTACAGCATTTTCAAAATGGAAAATTTTTTTAAAAGAAATTAAAGATAAAAAAAAATTAATAGCATTATTTATTTCAGGATTACTAATTTTTATTAATTGGTCAATATGGATTTATGCAGTTGCTTCTGAGAGAATTATAGATGCAAGTTTTGGTTATTTTATTATGCCAATAATAAGCGTTATGCTTGGTTATATTTTCTTTAAAGAAGAATTAAATAAGAAAAGATTTTTTTCAATTTTTTTAGTTTTAATATCTATAATCATTCTTATCTTTTTTAATTTAAAGTCACTACCATGGGTAGGTCTTATAGTTGCTTTTAGCTGGGCATTTTATAATTTAGTAAGAAAAAAAATTGAAATTGATACAGATATTGGATTATTAATTGAAAGCTTATATATATTTCCATTTGCTTTATTTGTTTTTTATATAATTTCTCAAAATGGTTTTAACGATTTTAATTTATCTAACCCTGGACTAAGTTTATTTTTAATTTTAGCTGGTCCTATGACTGTGATTCCTTTATTTCTTTATGTGCGTGGAGTTGAAATTATAGGATTAGGACCTACAGGAATGATTTTTTATATTACACCCACTTTACAGTTCATTTTAGGTTATTTTTATTATGGAGAAGATTTTTCATTAATTAAATTTGTAAGTTTTATTTTAATTTGGATTGCAGTAGTTATATATATGAATGATCTTTATGAAAAAAATTAAATATTTTTTTTTAATTTCAATTTTTCTTTTTTCAAACGTATTTGCTGATGATGACATTAATTTTGAACTATGGAAAAATAATTTCAAAAAAAGAGCTCTAGAAAACAATATTTCAGAAAAGACTTTTGATTTAGTAATGTCTAATACTAAATTTTTACCTAATGTAATAAAATATGATAGATATCAACCTGAATTTTACGAAGACACAAAAACTTATATCACAAAAAGATCATCATCAAAAAAACTCCGCAAAGGTATTAATTTTTATTTAGAAAACACAGAATTAATAAATTTTGTAGAAAAAAAATATAATATAGAAAAAGAACTACTTTTATCTTTGATGGGTATTGAAACAAATTTTGGTACGTATGTTGGAAAAATGGATATACTGTCCTCCTTAGCAACTTTAAGTTATGACAAAAGACGATCAGAATTCTTTACAAAAGAATTATTAATATTATTAAAATTAATTGATCAAAACCAAATTGATTATCTTACACTATATGGTTCTTGGGCAGGAGCATTTGGTTTTTTTCAGTTCATGCCTTCAACAATCAAAAATCATGCAATAGATTTTAATAATGATAATTATATAGATTTAAAAAATTCTGAAGATGCTTATGCTTCAGCTGCAAATTATTTAAAAAAAATTGGGTGGAAAAAAAATTTACCATGTTTTTATAGAATTACTCTAAAAAATAACATTCCAAAAAAATATTTAAATGTATCTGCAAAAAAACTTACTAATAAAAAAAAGATAAGTTTTTTTAAACAATATATCGAAAATCCTGATAAATTAGATTTTTTAAAATCAAATTATAAAGTTGCAATCATAACACCTGATAAAGATATAATACCTGGAGCTGATACTTTAAAACCTGCATTCATTGTATTTGATAATTATGAAATTATTTTACAGTGGAATCGATCATTAAGATTTGCTTTAGCAGTTTGCACTTTAAAGGATAAATTTAAAAATGAACTATAAAATTTTATTAATTTTCTTATTATCTATTTTTCTTATTAGTTGTGAGCAAAATTTAAAAGAATTGAATAAATCTAAATTTAAAGTTGAAAAAAAATATAAAAATATAGGTTTTGCGCTAATTTATGAAAATGATATTAAAAAAATCAAAAAAATTGATGATAGATCTTTATTAATTCACCATAAATATTTAAAAAGAAATTCTACAGTTAAAATAACAAATCCAAAAAATGGTAAATCTTTATTAGCAAAAGTTTTATCTAATAGACAAGAATTTTCAGATTTTTACAATTCTATAATATCTAAAAGAATAGCTGAAGATTTAGAATTGGATTTTAAAGAACCTTATTTAGAAATAGTTCTGATTTCAAAAGACTCTACATTCATTGCCAAAAAATCAAAAACTTTTGAAGAAGAAAAAAAGGTTGCAGAAAAGGCTCCAATTGATGGAATTCAAATTAATGACCTCAATAAAAAATTAACAAATAAAGATAAAGCTATTAAAGAAAATTTTTCATATTCAATTAAAATAGCTGATTTTTACTATCGAGATACTGCTAAAATAATGGTCTCAAGAATCAAATCTGAAACTTCCTTAAAAAACGCAGTTATTAAAAAGTTATCAGAAACAAATTATAGAGTTTTAATAGGACCTTTTGATGATATAAAAAGTTTGAAAGAGTCATTTGAAAAGATAAAATCTCTTAATTTTGAAAATTTAGAAATACTTAAAAATGTTTAAAAAAATTCTTCTTATAAATTTACTGTTAATTTTTTTCACGAACTTATCTTTTTCAAATATTGAAATAAAAGCAAGGACAGCAATTCTTCAAGATTTTTTATCAGGTGAAATTTTATACGAAAAAGAACCGGATAGATCAATTTATCCCGCATCCATGACAAAAATTATGACAGCAATAATAGCTTTTGATTTAATAAAATCTGGTGACTTAGATTTAAATGATAAATTTATAATTTCAGAAAAAGCTTGGAGGTTATCAACAGCAGGTTATTCATCAATGTTCATTATGGTGGGTGATGAAGTTTCTGTGGAAAATCTTTTAAAAGGAATTATTGTTGCTTCAGGTAATGACGCATGCATAGCTCTTGCTGAAGGTATTGCTGGCACAGAAGAGGAATTTGCTATTTTGATGACAATGAAAGCTAAAGAACTTGGAATGGAAAATTCAAATTTTGCAAATTCATCAGGAATAAATGATCCTGACAATTATTCAACAGTAAGAGATATATTATTAATGTCAAACTATTTAATAAAGGAACATCCAAATCTCTATACCTGGTTTAGTGAAAAAGAATTTACCTGGGATAGAACAGGAGGAGACCCTATAACTCAAGGAAATAGAAATCCTCTTTTATATAAAAATCTTGGTGTTGATGGAATTAAAACTGGATATCTAGCAGTTGAGAGATATTCTCTAGCTTCCTCACTTGTGAGAAACGGCAGAAGACTAGTTGCAGTAGGAAGTGGCTTTGAAACTAAAAATTCTAGATCAAGAGAAAGCTCGAAACTTTTAACATACGGTTTAACAAATTTTGATTTGATTGAAATAGCAAAAGCAAATGAACCAATTGATAAAGTTGATGTATGGTTGGGTAAAGAAAATCAATTAGAAGTTTACGTTGATAAAGATATATATAAAACAATAAAAAAAGCGCAAAAAAGACTATTAAAAATATCTGTAAATTACACAGGACCTATAGAAGCTCCAATTACCAAAAATCAAGTTATTGGAAAGTTGAAAGTTGTATATGATCAAGATTTGATAGGTGAATATAATCTATTGGCCTCTAAAGAAATAAAAAAAGTTAATATTTTCACTAGATTAATGAAATCTTTGAATTATTTAATCTGGGGTGATGTATAAAAAACCTGTAATTGTTTTTGAGGGAATAGAAGGTAGTGGTAAAAGTTACCATTCCACAAAAGTATCAAATTATCTTAAAAAGAAAAAAATAGATCATATTAAAATTCGAGAACCGGGAGGTTCAATTAATTCTGAAAAAATAAGAAAATTAATTTTAAATAAAAAATCAAAATTTAATAGAAATACTGATTTATTACTTTATCTAGCCTCAAGAAGCGAAAATATATCTATTCTGAAAAAAAATTTTCGAAAAAAAATTATTCTTATTGATAGATTTACTGACTCAACTATTGCATATCAACATTATGGATTTGGTGTAAATAAGAATTTGATAAATGTTATTAATCAATATTTATTAAAAAATTTCAAAGTTGATTATACTTTTCTAAACATTGTAAATAAAAAAAATCTAAATAAGAGGCTTAAATTAAGAAAATCACTTAATCGATATGATAAATTTGATTATAATTTCTATAAAAAAGTTCAGAGAGGTTTTTTGAAATTATCTAAAAAAGATAAAAAAAGGTATCAAATAATTGACTCTAATTTAGATATAAAACACAATTTATCACTTGTATTTAAAAGAATAGATAAACTAATATGATTGATCTATCCCCTATAAATCAAAAAAAATTATTTGGCTTGGAAAAATTTATCAATCAATTAATTCGCTTATATGAGAGCAATGATTTACCAAATAAAATTCTATTAAGTGGACAAAAAGGGCAGGGTAAATCAACTCTTGCATATCATTTTATTAATTACGTTTTATCAAAAAATGAAAAATATACCTACGATTTAGAAAATTTCGAAATTGATCAAGAAAATCGATCCTTTAAAACTATATTAAATAAATCAAATATAAATTTTTATCTTTTAGATATAAATGATGAAAAAAAAAGCATTGATATTAATCAAGTACGAGAACTGATATCCAATTTAAATAAGTCCTCTTTTAATGATAAGCCAAGATTTGTATTGATAGATAATATCGAATTCCTAAATATTAATTCTCTTAATGCTCTCTTAAAAATTTTAGAAGAACCTTCCTTAAATGTTTATTTTATATTAATTAACAATAATAAAAAAATTTTACCAACTCTATTATCTAGATGTATTAATTTTAAGATTTCATTATCGAATAATGAAAATCTAGAAATTATTGATAAACTCTTACTAGATAAACATAAGAATAAGATTAATAATGATATTATCAATTATTATTTTACACCAGGAAATATTTACAACTTAATCAAATTCGCAGAAGAAAATAATTATGATCTAAAAAATATGAAACTTCATGTTTTTTTGAATACTTTAATAGAAAATAATCATTATAAGAAAGATAACAGAATTAGACTTTTTATTTATGATTTAATTGAATTTTATTTTACTAAGTTAAATACACCAACTTCTAAAGATATTTATGAAAAGTATAATTATTTTATGCAAAGAATATTAAATACAAAAAAATTTAATTTAGATGAAGAATCATTATTTATTGAATTTAAACACAAAATATTAAATGGATAAAAACTTTTATATTACAACGCCTATATATTACCCATCAGCTAAACCACATATGGGTCATGCGTATTCAAGCATTATTGCAGATTTTTTTGCAAGATTTAAAAAAATAGATGGATATAAAGTTCATTTTTTAACTGGTACTGATGAACATGGTTTAAAAATACAAAGAGCTGCTGAAAACAAAGGTTTAGAACCATCACTATTCTGTGATCAAATAAGCAAAACTTTTAAAGATTTATCAATGACTTTAAATTTATCTAATACAGATTTTATTAGAACAACTGAGGAACGACACAAAAAATCAGTTCAATATTTATGGGAAGAATTAAAAAAAAATGACGATATTTATTTATCAAAATATTCTGGGTGGTATTCAGTATCTGATGAAGCTTTTTACAATGAGGATGAAATTGAGGATTTAGATAACAAAAAAGTTGCTATATCCTCAAAATCTCCTGTTGAATGGGTTGACGAAGAGTCTTATTTTTTTAGATTATCTAAATGGGAAAAACCATTACTAAATTTATATGAACAAAATCCAGATTTTATTTCGCCAGCGTCTAGAAGAAATGAGGTAATTAGCTTTGTTAAAAGTGGATTAAAAGATTTATCAGTTAGTAGAAAAAGTTTTTCTTGGGGAATAAAAGTTCCTAATGATGATAAACATGTAATATATGTATGGTTAGATGCCCTCACTAATTATATAAGTGCTTTAAATTATCCTGATAAAAATAATGAATTATATAAAAAATTTTGGCCAGCTTCTATTCATCTTATTGGAAAAGATATATTAAGATTTCATGCAGTATATTGGCCTGCATTTCTTTTAGCTGCAAAAATAGTTCCTCCAAAAAAAGTTTACGGACACGGGTGGATATTGTCTAACGAAGAAAAAATGTCTAAATCAAAAGGAAACATTTTAGATCCACTAGAAATTATAAAACAGTATGGTCTTGATCCTTTAAGATATTATTTAATAAAAGAGGTTTCTTTTGGAAATGACGGAAATATTTCTCAAGAAAGACTAGAAGATTGCATTAATAGCGATCTAGCTAACAATTTTGGTAATTTATGTCAGCGTGTTTCTGCTTTTACTATTAAAAATTGTGATAGCAAAATTCCAAAAGAAATTGAGTTTGAGAATGACGATAAAAAAATTTTAAATGAGTATACTCAAAACTTAGATAGATTAAGATCTGAGATAGATAATCAAAATATTAATTATTATATTGATTATATTGTGAGTCGATTATTTGAAGCAAATAAATATTTTAATGATCAGGAACCATGGAAAAAAAAAGATAACATAATTAGACTAAATACAATTGTTTACACTACTCTTGAAATTGTAAGAAAAATAACTTTTTTACTTTATCCAATTATTCCACAATCATCTTTAAAAGCACTAGAAATTTTCAATCTTAAAGAAAATGATGTTGTTTTTGAAACTATTGGAAATAATGAATTTTTAAAAAAAGGAAGTGGTATAAATAAAATTGATATATTATTTAACAAGATAGAAAAAGAGAAAGAAAATGATTGATTCACATTGCCACTTAGATCACGAACCATTATTCAGTGATTTAAAAAATGTTATAAAGCGATCAAAGGAAATTGGTATTAAAAAATTGTTAACAATATCTACATCAATTGAAAGTTTTTCCAGAGTAAAAGAAATTGTAAATAAAGACGACATAATATTTGGCACAATTGGAATACACCCGCACGAAACAGATAGAAATAAGATAAATTCAGAATTTTTTATAAAAAATTTGAATGAAAATAAAAAGATTATCGGAATAGGAGAAACTGGTCTTGATTTTTATTACGATAATTCTGATAGAGATAAACAAATAGAAAGTTTCAAGATACACATTGAAGCTGCATTGAAAGCAAATATACCATTAATAATTCATTCAAGGAACGCTGAAGAAAAAACTTTTGATATATTAAATGATTACAAAAAAGAAAATCTTAAAATTTTGATGCACTGTTTTACTGGATCACAAAAATTTGCTGAACAACTTTTAGAATTTAATTCTTATTTTTCAGCTAGCGGAATTATTACTTTTAAAAATTCTGCAGAACTTCAAAAAACATTTAAATTTCTTCCTTTAGATAAAATTCTAATCGAAACTGATAGTCCATTTTTGGCTCCAGTCCCTAACAGAGGAAAAAAAAATGAACCATCATTTATAGATTTTACAGCAACAAAACTTGCAGAAATTAAAGGTATTGAAAAATCTGAAATTATCAAAATTACTTCAGATAATTTTAACAATCTTTTTTTTAATTAAAATTACATGAAATTTATAATACTTGGTTGTGGAAGTTCGATGGGTGTACCAAGGCCAGACGGTTTTTTTGGAAATTGTGATCCAAAAAATAAAAAAAATTATAGAACACGATGTTCTGCCTTACTGAAAACCTCTAATCAAAATATTTTAATTGATACATCACCAGATTTACGTCAACAACTTTTAAATAATAAAATACAAAAAATCGATAAAGTTATTTATTCACATATGCATGCTGATCAAACACATGGTATTAATGATCTAAGGACCTTTTACATTCAGAATAAAAAACAAATTAATGTATATTCTGATAATATCACAGCTAAATATTTAAAAAAAACTTTTGGATATTGTTTTTCTAAAAATAATCAAGAATATCCTGCGATATTAAAATTAAATAAAATAAATAAAGATTTATTTATTGAAGATTTAAAAAAACAAAAAAAAATAAAAGCTGTCAAAGTAAAACACGGTAAAGTTCAAGCTATATGTTATATCATTGATAAAAAACTAGCGTATATTAGTGATGTAAGTGAAATTCATTCAAAAGATTTTAAATATTTCAAAAATCTTAAATACTTAATTATAGATTGTTTGTGGTATAGAAATCATCCATCACACTTCAATTTAGAAAAATCATTATCTATGATTAAAAAATTTAAACCTAAAAAAGCTATACTTACTAATCTTCATTCCGATTTAGACTATTCAATGCTTAAAAGAATGTTACCAAAAAATATTGAACCTGCTTATGATGGTTTAACTGTCAATTTCTAAAATTTTTTCAATTTCAGTAATCATTTTTTTAGACATGGGTTTTGTCATTGATGAAAATGTATCTTCTATCTTACCTTCTTTATTAATCAAAATTTTATAAAAATTCCATTTAGGGACAGCTGATTTGCCGTGATTTTCTTTTGCCCATTTGAAAATTTCATGAGCATTTTTACCTTTGACTTCTGTTATAGTTGTCAATGGAAAGTTAATATTAAAATTTACTTCACAAAATTTTTTAATATCAGCATTGTTATTTTTCTCTTGATTAAATGAGTTGGATGGAACACCAAGGACTATCAAACCTTTCTCTTTATAGATATTCCACAACTTCTGTAATTCACTATATTGTTTTGTAAAACCACAATAACTAGCTGTATTCACAATTAAGATAACTTTATTTTTGTATTCACTAAAATTTATTGTCTCACCAGTTATACTTTCTATACTGAAGTCATAAATTTTTTTTTCATAGTTTGCATTTGCTGAAGTTTTAAAAAAAAACATGATTATAGATAATATAAATATTATTCTTTTCATTTGTTAGGTTTATTTGGAGTAAGTAATATCAAAAAATAACCAAATAAAGTGGATAATAACGACCCAGTTAAAACTCCAATTTTTACACCATCCATATATTGTATGTTTTCAGCAAATGCTAAATTACCTACAAACAAACTCATAGTGAAACCAATTCCAGTAAGAACTCCTACGCCATAAAAATTGTACCAACTTGTATCATTTGGCATTTGAGCTATCTTTAATTTTATAGATACATAAGAAAATATGAAAACACCCAGTTGTTTGCCTAGGAATAATCCTAAAACAATACCAAGGGGGACCTTATCCAACAAAGAATTTAAAGATAAACCTTCAAGTGAAACACCAGCATTTGCAAATGCAAATAAAGGCATTATTCCGAAAGCAACATAGGGACTTATCGCATGTTCAATCTTTATTAATAGTGAAAAGTCTTTTTCTTTTTTTCTGTGAGGAATTGTCATTGCCAATAAAACGCCAGCAATAGTTGCATGAATTCCTGAATTATGAGTAAAATCCCATAAAATTATTCCAACAATAAGATAAGGTAAAAATCTTTTTATATTAAATTTATTTAAAACTAATAAAATTATAAAAGCTAGACACATTAAAGATAAATATTTAATACTTAGTTCACCAGAATAAAACAAAGCTATTATTAAAATTGCTCCTAAATCATCAATAATTGCTAAAGCAGTTAAAAACACTTTCAAAGATAAAGGAACTCTTTTTCCAAGAAGAGACAAAACACCAAGAGAAAAGGCAATATCAGTCGCTGAAGGTATAGCCCAACCATTAAGAGTTTCTGCATCACCAAGATTTATATATACATAGACCAATGCTGGAACCAACATACCGCCAACAGCGCCTATAATAGGTAACAAAGCTTGCTTTATATTTGAAAGTTCACCTTGCAAAAATTCTCTTTTAATTTCTAAAGTAACAAAGAAAAAAAATATAGCCATTAAAGCGTCATTAATCCAATGTAAGACACTTAATTTAATTCCGAAATTATTAATTCCTAGAAAAAGATATTGATTTAAGGTTTCAAAATATAAGTCAGATAAATTTGAATTACTGATTAAAAGAGCAATTATAGCTGCAAATAATAACACCAAACCGCTTGCAGCTTCAAGTTTAAAGAACCATTTGAAAGGTTTCGAAATATAATTTATCATGTTTATTTAATCAAATCTTTAAAAAATAAGAAAATATCTTTAAATATTTCATAAAAGTTAAATAAAATTAATTCAAGTTCTGGAAAAAAATTACTTAAAGGAATTTTGAATGTATCCAAAACTAGCAACAAACCAGTAATAGATAAAACAAAAACAATAATATACCTTAAAAATTTTAAGAAAGTAAAAGTTGATTTTTTATATTCTACTAATGATTTGTTCTTTTTATTAATTATTTTATCTATTTTTTCTATCTTATCTATTTTAATATTAGGATCTTTTTTTGGGGTTTCTGATTTTGGGGTTTCTGAAATGTATTCTTTTACAGTTTCTTTATTGAAATCTTTTTTTTGCTTTTTAAAAAACCAGATATGACCACAGGATCCACATTGAATAGTTCTGCCCTCCGAAGGTATAAGATCTGAATTTAGCTCGAATTTTTTAGGACACTTAATGCATTCAATTATCATGGTATTTATATATCAGATTCTAACAAAATTACCTTAAATTCATAATCTTTATACTTTGAAAAATTTAATAAGTACTGTATTAGTAATTCACTCGGAGTGTAGCGCAGCCTGGTAGCGCATCTGGTTTGGGACCAGAGGGTCGCAGGTTCGAATCCTGCCACTCCGACCATCAGTGTTATGAAAAAAGCAAAAATATATATACCAAATAAAAGTGCAATGCAGTCAGGTATGGGAAAAAGTAATAAATGGATTTTAGAATTTGAGACTAATAATCCCACAAAAAACCCCTTAATGGGCTGGGAAAGTTCTGATGATACTTACACTGAGCTTAAATTAGAATTTTCCACTAAAGAATTGGCAATAAATTACGCTAAAAAGAAAAAAATAGATTATGAAATTAAAGAACCTAAGAAAAGAAAAATTACTAAAAAATCATATGCAGATAATTTTTTAGGATAAATCCATGTTTAAGTTTTTTACTCAAAGAAAATGGTTTTTATGGAGCGTGCTTGGATCTCTATTTATTTTAGTTTCTACTTGGTACCAAGTTCAATTAGATGTTAAGATAAATGAATGGTTTGGTGAATTTTACGACACATTACAAAAGGCTCTTACTACACCCAATTCAGTCTCTGAGAGAGAATTTATAGGATATCTTTTTACTTTTGCCAAAATAGCAGCTTTATGGATATTGATAGCTGTCTTTACAGGTTTTTTTACAAGTCACTGGGTTTTTAGATGGAGAACATCAATGGCTGAATATTATCATGAACAATGGTTAAATGCTCGACTTACTGAAGGTGCGTCTCAAAGAGTTCAAGAAGACACTTTAAAATTTGCAAGAATAATGGAAGGTTTAGGCACAGGTTTATTAGATAGTGTTATGACTTTAATAGCTTTTACTCCAATATTATGGGGCCTTTCAAAACAAATAGATGTATTACCTTGGATTGGAGAAGTTGATCATGCCTTAGTTTGGGTAGCAATACTGTCAGCCTTAGGAGGAACATTATTATTAGCAGCTGTTGGAATTAAACTTCCAGGTATTGAATATGATATTCAGAAAGAAGAAGCCGGTTACAGAAAAGAACTTGTTCACGGTGAGGATGATCCAATTAGAGCTGCACCACCGACTATCGGGCAACTTTACAATAGAGTTAGAGGTATTCATTATAAATCTTACTTTCATTATTTATATTTTAACACAGTCAAATGGAGTTATTTCCAAGGAATGGTTATAGTTCCATATTTAGCTTTAGCACCAACAATTGTAACTGGTGCAATAACATTAGGTTTTGTTCAACAAATTACTAGAGCATTTGGTAGAGTAGAGGGTTCACTTCAATATTTGGTAAAAAGTTGGTCAACGATAGTGGAACTTATTTCTGTTTGGAAGCGACTAAGCGAGTTTGAGGCGAAATTAAAAACAAAAATTGTAGCAGAGTCAACGAGTTAATGTCTTTAGAAAAAAAATTTCAAAATCTATTTCTCCAAGTTTCTACAAGGGCTGCTCTTTCTTCATATTTCCACGTAGGTAAAAAAGATAAAATAATAGCTGATAAAGCAGCTGTTGATAGTATGAGGAGTCAATTAAATCAAATTGACATGAATGGAAAAATAGTAATTGGTGAAGGTGAATTGGATGAAGCTCCTATGCTTTATATTGGTGAAAATGTTGGCACAAAAAATGGACCAGAATTAGACATAGCAGTAGATCCTTTAGAGGGGACAAACTTTGCAGCTAATAATTTACCAGGTGCTTTGTCAGTAATAGCAGTTGCAGAAAAGGGTAACTTATTTAATGCTCCAGAAACTTATATGAATAAAATTGCTTCAAATATTAAAGATTCTAATGTTATAGATTTAGATTATTCTGTTAAAAAAAATATCTCAAATTTAGCTGACTATAAAAATAAGAACCCAGAAAATATTACAGCTTGCTTATTGGATAGACCAAGAC
The DNA here is from genome assembly GCA_902571375.1 of uncultured Pelagibacteraceae bacterium. Lineage (GTDB taxonomy): Bacteria > Pseudomonadota > Alphaproteobacteria > Pelagibacterales > Pelagibacteraceae > Pelagibacter. The sequence goes on from CACGBP010000002.1 coordinate 50,374, forward strand.
ATAAAGATATTATTAACCAATTAAGAGAGTTAAAAGTAAATATAAAATTTATAACAGATGGCGATATATCTGGGGCTTTGTTAGTTACAAATGATGTTTTTGAAGTTGACATATTTTTAGGAATTGGAGGTGGTCCTGAAGGAGTTCTTACAGCGTCAGCTTTAGATGCATTTGACTGTAATTTTCAGGGCAGATTTTTATTTGAAACAGATGAAGATAAATTAAGAGCAAAAAAAATGGGTATAGAAGATCTGAACAAAAAATATGATATTAATGAAATAGTTTCAGGAGACTCAATTTTTTGTGCGACTGGAATTACAACAGGAGATTTGGTTTCTGGTATTGAAGTAAACAATGATATTTTTACATCAGAAACTTTAATTACACATAAATCTTTGGGATTAAGAAAAAATATTAAGTTAACTCAAAAAGTTTAAACATTTTTACTCAAAAAAAAGAATTTATGAAAAAAATTATAAATTTATTAAAAAATAAATTTTATAGAAATAGATTTAATATTGGCTTATTGAATAAAAAAAAAAAATATTATTCAGTAGATAGTTTAATTTCAGAGCATTTTAAAGACAACCCTGAGCACCCTTGCATTGTAACATTAAAAAAAGCTCTTGAATTAGGAAACAAAAAATCCTTAATAATAATCGAAACTGGAAGTAGTGCATGGGGTACTAATTCAACAGTTTTATTTGATAATTATGTAAATTCATGGGGTGGGTATGTTTATTCAACAGATATAAGAGCCAAACCGATGCTTGATTTAAAAAATAAGGTAACGAACAAAACTTTTTTGTATTGTCAAGACTCAGTAAAATTTCTCAAAGAGCTAAATTTATCTAATTTCGAAAAATATAAAAAGTTGGTATATTTAGACTCTATGGATGTAAACTGGGAAAAACCCGTCGAATCAATGATTCATTGTTTAAGAGAATATTTAGCAATTATACCTAAACTCAACAAACATGACTTAATCTTAATAGATGACACTCCAAAAAATTTAGATATTTTAAAAAAGGTTCAAGGCATAAAAAATTCAGAATATTTCAAAAAAAATATCAAAATCGGTATACATGGAGGCAAGGGCTCTTTGGTTAGAGATTTAATTTTTGATTCTAAGAATTTTGAGATATTAATTAATGAATATCAGCTTTTATTTCAAATAAAGTAGATTTTTTTTTAATTCTTAGGAAGATAAATTTTAACCAAAAAAACTTGATTAATAAGACTTTTTACAATAAAAAACAGCTTTTCGGTCCCTTCGTCTATCGGTTAGGACACGTGGTTTTCATCCTCGAAAGAGGGGTTCGATTCCCCTAGGGACCGCCAAACTTTTTTATGCCTTATTATGTTTATATGATAAAAACAATAGGAGGCACCTATTCAAAATCATATGTTGGTTATACAAAAAACATAAATAGTAGACTAAAAAAACATAATGAAAATAAAGGTGCTAAATCTACTAAGGGGTATAATTGGAAGTTAATTTATAAAAGAAAATTTCTATCAAAAAAAGATGCCATGTCTTATGAATATAAACTTAAAAAAGATAAAAAAAAAAGAAAAGAAATTATAAAAAATTTACTTCATGATTAAACAAACTAAAGTTTTAACTATATTACCCTATAAAGAAAATTATACTAAATTTAAAGCTCAAGCGGCTGCTATATGGGTTTATGACTTTCTAAAGTTTTCAAGATATAAAAAAGACACTCTTGTAATAGGAAATACTAAAGGGAAAAAATATCTAAGCAAAAATTATCTGAATATTGATATTGATAATTTAGGATCTAAATTTTCAAGCTCAACAATACGTTATTGTAATAAGATTATTAAAAAAATTAAAGATATAAAATATGATTTGATTGAAATTCATAATAGGCCACTGGTTTTTGATTATTTAAAAAAAAATATTAATAAGAAATATATTTTATATTTTCATAACGATCCTCTTAATATGAAAGGCTCAGTATCCAAAAATGAGAGACTAAATTTATTAAACAAAGTTGATAAAATAATTTTCGTTAGTAGATGGGTTCAAAAAAGATACTTTATTGGTTTAGATCAAAAACTTTTGAATAAAACAGAAGTTGTTTACCCAAGTATTAATAAAATCAAAAATTTTCCAAAAAAGAAGAAATGGATTACTTTTGTTGGAAAATTAAACACATCAAAGGGATATGATATTTATAAGGGAGCAATTTTAAGGATTCTTAATGAGTTTAAAGAATGGACAGCTTTATCTATTGGAGATGAGAGTCGAGAGAGACCTCACATAAAACATGCAAGACATATGGAAATAGGTTTTAGAACCCACAAATCTGTTCTTAAAATTCTAGAAAAAACACAAATAGCTGTTGTACCATCAAGATGGGAAGAACCTTTTGGTAGAACTGCTCTAGAGTCTGGCTCAAGGGGATGTGCAACAATAATTTCTAATAGAGGAGGTTTGCCAGAGACTGTTAGTCACTGTATTAAATTAGAAAAACTTGATGATAAGAATTTATATAAAAAGATTAAGTATTTAATTAATAATAAAAAAATTAGAAAAAAAATTCAAAAAGATAGTTTTAAAGATGTTTTACATACTGTTAAAGAAAATTCAAATTTAATTGACAATATTAGAGACTCTCTTTTTTTTAACATAAATCTCAAAATTAAGAAAAATAATCTAAGGATCATCAATATCTACAACTCTGGGCAAAAACTTAATCATAGATTATATAATATCTCTTTAGGAAAAAAATTTACAAACGGATTTATTAGAAATGGTCACGATGTATTAGAAGTAAGTGATAGAGATTTTATTAAGCAAAGTCGAGGATTATCATTTACAAGTAATAATAAAAAATTCCAAGATTACCTTGTTGATACATTTAAGAATTATAGTCCTGACTTAGTTTTCTTTGGTCATACAAATAATTTAGAAAAAAATACAATCTTTAAATTTAAAGAGTTAAACAGAGATCTTGTTTTATCTCATTGGAATGAAGATCCTGTTATGCCAGGACTAGATTATTCAAAAAAGAATATATCTAATATTAATCAGTATTCTGATCTTGTTGATTATAATTTTATTACGACACATCCGAGCGTACTTAAAAAACAAGGAATAGATGAGAAAAAATTTAATTTTATTTTTATTCCTGTTGATAAAAATATTGAATGCTTTGATGTTTTTAAAATGAAACCAGTCAAAGATTTATTTTATGCAATGAGCCATGGGGTTAATAGAGGAGTATTAAAAAAAGGGAAATCAGATAATCGTATAAATTTTCTTAATAATTTAATTAATAAAATTGAAAATATAAATTATGATTTTTATGGTTTTGAAAATAAAGATCCAATTTGGGGAAATGAATTTTATAAATCACTTATAAATTCAAAAATGGGTTTAAATCTAAGTAGAGGTAATCCAGCTAAATATTATTCAAGTAATAGAATAGCTTCACTAGTTGGTAATGGTTTATTAACATTTGTAGATAAAAAGACTGAACTTGACGATTTTTTTAATAAAAATGAAATTATTTTTTACAACAATATAGATGACTTAGCTGATAAAATTAAATTTTATAAAAAAAATGAGAATGAAAGAATTAGAATAGCAAAAAATGGTAAAAAAAAATATTTTAAGATGTTTAATGAACAGAAAATTACTAAATTTATAATTGATAAGTCCTTTGGGAAAAAATCAATTCTAATATGATAAAATTTTCTGTTTTAATACCAACCTATAATAATTTTGATTATTTAAAATTAGCTTTAAAATCTATTGAAGAGAATTCTTCATATCAACATGAAATAATTTTACATATCAATGATGGTTCCGATGGAACACTTGATTATGCTAAAAAAAATAATATCAAACACACGCACTCAATTTCTAATATAGGCTTGTGTTCTGCAATTAATATGGCTTCTGAAAAAGCAACTACAAATTATATTTTATATGTTCATGATGATATGTACCTATGTCAAAACTGGGATAAAATTCTTGAAGATGAAATCAAAAAATTTGAAAATGATCTATTTTATTTATCTGGTACGAACTGTGATCCCAAAATTTTAAATACTTCTTACAATACTGGATATACTCCAAAGAATTTTAATCCTAAAAATTTTGAAAAATACTGTTTAGACAAAAAAAACAATGATCTACAGGGGTCTCACTGGGCACCACATCTTATTTCCAAAAGATTATGGTCTATCGTTGGCGGTTTTAGTGAGGAGTTTAATCCAGGTGATGGTTCTGATCCTGACTTTTGTATGAAACTATGGAACAATGATGTGCGAATTTTCAAATCATTAGATAAATTCAAAGTATTTCATTTTGGCTCGACAACTACCAGAAAAAAAAATGTTATTAAAAATAATGGTACCAAAAAATTTTTGTTAAAATATGGATTTAACCCTAAATTTTTTAGAAAATATTATTTAAGAGGTGGTGCAAATTCTGTCTACGATGGTCCTTTAACTGATCCAGAAAAGACACTTATTCACCTATTAGAACTGTTTATAAATAAAATAAAAATATTTTTTTACAAGCTATCTTTTTAAATGAAAAAAACTTTAATTGTGAGAATAGGTGAGGGCTTAGGAAATCAACTATTTATGTATGCTAATGCATACTCATTATCAAAAAAATTTGATTATATTCTTTATATAGATGACGAATCTGGTTTTTCTAAAAAAAGACGATCACGGTCTTACAATCTTGATATTTTTGATATTCCTGAACCTATTTGCCCTGAAAAACTCAAATTTAATAATTCTATCAAAAATTTAAAAAGAAAATCATTAAAATTAATAGATAATTTTATTTCAAATAAAAGATTTATTAATGAAAAAATTGATAATAATAAACAGACTAAATTTGTAGAAATTTCAGAATTAAAATCAATTCAAATGTATATTGAAGGTCATTATGAATCTGAATTATATTTTAAAAATTATGAAACAGATTTGAAAAAAAATTTAGAAATTAAACATGATTTAATTAGTAACAATAATCCATATATTAATCTTATTAAACAATCAAATTCAGTTTCAATTCATTTGAGAAAAAATAGATATTCTGAGGATTTGAATAATCAAAGTGCATCCAATAATGAAAAAGATATTTTATTTGAAAATGATTTAATTAATTATGTGAATAGATCTATAAAATATTTTGATGATAAATTGAATAATCCCCATTATTTCATTTGGTCTAATGAGCCAAGTGCATTTAAGAAATTTTTTTTAGACTCAAATAAATTTACCTTTATAGAAAACAATAATCTAGCTATGGATTTTTATCTTTTTTCTTTATGCAAAAACTTTATTGTTGGTCCTTCCACTTTTCATTGGTGGGGTGCATGGTTAAATGAAAATACAAAAAAAATATGTTTAAGACCTATAGATATAAATCCATCAAATAATAAAGATTTTTGGCCTGATTATTGGATACCAATTTAAAATAAAACTATATTTTAATTTTATTCAAAGCATTATTCTTAAATATATTTGCTTCTCTAATATATCTTCTAACCATTTGAGTTGTTTTATGACCTGTCATAGCCATTATGCTTCTCTCATCAGCGCCTGAATCAGCAGCTACTGTTGCAAAACCCGATCTTAAACTATGACCTGCAAAATTTTTGTTTTCGATACCTGCTACCTTTAAATAGTGTTTCATTAATAAAACTACAGTTTGGTCAGTTAATCTTTTATCTGTTAATGATAAACCTTTAGAAAATCTTCTAAAAATAGGTCCAGACTTAATTTTCGAAATTTCTAACCATTTTTTTAGATTTGTAACAGGACAGTAAATTTCATTATCGAAGTAGGGTAGTCCTTTAGTCATTCCTTCTCCGAATTGATCAGTTTTTGATCTTTTAATAGTGATTTTTAGACCCTCAGGAACAAATTCTAAATCCTCATGATCAATTGAAATCAGTTCGGTTCTTCTAAAACCACCTCCAAAGCCAACTAAGATTAACGATTTATCTCTAAGTTTTTTTATTTCCTCAGTTTTTTGTTCATTTATTACATTAGTAATTAATTTTAAATGATTGATTAATATAGGTTTTTTACCTTTCTGAATGCTACCTTTAACCCTTCTTATTCCCATTAAATTTTCAACAATGATTGGATGTTTAGTGTCTAGATAATGCCCTTTCAGCTTATGAACCATACTTATTGAAACCAATCTTCGTCTTAAAGTGCTTATTTTTGATTTTTTAGAGAGATGGGTAAGGTACAAGGAAACTATTTTCGGCTCTGTTGGTAATGAATCTAATCCATGTTTTGCGCAAAAAGCTCCAAAGTCTTTAAAGTCCGACTTATAAGCTCTTAGAGTATTATTTGCTTTAGAGCTTTTGAGGTTATTTAAAGTTGCCTCATGAAGCGATTTTAGGTCTGTTGTCAGTTCATTCATATAATTACTATTGATAACAATTAATTATCATTAGTAATATATCAAGTGATTTTTATTGTCAATAGTTTAAATTAAATAATTATGGGTTCAATTGATGGTGAAATTCCTGCTGTATGGTTCTTAATTAGCTCGATTGGTTTTATTATATTAACTTTTATTCAATATCGAAACACAGGAAAGAGCTTTAACACAATATTCTTGTTTGTGATGGCAATTATATTTTTTGTAAGTTACATAATTTTAATGATTCCACGATAAAAATCAGTGAAGGGAACAAAATTTCAATTAAAAGTTTGGAAATATCTTAAAACTATTCCAAAAGGTAAAGTAAAAACCTATAAACAGGTGGCTATTGGCATAAAAAGCCCTAAATCAGCTCGTGCTGTAGCTAATGCTTGTGCTAAAAACCCATATGCCCCAAAAATACCTTGTCATAGAGTAATAAGATCTGATGGAGCTCTTGGAGGTTATTCTGGGAGAGGTGGAATTAAGCAAAAACTCAAATTACTTAGATCTGAAAAAGTAGATATTTAATGCTATTTTAAACCTTTTTTAACCTAAAAAAGTGAGTAAAATCAACGCTAATTTACCTTTTTGGGTGATTTCTTTCTAAAAAACGTAATTCACCCTTCAGTTGTACTATATATTAACATATTGCTAAAATAGACCCCTTAATGGACGTTTAAATGCTATATTCAATTAGTGCATCGCTCTACTATTTAACTATATCAATGCTTTTAGACTACCCTATTTTTAGGGAATTTTCTTAACCACAATCGAAAAAAGTCCCTATTTTAAAGGGTTATTTGATATTTTTCATAATTTGTTATATATCTCCACTCTTGCACAGCATATTAAGATGATTTAAATATTAAATAATCAAGAAATTATATTATTTATATAATCAATAAAATATAATAAATACAATTGTTTATATTTGATACTTAATGTAATACTTTAGATAATAGTAAATAAATAATACCTAATATTTTACTTTTTTTACTAATTTTTCTCTTCTTGAGATATAGATACCGCTAAATACAATAATAAACAAACCTAAGAAAGTCCAATTATCTGGAAAATCACTAAAGAAATAATAACCTATAATTATGTTTGTAATGATCTCAAAGTAACTGAATGGAGCTAATTTAGAGGCATCAGCGTATTTGAGAGACAATATTAGAAATAAATGCCCTATACAAGCAAATACACCTATAGCAGCCATCATAGACCACTGACTCAACGTGGGTTTTACCCATACAAATGGCATTAGAGTGGATATAATTATGGCCCCTACTACACCAGTTAACAGTAAAGTTAATAAAGGATTGTCTGAGGTACTTAGTTTACGTGTAATAATCAAATAAAACCCGTACATTACACCTGTTCCAAGAGCAGCTATACTAGCTAAGTTAATTTCTACAAAACCTGGTCTTATAACTACTAAAGAACCAATAAAACCTACAATTACTGCTGACCATCTTCTAAATCCTACCTTCTCACCTAAAAAAACTGGAGAAAAAGCAGTAACGATTAAAGGTGCAACAAAAGCTAAAGTTAATGCTTTAGCTAAAGAAATAACCGAAATTGCATAAAAGAAACAAATATTAGCGGTTAAAAGAATTAAACCTCTAACAAATTGAAGTTTTGGTTTGTCTGTCCACACAAGATTTTTTCGAAAAAAGAAAAACATAATTGGGAAAGTGAAAGCCACTGTAAAAAAATATCTTGCCCATGTAATTTGTAATACTGGAAGATCTGCACTTAAATATTTTGCAAACCCATCCATAATCGGAAGCATTACCCATGCTAGTAAATTAAAAGATATAGCCTTCATTTATAGAAGAAGGATATAGATTAATTAAAGTATTTTAAAGCAAAGAATACAATAATTGGAATAGTTATAAATGACATTAGTGTTGAAACAACAATGGTACTAGCTACACTATCAACAATCTTTTTGGGCGAATATATTGATGCTACTAGATAATTTAGAACAGCACTAGGCATAGAACATTGTATTAATAAAACGCCAGCGGCAAATCCTTCTAAATTAAAATATAGGATCAACAAATATCCAATTACAGGACCAATGATGACTCGTCCGATAGAAGAAAATATTGCTTTGTTAAGAGAAAAAACTTTTAATCTTGTCAATGCTATACCTAAAGACATTAAGATAAGAAATATCGTTGCATACATAAGTAAGAAAGTTGTATTCTCAACAAATCCAGGAAGTTCTAAATCATTATAAAGTAAAATTATTGCAATTATTATCGCATAGAAAGGTGGGCTCTTAATTATAACATTTAAACTAAATTTTCTATCAGCTAAAAAAACACCTAATGTAAAATGGCACAAAATAATTAAAGCAGATATTGCTGCTGAAACACCTAAACCTTGAGATCCATATGCAAATAAACATATAGGTAAACCCATATTTCCAGTATTTGGCATTGTTAATGGTGGAAGTTCTCTAATAATATCTTTAGTATTTAAAAGATATAATATTATTGTACCCGTAATTATAAATCCACAAATAGCAATCGCATAATACCAAAAATAATTAATAAAAGTATCAAATGATATATTAACTGGATTCAAAGCATAAATAATCATTGCAGGAGTTCCAACATTTGCTGCAAAGTTAGTGATAAATTTAGTATCTATTTTAGGATTTTTTTTACCTAAGTAATATCCAATACCCACCACAAAAAAAACTGGGAATAAAACTTCAAAAAGTTTTATATAAATAGCCATTAATTATAGAGTCTTATTAATGTTGGAAATTTAAGTACATTCTTATTTTTTTTAAATATAGTTAAACAATTTCTAGCGTTAATTTCTGTTGTTCTGTGTGTAATAATAACAATTGTTGCTTTTTTATTTTTCTTATCTGGTGTCTGAATTATTCTTTTTACTGAAATCTTATATTTAGCTAATCGATTTGTTATTAATGATAAAACACCCTGCTTATCTTTAACTTCAAACCTGAGATACAGAGAATTAGTATAATCATCATTATTAAAGGCTTTAATTGATCTTCTTTTACTAGATGAGATACCAAAAGGGTATTTGATATTCCCCCTTAAAATAGACAATAAATCAGATAGTAAAGACGAAGATGTAGGACCCGGTCCAGCTCCTTCTCCTTGTAAAACACTCTCCCCTACCGGTTTACCCTCAGTAATAACAGCATTCATTACACCATTAACATTTCCAATATATGTATTCTTGCTTACTAAACATGGATGGACTGTTTCAAATAATTGACCATTAATAATTTCAGAAATACCAAGTAATTTAACTCTTAGGCCTAATTGATTTGCAATTTTAATATCCTCTAATTTTATATTTTCAATACCTTCCATTAAACAATTAGCTTTTGAAATTTTTGTATTAAATGAAAGTGCAGATAAAATTCTAATTTTAGCAAAAGCATCAAAGCCATTTAAATCTAGTTTTGGATTCCCTGGTTCTGCGTAACCAAGTTTTTGGGCTTTTTGTAAAACTCTATCAAATGTTTCTGAAGTATTTTCCATTTCCGTCAAAATATAATTTGTTGTACCATTTAATATTCCATATACTTTTTTTATTTTATTTGTTGCTAAACCTTCTTTAATAGTTCTAAGTATTGGAATTCCACCTGCAACTGATGCTTCAAACTCTAAATTAACATTATTTTTTTCAGCCAATTTTGCTAGAGTATCACCGTGTTTAGCAATTAACGCTTTATTAGGTGTTATTACATTAACTTTATTTTTAAGAGCTTTTTCAACAATTTTTTTTGAAACACCATCAGATTGACCTATACATTCAAATAATATGTCTACTTTTTTTTCACTAAAAATATTTAATGGATTGCTATAAAAAATTTTTTTATCAATTTTAAAACGCCTTTTTTTTGTTTTATTTTTTGCTGAAATAGCAACGATATTTATTTTTTTTCCTGTCTTAATTTCAATCTCTTTTTTTTTTAGCTTAAGTTCATTGTATAAATATAGACCAATTTGACCTAAACCGATAATTGCAATATTTCTTATATTATTTGATTTATTCATTAACATCTGGGTACTCATTATTCTTAACATATTCATTCAGTTTTAACTTAAATTCCTCAAAAGACATATCATCAAAAAAATTTAATTGATTTTTTGTAGATGTAGGTGTGCATGACACTAAAATAAAAAAAATTATTATCCAAAATTTTTTCATCTTAGACCCTCATTCATCTTAAAACCAAATTTTAAATTCATATTTTGTATAGCTTGGCCTGCTCCACCTTTGATCAAATTATCAATCGCAGAAAGTATTACTACTTTATTTTTATACTTTGTTCTACAAACTGAAATATAACAATTATTTGAATTAATTACATCATTTGTGCTTATTAATGTATCTTTCTTTAAAATTTTCACAAATTGATTTTTTATATGAAATTTTTTTAAGGTTTTAATAACTTTATCTATTGAAAAACCTTTGTTTAAATCAATATAAATTGTGCTTAAAATACCTCTAAACATTGGTGTTAAATGTGGTGTGAATGTAAAATTTATTTTTGAATTAGAATAATTTTGTAATTCCTGATCTATTTCAGAATTATGTCTATGAAACCCAACTCCATATGCACTTAATGAATCGTATAAATTTTTATCTTTATATTTTTTATGAACACCTCTACCAGCACCTGAATAGCCTGATTTAGAGTCAATAATTATATTGTTTGTCGTTATTGATTTATTTTTAATTAATGGAATTAATGGCAATAGAACAGATGTTGGATAACAACCAGGACATCCGATAATACTAAATTTTTTTATTTTGTTGCCTGTTATCTCTGGTAACGAATAAATACTTTTGCCTATGTTATTTATTGCTTTATGTTTTTGTTTATACCATTTTAAAAATTCTGAGCTTTTGTTTAATCTAAAATCTGCTGCTAAATCAATCAAAGTATTTTTTTTAAGTAAATATTTGGAGATTTCTTGAGCTTCACCATTTGGAAGTGCTGTAAAAATTACGTCTACATCATTTAAATACTTCTTATTAAATTTTGTAATTTTTGGTAATTTCTTTAATTTTAATTTTTTATCATAAAATGAAATTTTTTTTCCAATAGATGTATGTCCACATAAATATTTAATATCTATATTTTTGTGATTGACTAATAATCTTATTAATTGAATACCTATGTATCCAGTAGATCCAGCAATTAATGCTTTAAGCTTGAACATTCTTTATTATAACAGTTTAAAATTAAAAAAAAATTATCTTTTAGAAAATTGAAAGCTTCTTCTAGCTTTTTTTCTACCAGGTTTTTTTCTTTCAACTGCCCTGGAATCTCTAGTGGTTAATTTTTCTGATTTAAGAGTAGATTTTAAATTCTCATCAAACATAACAAGAGCTTTTGAAATGCCATGTACCATAGCTCCAGCCTGGCCTGTTGGACCGCCTCCTTTAACGCTGCATCTTACGTCATATTCTGTCGGCCGTTTAATAATTTCAAATGGTCTTGTAATTAACATTTTGTGATTTTCACTTGAAAAATAATCACTAAATAATTTACCATTTACATAAATTTTTCCAGAACCTTTTTTTAACCACACTTTAGCAATTGAAGTTTTTCTTCTTCCGGTAGCATATTTACTGTCTTTAAAATCAAGTCTTAATTTTGATTTTTTTTCTGTTGTTTGAACATTTTCCATATTAGTTTCTAATCAAATTTTTACTATTTAATTTACTAAGATCAATCACTTTTGGATTTTGTGCTGAATGAGGATGATCACTTCCAGAATAAATCTTTAGTTTTGTAAGTTGTTTTTTTCCCAAAACACCACCTGGTAACATTCTTTTAACAGCTAATTTGAGTGCTTCACCAGGTTTGTTGCTGTGTAGTTTTTCTGGCGTGGTTTCCTTTATTCCACCTGGATGACCAGTATGTTTATAATATTTTTTATTTTGAAATTTTTTTCCAGTAAATTTTACATGCTCTATATTCTTAACAACAACAAAATCACCATCATCCATATGAGGTGTAAAAGTAGTTTTATTTTTTCCTCTAATTATTTTTGAGACGATTGTTGCAAGTCTTCCCACAACAGCATTTTTGGCATCTATTTCATACCAAGATGAATTTAACTGGTCTTTTTTTAAGAATTTTGTCATTGTGCCAGGATTAATACTATTAATAAGATCAAAGTCAAATTGATATTTATATTGTTTTAAGCCTTTTTTTTGATATATTTATATTGCCGATTTGTTCCTATTGCGGGCTTACAGCTAAAGAGGAAATCTCAAACAAACTCGGTAGGCATTTGAACTATATTGTGCGCCTTACATAAAGTTAAAGCACTAAAAAAGGAGTAAAATGAGTAAAAAAAGAAATAATCCTGAAACCATTGCCATTCATGGTGGTGATTACAGAAGTGACCCAGCAACTAATGCTGTTGCTGTGCCAATATATAGAACAACATCATATCAATTTCAAAGCACTGAGCATGCAGCAAATTTGTTTGCATTAAAGGAATTTGGAAATATCTACACGAGGATTATGAATCCTACTAATGATGTTTTAGAAAAAAGAATTGCAGCATTAGAAGGTGGATTATCTTGTGTAACAGTTTCATCTGGACAAACTGCTTCAAGCTTTGCAGTTTTAAATGTTGCTCAATCTGGAGATAATATTGTAAGTTCCACGGATCTTTATGGAGGGACAGTTTCATTATTTACACATACATTGAGTAAACTTGGAATAGAAATTAGATATGCTGATCCAAGTGATCCTAAAAATTTTGAAAAAGCAATAGATGATAAAACTAGAGCTTTTTATGGTGAAACATTACCTAATCCATATTTAAGAGTGTTTCCTATCAAAGAAGTTTCTGATATTGGAAGGAAATACAATATACCACTAATTATGGATAATACTGCTGCACCTGTAATATGTAAACCAATAGAACATGGAGCAGCTGTTGTTATACATTCATTAACAAAATATATTGGTGGACATGGAACTGCTGTTGCTGGAAGCATAGTTGATAGTGGTAACTTTGACTGGACTGCGGATCCTAAAAGACAACCTCTATTTAATGAACCTGATGCAAGTTATGGAGGTGTGGTTTGGGGAAAAGCTGTACCAGAATTAACAGGAGCTAATGTACCTTTTGCAGTCAGAGCAAGAGTTTGTTTGCTTAGAGATTTAGGTTCAGCTTTAGCGCCAGATAACGCTTTTGCGATAATCCAAGGTCTTGAAACAGTAGCTCTAAGAATGAAACAACATTGTGAAAATGCTGAAAAAGTTGTTAATTTTTTAAAAAAACATAAAGAAGTTACTAAAGTTATATATTCAACGGAACATGAAAAGAAAATCGCTGACAGAGCTAAACAATATCTTAAAAATGGAAATGGACCAATGGTTGGTATTGAACTAAAAGGTGGTATTGAAGCTGGAAAAAAGTTTATTGAGTCTTTAAAAATGTTCTACCATGTAGCTAATATTGGTGATGCTAGAAGTTTAGCTATACATCCTGCTAGTACTACTCATAGTCAATTAAATGAAAAAGAGTTAGCAGCATCTGGTGTGACCCAAAGTTACGTTAGACTTTGTATAGGTATTGAACATATTGATGATATTATTGATGATTTAGATCAAGCTTTGAACAAATCATCGAAAGGAAGTTTAAAAGCTGTTAGTTAATTTTTATATTCAAATACAAAAAATATATACTTGAGCTAACCAAAAAAATCGAACTTATCTGGTGCATAGATGCAACATAAATTTGTGCACCATATAATACAGTAAAAATACCTAGTATGATTTGAAGAATTATAAATACTCCTAAATAGTTAATAGATTTGTATAAATCATACATCTTATATCTATAAATTTTATAAAAAATTAAAATATAAAAAATTCCTATCAAGTAAGCTAAATTACGATGGATAAATTGCACTAAAGATGGGTCACTTAGAGCTGCAACCTCAAATAAATTATTAATACTATTATCATCAGGGAAATAAGAATTACCCATCAAAGGCCATGAATTATAGATTTTTCCAGCATCCAAACCAGAAACGAAAGCTCCGATTGAAATTTGTAAAAAAACTAAAATTAAGAATGATAAAGGAAAAAGAACATTTAGTTTGTTTGTTGTTTTTCTTGATATATTGATCTTTAAATAATTCCAATATATTAAAGACAAAATCAAAAACGCAACAAGTAAATGTAAAGATAACCTAAAGTGACTTACATCTACTCTATCAACTAATCCACTACTAACCATATACCAGCCAATAAGACCCTGAAAACATATGAGAAAAAAAATGAAATATAGATTTAATAATTTAGTGATCCTTATTTTCAAAGAAAAATAAATTAATGGGATCAAATATCCTATACCAATCAATCTACCAAGGAATCTATGAGCCCATTCCCACCAAAAAATTACTTTAAATTCACTAAGAGTCATGTTGTAATTTTGTAATTTAAATTCAGGAATTTGTTTATAAAGATTAAAATAAACTATCCAATCATTCTGGTTAAGAGGTGGAAAAAATCCAGAAAATAATTCCCACTCAGTTATTGAGAGACCTGAATCAGTAAGCCTTGTTAAGCCTCCAACTATTATCATAAAGGATATAATCCAAAACATAACGATTAACCAAATTGATAACTGATTATTTATTTTTGTATTTGTTGTGTACATGTGAGGATAAATATAATAATTTTCATATTATCCAAATATATAAATGTCGCCTTTAAAAAGAAAAAAACTTAACAAGATAAGATTAAAGTTAGATAAACTAGATAATTCATTAATAAAACTAATAAAAAAAAGAACTAATCTTGTAAATCAGGTTTTAAAACTCAAAGATAAAAAAAATGAAATTATTGATAATAAAAGAATAAAGAAAATTTTGAAAAATATTAGAAAAAAATCTATTGTAAACAAAATAGACCCTAAAATTACTTATCGTATTTGGAAAAATATGATTTGGTCTTATATTGATTACGAAAAAAGGAATTTTAAAAAAAAATAATTATTTACTGTGAGGAGGAAGTTTTTTTTCAATAAAAACCTCATGCTTGCGCGTAGCAGGGTTATATTTTTTTGCTTTTAATTTTACTTTTGCTTTTTCACCACCTGCTGGTTTTTTAACATAATAAAAAAACGGGCTGTCAGGTTTAGCTTCTGGAACTAATCTAACCTTAACATGTGTTTTTTTTGCCATCTTACTTTATCTTTTTTAAATTTTTAATTATACTCGAAATTTTTTGTAATTTAGTTTTTAAATTATTAACATTTATAGATGCATTTGTTATTTCGTCAAGTTTTAAAGTTTCTTTATGATTCAAAATTTTTTTTACTCCATTAATAGTCATTCCTTGATCTTTTAATAAAAATTTAACCTTTTTTAACAGTTCTATTGTTTTATAATCATAATACCTTCTATTTCCATTTAAAATTTTTGGTTTAATTTGTTTAAATTCTTTTTCCCAATAACGAATAGTGTGTGTTGGGTGAGATCTATTAGATTTTGACTTTAAATTTAATAATTTAACCACCTCACCTATGGTTTTATAAGCCTCATTTTCTTTAGTCATTCTCTTTAGTGTTAATGAATTCTTTAAATTCTTTTGATGGTTTAAATAATACAACTGTTCTACCTGTAATTAACTTTTCCTCTTTTGTTTTGGGATTTCTGCCAACTCTTTGTTTTTTTTCTCTTAGGGAAAAGGTTCCAAATTTTGATATCTTTATTTTCTTTTCTTTTTTTAACTGTGTAACGATAGTAAAAAAGAAATCTTCGATGAGATTTTCAGCTATTTGTTTTGAAAATCCTATTTGCATATATACCAAATTAATTAAGTCTTTTTTAGTTAAGTTAACTCTCATAAATTAAATATTTCTTTTTATTTTATTAATCAAATTACCTTTAATAATTCTATTACAAACATCTAAAGAATTTGCAAAACCAATATAATCAGTACCACCATGACTTTTAACTACTGGAGAATCTAAACCTATAAAGATTGCTCCATTATATAATCTAGGATCTAGTCTTTCTTTAAATCTTTTTAAATTTGAAATATTTAAAAGAGAAGAAATTTTTCCAATCATATTTCCTGACAAAGCTTTTTTTAATTCACTGGTAATAAAATTTGCTGTTCCTTCGGCAGTTTTTAATGCTACATTTCCAGTAAAACCATCTGAGACAATAACATTTACATCACCATTCATTAGTTCATTTCCTTCAATATATCCTGAAAAGTTAAAGTCATCACTTTTCTTATCATTTAATATTTGAAATGTTTCTTTGATAATTTCATTTCCTTTAAGTTCTTCAGTTCCTATATTTAAAAGTGCAACGTTAGGATTTTCTTTAGGATATAATGATTTGTACAATGAAGCACCCATAATTGAAAAATCCTGCAAATTTTTTGAACTACATTCAATATTTGCACCTAAATCTAATACAACACTCATTCCTTTTTTGTTTGGCCACAAAGCAGATAAAGCCGGCTTATCAATATTTTCAATCATCTTAAGGTTTAATTTTGCAATCACCAATAAAGCACCTGTATTCCCAGCTGAAATAATAATATCTGAGTCTTTTTTCTTAACACTTTCAATCGAAAGCCACATACTTGTGTCTTTACCTCTCTTTGCTGCTTCTAATGGACTATCTGTACTTTTAACAGATTTATCTGTGTGAATTATCTCATAGAATTTTTCATCTACTTTACCTTTAATTAACTTTTGAATGATTTCATTATCACCAAATATTCTAAAAAAATTATCTTTATTAGATTTATGATTTAGGATGATTCCATCAATAATTTTCTTTGGTGAATCATCACCACCCATTGCATCAACAGCAATTTTTATTAAATCTCCCATTTCTTATTTTAAAATAATTATTCTTTAGGATCTAGAACTTGTCTTCCTTTATACATGCCAGTTTTTAAATCTAAATGATGAGAAAGCCTATATTCACCAGACTTTTTATCTTCGACTATATTTTTTGGAGAAAATTTCATATTCTGAGATCTTCTCATACCTGTTCTTGAGGGTGTTTGTTTTCGTTTAGGGACTGCCATAATTATTCGTTACATACACTGTTTAAATAAGAAATCAAATTTTTTTTTGATAATTTAACTTCAAAATCATCAAAATAATCAACTAAATGATCAATTTCCATATTATTTTCTAGGAATAATCTAAATTTATTTTTTTTTTCTTCCTTATCAATGTCATTCCAAAAATGAATTTCAGAAATTATACTGTGAAAAAGGTTTATGTAATCTTTCATCTTTTTATTAATAGATTGATCTCCATAACCAATTTCTCTAATACTAAGCTCTAATTGTCGAAAAATAAAATCATAGATATCTTGTAGAATTTTAGTGTTTTCCTCATTTTTGAAATTCTTTACAAAAAAAGCAAAATGAATGAGAAAAAAAATTAATCTATCAGAAAAAGTGTCTTGTTTATCAAAACTTTTATATAAAGTTTTATTTCTAGATAATTTTATTAAATTATTATAAAGATATTGATATTTATTATTCATGTATAAATTATTAATTATATTAATTATTTCAATATTTATTCAAAATTGTTCATTAAATAAAGTAGTAAAAAGACACGGTGTGCAAAATTTAGAGAAAAAAAGTGAAAAAATTATTTTAAATCAAACCAACAAAAATGATATAATTAAATTATTAGGTCCTCCATCAACTTATTCTTTAGGAGATATTGATACACTTATTTATATTGAAAGATCAACTTCTAGCTCAAAATTAACAAAACTTGGCGGTAAAAAACTTCTAACGAATAATGTTCTAGTGGTAGAAATCAATAATAGAGGTTTAGCCATAAATAAATCCTTTTTAGATAAAGAAGATATGAATAAGATTAATTTTTCAAAAAAAATTACTCAAAAAGAATATTCTGATAATGATTTTGTTTATAATTTTTTATCCAGTATAAGAAAAAAAGTTAATGACCCATTGGGTAAAAAATCAATTATTACAGATTAATTATTAAAATAATTAATCTATAAAGTTATCCGGCAATAACAGCTAATAATAAAAGTGCTACTATATTAGTTATTTTTATCATTGGGTTTACTGCAGGACCTGCAGTATCTTTATAAGGATCTCCAACAGTATCTCCTGTTACAGCCGCTTTGTGAGCTTCTGAACCTTTACCACCGTGATTACCATCTTCAATATATTTTTTGGCATTATCCCATGCTCCGCCTCCTGCGGTCATTGATACGGCAACAAAAAGACCTGTTATGATAACTCCAAGTAACATTGCACCAACGGAAGCTAAAGCTGCAACTTGTCCACCAATAGCGAATATTACAAAATATAAAACTATTGGAGATAAAACTGGTAACAGAGAAGGAATTATCATCTCTTTAATTGCTGCAACTGTTAACAAGTCAACTAATTTTGCATAATCTGGCTTTTGTTTTCTTTTCATAATACCAGGATATTTTTTAAATTGTCTTCTTACTTCGATAACAACAGCTCCACCTGCTCTACCAACAGCTTGCATTCCCATAGATCCGAATAAATAAGGAAGCATTCCACCAATTAATAAACCTACTACCACATAAGGATTCGATAAATCAAAAGTAACGACGATACCCTCTAATTTTGATCCCGCTACTTTAGAAAAATGTTTTATATCTTCTGTATAAGCCGCAAATAAAACCAAAGCACCTAACCCAGCAGAACCAATTGCATAACCTTTTGTAACAGCTTTAGTTGTATTTCCTACAGCATCTAATGCATCTGTAGTTTTTCTTACATTGTTAGGTAATTTTGACATTTCTGCAATACCACCAGCGTTATCTGTAACTGGACCATAGGCATCTAGTGCTACCACCATTCCAGCTAAAGCTAACATCGTAGTCACTGCTATCGCAATGCCATAAAGACCTGCAATATGATTAGTAAGCAAAATTCCAGCAACAATTATTAATGCTGGTATAGCTGTAGCTTCAAGTGAAATTGCTAATCCTTGAATTACATTTGTTCCATGTCCTGTGGTTGATGAACTTGCCACACTTCTTACAGGTCTATAATTTGTGCCTGTATAATATTCTGTAACCCAAATTAGTAATCCTGTTATAACTAAACCTATAACACCACAGTAATATAAACTCATTCCTGAAAATGATCTATTATTTAAGTTATATGTGTTTTCAAGACCTAGAACAAAATCAGTCACTGGATATAAAATTGCTAATGAAGCTAATGCAGAAACAACAAAACCTTTATATAAGGCTCCCATTACATTTTTACTTTTACCTAATTTTACGAAAAAAGTTCCAATTATTGATGTTAAAATACAAGCACCACCAATTGTTAAAGGATAGATCATCATCGACATATCACCTGGAAAGAAAATTGAGGATAAAACCATTGTTGCAACTATTGTAACAGCATAAGTTTCAAATAAATCCGCAGCCATTCCAGCACAATCACCAACATTATCACCAACGTTGTCAGCTATAACAGCAGGGTTTCTTGGGTCATCTTCAGGTATACCTGCTTCAACTTTTCCTACTAAATCTGCACCTACATCAGCTCCTTTGGTAAAAATTCCTCCACCTAATCTTGCGAAAATTGAAATTAAAGAGGCACCAAATCCTAAAGCTACAAGAGCATTTACAATTTCTCTTTCATCAACATTAAATTTTAATAATAAATAATAATAAACTGCTATAGCTAAAAGAGCTAAGCCTGCAACCAACATTCCAGTTACAGCACCAGATTTAAAAGCAACTGAAAGACCACTTGCTAATCCTTTTCTAGATGCTTCAGCTGTTCTTACATTAGCTTGAACAGAAACTAGCATTCCAACATATCCCGCTATACCTGATAAAGCAGCACCAATTAGATAACCCAATCCAACAAGTGGACTAAAAGCTACACTAACAATAACCAATACAACAACACCAACAATTGCAATAGTCTTATACTGTCTTGCTAAATAAGCTTTAGCGCCAATTTGTATTGCAGATGCAATATCTTGCATTTTTGAATTGCCTGCACTTGAATTTAAGATATTTTTTCCTGTGAAATACCCATATACAATTGATAAAAGTCCAGCAGCAATTGTGTATAAAAGAATTGTTTCGACTGATGAGTTCATATTTACCTTAATTATGTTGTTGGTTGTTAGTTTTAAAAGCCGGACAATACAAAAAAAGCTATAAAACGCAATGATTAACTTTTAAAATCTATGAAAATAACCTTTATTTTTAAGGGCAATTTTCTTATTTTTTTCATTAATAATTTGAGATTTTTGATTGTGATTGCAAATTTTTCCTATTTTTGAAATCCTTATCCCCAAAGACTTACTAATTTTAGAGATGATTCTAGATTTTGAAGGTAAGGCAGTAAATAGTATTTGGTAGTCATCTCCTCGTGTTACAGTTTTAATTTTTTTAATAATCTTTAAATTAATCAATTTATTGAGATTTTTAGATATAGGAATTTTATTCAAATACAACTTATAAGAAAGTTTTTGATTATTAATTAATTTCTCTAAATCAGCTATTAAACCATCCGATATATCAATTGAAGTATTTGCAATCGATAATAATTTTTTTGTAAAATTTATCTGTAAGTTTGGATGAAAATACTTATTTCTAAAATATCTTGTTAAATTTCGATTTAAGTTAATTTTTTTTTGTAAGACTTTCAATCCAATAAAACTGTCTCCCAAATTACCTGTAACATATATATCATCATTGAGTTTTGCTTTATTCCTAAAAACTATTTTGTCTGAAAATCCCACAGATGTTATTGTGAAACTTAATTTCTTTGAAAAAGTAGTATCTCCACCACATAAATAAATAGAATATTTCTTTTGTTCATAGTGTAAAGCTTTCGAAATCATTTCAAGATTTTTCTTAGTAAAAGATTTTTTATTACCAGAACCTGATATAAAATAATATTTAGGCCTAACACCTTTACAAATTAAGTCAGATATAGAGGATCTAATAATCTTTTTAAGAACTAAATCTGGATTTTGAAAATTTATAAAATGAACACCTTCAACATATGTGTCTATAGAAATAACTAATCTTTTTGACTTATCAAAAAAGACATCATCATTTAATTTTAAAGAGCTTTTATTATAATTTGATAATTTTGAAAAATATCTATTTATTAGTTCAAACTCATGCATTATTTACTCTAATCTTTTTAGCAATATTATCCAATAAAGCATTTAGATATTTTGTTTGAGAGTTGTCTAAAAAAAAATTTGAGGCATTCAAATACTCTTTAATTATAATCTTTATTGAAACATTTGGTTTATATAAGAGCTCATATGTTGCAGATTTCAATATTACTTGAAATAATTTATCCAAATTATTAAATCTAAATTCATTACCTAAGTTTTTATCTAATTCCTCTATCAAAATTTCATCACGTTCAATTGTTCCAGAAACTACATCTTTAATAAATTTTTTAAATCTATGTTTTGGAAAATCTATTTTTTCATTATTATTAAAAAATTTTCCATATAATTTTTGAATAATAATAACTCTAGGATTGTTTTTTGGACTAAATTGTAAGGACATACTATTTTGATAATACTGAAATTACTGCTTCCGCTGCTTCTCTACCTTTTTTTGATCGTGCCTCAGCTTGATCTTGATTTAAACAAGTAATTATACCGTTTCCAACTGGTTTTTTATAATCAATAGATAATGTCATTATTGCATTAGTTGTTGCTTGAGAAATAAAGTCAAAATGAGGTGTTTCACCTTTAATAACACAACCTAACGCGATAAAGCCGTCATATTTTTTTATATTTTTAGATATAATTACAGGAATTTCAAACACACCAGGTACATTTATTATTTCATACTTAAAATTTTTTTTTTTACCATCTAAAGACTTTGAATTATCCAAAGCATTTTTTGCTTCACTGAACATTTCAGAAGAAATTTTCATATAATAATTTGCACTTATTATTAATATTTTTTTCATTTTATTATTTCTTGTTTAGTTATTTTAATTCCATAACCATCCAACCCTACAACTTTTTTCCTAGATCTAGTTACTAATATCATATCTTTTATATGTAAAGATTTAATAATTTGTGCACCTATACCATAATTTTTGATTAATTGATCTTTATCTTTTTTATAAGAAACTTTATTTTTGAAATCTTTTAATGTTTGAGTAACTGATTTAAGATTACTATCTTTAATAAATACAAGAACACAATTGTTAAATTTTCTAAAATAATTTAACGTTTTTTTAAATGAATTTGGTAATTGTTGATTAATAAGATAATTCTGTACTACATTTGACGAAATAACCCGTACTCTAGGTGTGATATTTCTTTTGATATTTCCTTTAATCAAAACAAAATGTTCTGACCCATCTAATAAATTTTCATAAATTTTTATTTTAAATTTTTGATTATCAAGTTTGATATCAGATGTTTTCTTAAATCTAATTAATTTTTCTTTTTTTAATCTATATGAAATCAAATCTTCTATTTTGCCAATTTTTAATTTATGTTTCTTTGCAAAATTTAGTAAATTTTGACCTTTGGCCATTGTTCCATCTTCATTCATAATCTCACAAATCACCGCTGAATTATTTTTTTTTGCAATCTTTGAAATATCTACAGAAGCCTCGGTATGTCCTGCTCTAACAAGAACTCCCCCATCTTTTGCAATAATAGGAAATACATGACCAGGTGAAACAATATCTTTTTTGTTTACATTTTTTTTGGATGCAATTCTAATAGTACGAGCTCTGTCTTTTGCAGATATACCCGTAGTTATTCCTTTTTTTGCCTCTATTGAAACAGTAAAAGCTGTTTTGTTTCTTGATTGATTAACAGGAGACATTAAAGACAAGTTTAATCTTTTAGCCTGTAAACTATCTAAAGCTAAGCAAATTAAACCACGTCCATACTTTGCCATAAAATTGATATTTTTTGCATTAGTATCTGATGTGGAAACTACTAAATCACCTTCATTTTCTCTTTTTTCATCATCAACTAAAATAAACATCCCACCTTTTTTTGCAATTTTAATAATTGATTCTATTGATGAATAATTATTTTTTTTCATGAAAAAAATTTTTAACGTATTTTGAAAGAATATCTATTTCAATATTTACAAGGCTTCCCTTTTTAACACGGGACAAATTGGTTAACTTATAAGTGTGTGGAATTACCCATATCTGAAACCCTTTTTTTGTTACCTTTGATATTGTTAAAGAAATACCATTGATACAAATTGAGGCTTTTTCAATTATATTTTTCCTCTCTTTAGAGTTAACTTCGAAATCAAAAATATAGGATTTGTCTACTTTTTTTACACTTAAAACTTTACCAGTAGTATCAACATGTCCTTGACAGATATGACCTGAAATTTTTTGACCGTATTTAAGAGGGAGTTCTAAATTAATTAAATCTTTTATTTTTAAAAATTTAAATTTTGATCTTTTGACAGTTTCATTAGAAAGATAAAATTCTAAAATTTTTTGTTTAATAGTAATCAAAGTCAAACAAACACCGTCACAAGCAACTGACACTCCAATATCTTTATTAGTTAATTTAAGATCTGATTTTACAAAAATATTTATACCTTTTGATCTTCTAGATATTTTGGTAATCAAACCTTTGTTAAAAATAATCCCGTTGAACATTTTATTTTTTATAAATTATAATGTCGTCTTTAGCTAATTTAGAGCTAATTTTATTTTTTTTTTTATATGTGTTATTAAGTATTTTAAGAGATGTAAAGAATTTATGTTTACTAGTAGTTTTCATATTTTTGAGGCTCTTAAATAGATAAAATTTATCAATTAATCTTTTTTTTATCAAATTTTTCGTTATTACATCACCACCTTCAACTAACAAGTTTCTTGTTCCTAAAGTATACAATTTTTTTAGAATAATTCTTAAATCAAATAATCTATTATCATCTAATTTAGATTTAATTAAAGTCATACCTTTATTCTTTAAGATCTTGATTTTTTTACCGTTAGAAGAGTTGTGAAATACAATTGTATTACCCTTTTTAGTGGATTTAAAAATATAACTATTTATTTTCATCTCTAAATTTCTATCTAAAATTATCCTTCTAGGTGAAAATTTTTCAAATCCTTTTAATCTACAATTTAGTTTAGGATTATCAGTATTTAGAGTTTTAGATGAAATCATTATAGAGTCGTTTTTATATCGCAAAAAATGAGTCAATTTATCAGATGATTTATGAGTAATTCTCTTAATACCCTCACTATAAATCAATCTATTCTTTGAAATAGCAATCTTTCCAGTTACATAGGGTAATTTTTTAATTCTATTTACAATATATGTATCATATAAATTTTTGGCCTCAGCTTTTAAAAGCCCTTTTTTAACTTTTATTTTTTTATTTGATAAAATTTTAAAACTTTTTCCTTTAACTTTTTTATCAATATCATCCATCCCGTAAATGACTTCACTTATGCCACTTTTAATTATACTATTAGTACAAGGGGGTGTTTTGCCGAAATGATTACAAGGCTCGAGAGTTACATACATTTTAGAACCCTTTATTTTTTCTAAGGAATTTTTTATTGCATTGCGTTCAGCATGAGGTCGTCCTTCAAAACCAGTTTGGCCAATAGAAATTATTTTATCATTTTTAACTATTAAACATCCTACTGATGGATTTTTCCCTGTTAATCCTTTTCTTGCTCTCGCTAAATTAATAGCCAGTTTCATATAACTTTTGTCGTTTGATGAAAATTTATCTTTTTTTGTAGACATCTAATTTGTCCACAAATTGTACGAAATCTTTCTCTTCTCTGAAATTTCTATAAACAGAGGCAAATCTAACATAAGCAACTGGATCAAGTTCTTTTAAACCTTCCATAACCATGGTTCCAATTGTGTTGGTTGAAATTTCACTCTGTCCTAACTCTTCAAGTGACCTAGATATTCGACTTATGAATTTTTCTGTTGTTTCAGTATCAATTGGTCTTTTCTTTAAAGCAATAAAAATTGACTTAGCCAGTTTATCTCTATCAAAAGCAGATTTTCTACCATTTTTTTTTATTACCATTATTTCTCTATATTGGACTCTTTCAAATGTAGTAAATCTAGCTCCACAAACACACAATCTTCTTCTTCTTATAGCTGTACCATCCTCAGTTGGACGTGAGTCTACAACTGAGGTCTCACCCTTTTTACATATAGAGCAGATCATTTATTTAAATTTTTGTAAATTGGAAAATTTGAACATAAATTTATTACTTCATTTCTTACTTCATTTTCCACTTTACTATTGTCCTCTGGATTTTCAGATAATCCTTTAATAACTTTTGTTATCAAGTTACCAACTTTTTCAAATTCTTTTAAACCAAAACCTCTGGTCGTTGCCGCTTGAGAGCCCAATCTAATACCTGAGGTGATCATCGGTTTTTCTGTGTCAAATGGTATTCCATTTTTATTGCAAGTAATATTTGCTCTACATAAACTTTCAGAAGCTAAATTTCCTTTCACATTAAATGGTCTTAAATCAACTAACATTAAATGTGTATCAGTCCCACCAGAATAAATCTTAAATCCATTATTTTTTAGTGTCTCAGCTAGCATTTTTGCGTTAGCTAAAACATTTTTTATATAAGTTTGGAATTCAGGTTTTAATGCTTCAAAAAAGCCAGCTGCTTTTGCGGCAATGATGTGCATCAATGGTCCACCCTGGTAACCTGGGAATACAGCTGTATCAAATTTTTTTCCTAAATCTAAATCATTTGACAATATTATTCCACCTCTGGCACTTCTAAAAACTTTATGTGTTGTAGATGTAACTACATGTGCATAATCACATGGATTTGGATAACCCTTTCCTGCAACTAAACCAGAAAAGTGAGCCATATCTACCATCAAATATGCTCCTACTTTATCAGCAATTTCTCTAAATCTTTTAAAATCAATTACTCTAGAATATGCACTTCCACCTGCAATGATAAGTTTTGGTTTATTTTCTAATGCTAGTTTTTCAACATTATCATAGTCTATAAGCTCAGATTTTTTATCTACATCATAACTAATTGCATTGAACCATTTTCCAGACATTGAAATTTTCAATCCATGAGTAATATGTCCGCCAGAATTTAGACTCATACCCATAAAAGTATCATTTGGTTTTAATAAAGCTAAAAATACTGCTCCATTAGCTTGTGCTCCAGAATGTGGTTGAACATTTGCATATTTACAGTTGAAAAGTTTTTTAATTCTCTCTAAAGCTAGTTGTTCAGCTACGTCAACATGCTCACATCCATTATAATATCTTTTACCAGGATATCCTTCGGCATATTTATTTGTAAGTACAGAACCTTGAGCTTCTAATACAGCTTGTGAAACTATATTTTCAGATGCTATCAATTCAATATGATTTTGTTGTCTTATTAATTCATCATTTATTGCTTTAAACAAATCTGGATCGCTATTTGAAAGACTTTTTTCAAAAAAATCTTGATAGCTTGAGTTTATATATTTTGTTTCACTTGACATAATGTTTTAAATCTTTCTCACTCTTTTTTTGTGTCTACCCCCTTCAAATTTTGTATTTATAAAAGTTTCAATACATTTAAAAGCAGTATTTTTTTTTGTTAACCTAGATCCTAATGTAATAATATTTGCATTGTTATGCAATCTAGATAATTTTGTGTTTTTTACCGAATAACATACAGCTGCCCTTATTTTTTTGTGTCTGTTTGCCGCCATAGACATTCCCATTCCAGATCCACAAACCAAAATACCCATATTTTTGCTATTTTTAGATATTTTTTTACAAAGCTTATGTGCATAATCAGGATAATTTACTGAAATTTCTGAATTATCAGTACCTAAGTCTGTAAATAAATATTTTTTTTTGAAATGTTTCTTAATTTCCTCTTTAAGCTCGAATCCTGCATGATCTGATGAAATGAATAACTTTTTCAAATTAATTAAATTTATGATCAAGAACACAAGCTACTAAATGTATTCTGTTTTCTTCTCCACCATTAAAAGCATTATGGTATTTTGTATTATTTGTAATCCATACTGATCCATCAGCTGGCAAATGCTTTGCAACATTATCAATTACCATAATTGAACCAGGATTTGTAATTATTGGTATATGTAACCTTGGCTCAGGATCTCTATGCCAACTTAATGTTGATCTTGGTTGCTTTAATAAAATTCTCACACGTCCAAGTTTGTACCTTGATGACAAAACATCAAAAACTTCTTTAAAGTATGTGTTTTTATAATCAGTAATAAATTCAGAGTAAGCTGCTTCATCAATTTTTTCATCTCTTACGACTTCTTTTCCAGAGCCATCTGGCTTTGTCCAAAAAACACCTCTGGCTTTATTACCTTTTATAGAATCTGGATCTCCTGGAATTTGGGTTAGAGATATGGCACCAAAATTAGAAACGCCCTCTGGACCACTAAAATCTTTTATTTTTAGTATCTCTTTATAAGCTTTTTGAAGTTTATTGATATCAAATTTGATATCTTGTTTTTGAAAATCATTAAAATTTAAATCCATATGATTGTTTAATATCGTTTTTGAGTTATATTTGTATATAACATTTGTCGCATATTATAAATATATTTTAAAATGATAACAGGAAAATTTCCAAGTTTGAGACTTAGACGTAGCCGAAAAAATAGTTGGTCTAGAAGATTAATTGAGGAAAATAACCTATCTCCTAATGATTTTATACTACCTTTATTTTTAATTGAGGGAAAAAACAAGAAACAACCAATTAAATCAATGCCTGGAGTTTATAGGTATAGCTTAGATAAAATCAGCCATTTAATCGATAAAGCTATTAATAATGGATTACCAATGATTGCTCTTTTTCCTAATACGGATATGAAAAAGAAAAATTTTCTAGGGACAGAGGCATTAAATGAAAATAATCTTGTTTGTAGAGCTTTACAATTAATTAAAAAAAGATTTAAAAATGATATTGGTATAATGTGTGATGTGGCTTTAGATCCTTATACCTCACATGGCCACGATGGATTGTTAGATAATAATTATGTTTTAAATGATGAGACTGTAGATGTATTAATTAATCAGTCAATACTACAAGCACAAATGGGTTGTGATGTTCTTGCTCCATCTGACATGATGGATGGTAGAATAGGTAAAATAAGAAAATCTCTAGATAAAAATGGTTTTAAGATGACACAAATTTTATCTTATGCCGTAAAATATTCTTCAAATTTTTATGGTCCTTTTAGAGATGCTGTTGGGTCTAAAGGTCTATTAAAAGGTGACAAAAAAAATTATCAAATGGATTTTAGGAATAGTGATGAGGCTTTACGTGAAGTTGCTTTGGATATTAAAGAAGGAGCTGACATGGTGATGGTTAAACCAGGCCTTCCATACCTTGATATAATTAAATCTGTAAAAGAAAATTTTAAGATTCCAGTTTTAGCCTATCAAGTATCAGGAGAGTACAGCCTGCTATCTAATGGAATAAATAATAAATTAATTAATAAAGATGTAATTCTAGAAAGTTTGATTTCTTTTAAAAGAGCTGGTGCTAACGCTATAGTTAGTTATTATGCTGATAGACTTGATAAAATATTAGATTAATCACCTAAGAGTATTGATAAAATGTGATCTGTTTAATGGGTGATTGAGATTATTTGGTTTTAAGATTGTTTTATCTAAATAATCCCCAATTATTTTTAAACCATCTAGTAAAGATGAAATACTTTCAATATCAGAAGTTTTATCTATTAAAAAATTTGGAACTATCTTTTTATCAGCAATCGATTTTGAAAAATATATTAACTCATTTCCAACCATTTTTTTATCAACTAAATTTTCAAATTTTAATTCATAACCAACAACTTTTAATAATTCTAACTCCCAAAATATATAATTTTTAATCCAAGTATCACTTTTTAACAAAAGAAAGAAATCATCTATTAAAGAGTATATATATTGATTTTTTTGATATTCAGGACTTAGTAATTTAATTAAACTAACTGCTGAAGATATACATGATAATTTTTGATTATCATCAAAATAAAAAGGAACTAAAGCCTCTTCAATTTCTATTTTGAAATATCCAATTTTTGTATCAGATTTTGAATTAAAATTTACATGCAATTTATTTCCTATTTGAAGATAGTTTTTTACTTTTTTTGAAGTTCCACCAAAAATAATTCCAGGTACTTTACCATGATCTTTAGTGTAAATTTCAACTATTATTGAATTTTCATTATATTTTGTTTTAGATAACAAAAATCCTTTATCATCCCAATTCATATGTTCTTAATATTTTGTAAACATATTATTGCAGCATTTTGTTCTGCATCTTTTTTTGAATTACCTTGTGCTGTAAAAAATTTTGTATCAATCAATTTAACAGCTACTTTAAACAGAGGTTTATGTCTTGGGCCAGTATTAGATATAAGTTTATAAATAGGTAATTTTTTAAATTTTTTTAATGAAAATTCTTGTAATTTTGTTTTTGCATCAACTTGAGTGACAGCACTGTCTTTAATTTTATCTGACCATAAACCTAAGATTATTTTTTCGACTGTTTGAAATCCTTTATCAAGATAAATAGCACCAATTAATGCTTCACAACTATCAGATAAAACTTTATCTTCTATTAAATTTTTTTTATTACCTAAATTTAATCTTAATATATAATTATTAAGTTCTAATTTTTTTGCAATTTCTAAGCAGGTTTTTTTATTAACTAATGAAGCGAATTTTTTATCTAAAATTCCTTCTTTTTCATCTGGATAAATTTCTAAAAGTTTTTTTGCAATAATCAATCCTAGAACTCTATCACCTAAAAACTCTAATTTTTCATTATTATTTTCTTTATCATAACTTTTATGTGTTAATGATTTAATTAAAAGATTTTTATTTTTGAAATTTATTTTTATCTTTTTTTCTAAAATACTAAACTTAAATTTCATTAGTTTATCTTCTTAAAAAATCTATCGAAACGTATTGATTTGTTCCATTTCCAAAAAGCAAAAAAACTTCCAATCGATTTATCAGACGAAAAAAATATAAAACGAGCTTTTCCTATAAGATTGTCTTTATGAACATATCCCACGCTTGTTAAAAATCTGCTATCTTTAGAACAATCTCTATTATCTCCTAAAAAAAAATAATGATCTTTTGGAACTTGAAAAATGTCAGAATTAGCGAACGAGTTATTTTTAAGATAAACTGTTATATGCTTTTTTCCATTTGATAATAATTCCTCAAATGTAAAAACATCAATAATTCTATTGCCACAATAAATCTTATCATTTTTAGCTATTCTTGCTTTTAAAACTTCACTATTATTTATATATAAATTTGAATCTAAAAATCTTATTTGATCACCTGGTAAACCAATTAATCTTTTAATATAATCAGTTCGATTATCAGCAGGCGTTTTAAATACTACTACATCTCCTCTTTGAGGCTCATTAAACGCAATTCTTCCATTAAATACGGGGGGACTAAATGGAAATGAATGTCTACTGTATCCATAACTATATTTAGTTACAAAAAGTCTATCACCAACAAGTAAATTTGGTTCCATTGATGATGAAGGAATATAAAAAGGTTGAATTAATAATGATCTTAGAATTATGGCTATGATCAACGCATAAAACAATGTCTTAATGTTTTCAATAATTATATTCTTATTTATCATTATTGGCTCTGCAAAATCGTAAATGCTATTGAATAATCCTTTTCATCCGTAATTGAAAGAAACAAATTGTATCTTTTAGTCTTGAATTTTTTGTTAATTATATTGGTAATTTTTTTTGATTTAAAATAGTACGGTTTGCCTAGTTTATCATTTAATATTTCTATATCTTTAAAATTTAGATTATTTCTAAAACCTATTCCTAAAGCTTTTGACAAGGATTCTTTAGCGGCATATCTTTTTGCAAAATAATTAGTTTTTTGCTTAACTTTTTTTGAAAATCTAATTTCATTATGAGAATAAATTCTTTTTATAAAATTTTTTTTTCTTATTGAAGACTTTATTCTTATATTATTGATTATATCAACACCTATACCAAGTATTTTCATTTTTATTTTTTTAAAATCTTTTTAAAATTTTTAATTACTTTTAATAATCCAAAAAATATAGACTCTCCTATTAGATAGTGTCCGATATTAAACTCTTCAATTTGATTTATTTTTGTAAGGACTTTTGTTGTCTTATAATCAAGCCCATGACCAGCATGTACTTCTAAACCGATTTCTTTAGCTATTTTAGAGCATTTTTTCACTCTATTAAGTTCTTTTTGATATTTTTTTTTGGATTTAATTAAATTGGCCAATCTACCAGTATGTATTTCTATACAATCACTTTTAATTTCTTTTGATATTTTTACATCATCTATATTTGGATCTATAAATAAACTAGTTCTAATATTTTTTTTTTTAAATAATGAAATGATATTTTTGATTTTAATTTTATTTTTTTTTAAATTCAAACCTCCTTCTGTAGTTATTTCTTTTCTATTTTCGGGAACTATACATATATAATTAGGTTTTATTTTTAATGCTATTTTTACAATTTCAGGATTTGTAGAAATTTCTAAATTTACTAGAAGATTATTGATAGAACATATCTTTTTAGCATCATTATTATTTATATGTCTTCTATCTTCTCTCAAGTGGATCGTTATAGAGTCTGCACCAGCTTTCCGTACAAATTTAGCAGCTGTGATTGGGTCAGGATGAAATTCACCTCGTGCATTTCTTAAGGTGGCTATATGGTCTATATTTACTCCTAAACGTTTCACTTAATAAATCTACTTCCAGGTGTTGTTATTGGAATTGACTTCAAACTTTTTGGCAAATTATTTGATTTATAAGTTGGTACATCAATTTTCATATGAGAAATTATTTTCTTTTTTATTCTAAGTGATTTTTTTGTTGATCTATCAATAATCGCAGCAAATCCAATATGATTCGCTTTAGCTTTTTTGATTAATTTTACACATTCAAGACTAGATTTGCCAGTCGTTATAACATCTTCTACAATTAAAACATTTGATCCTTTTTTAATTTTGAAACCTCTTCTCAATGTAAATTTTTTATTTACTCTCTCACAAAAAATTGTTTCTTTATTTATCAATTTACCAATCTCATAACCAATAATTATACCACCCATGGCGGGTGCTAAAATTAAGTCAATTTTTTTAAATTTTTTTTTAATCTTTAATGATAGAGATTTACAAATTTTTTCAGCTTTTTTAGGGAAACTTAAAAGTTTTGCACATTGTATATATTTTGAGGAGTGGAGTCCTGAAGATAAAACAAAATGTCCTTCTAATAAAGCATCAGTCTTTTTTAAAATATCTAAGGATTTTTTGTGTGAAAGCATTTCTTTTATCTTCGTGTCTAATTATCTTAAATTTTATACTCTTTTGTTTGAGCTCTGCAATAAAATTAGTAAAATTTTTTAAATCTCTGATAATTAGTTGAAACTTAAAATTAATATAATTAGGGTTTTTACCAGCCATTTCAAGATTAGAGATATTTAACTTATGTTCACCAATCAATGAACTTACATTACCTAACTGCCCTGGTTTATCAGGCAATGAGATCCATAGAGTGGTGTTGTATCTTTTTATTCTTTCTTCTTTTTTTTCACCTTTCTCATGCCAATATTTTCTTATAGCAGATCTTGCTTTACCTGTTTTTGTTGTAGGTAGCCAATGAAGAGAAGGTGAATTATTTTTCGAAGTAATTATTTTAACCGTATCACCATTTCTTAATATAGTTTGTAATTCTTTTTTATTACCATTTATTTCACATCCTATAGCAGTATCTCCAATTTTTGTATGCACAGCATATGCAAAGTCAATTGGTGTTGCATCTTTGGGTAATTTAATTACAGAGCCTTTAGGTGTAAAACAGAAAACGTTTTCTTGGAACATTTGTAACTTTGTATATTCATAAGAATGTTCAGGATTTTCATTTTTTTCTATAATTTCTACTAAATCTTTCAACCAGTCATATTCTTTCCACGTTAAAGAATTAATTTTTTCAGATGATTTGTATTGCCAGTGAGAAGCTATTCCTCTTTCAGCAAAATCATGCATTTCTATAGTTCTAATTTGTATTTCTATCGGCTTCTTATATGAGCCTATAACTGCTGTATGAATCGATTTATAGCCATTTATTTTTGGCGAAGAAATGTAGTCTTTAAATTTACCAGGAATACAATTCCACTGTTTATGAAGCACTCCTAAAGTTTTATAGCAATCATCTATATTTTCTAAAATAATTCTAAAACCAATAATGTCTGTAATCTGTTCCAATGATACCCTTTTTTTTTGAACTTTTCTCCATATTGAGAAAGGAGTTTTTTCTCTCCCATAAATTTTTGATTTAATATTATTTTGTTTCAGAAAAACTCTGATTTCATTTGAAAGAGTTTCAAAAATATCTTTTTTATCTAATTTAATTTCATCTAGTCTTTTTTGAATTAAAGATCTTGCTTTATTATTTAGAACTTCAAAAGATAAATCTTCAAGCTCATCTCTGATTCTGTGCATGCCCATTCTATCAGCTAGTGGTGCATAAATTTCCATAGTCTCTTGAGCAATTCTTTCTCTTTTATCCTTTTTTTTAATTGCCTTTATAGTTCTCATATTGTGTAATCGATCAGCAATCTTAACCAATAGTACTCTTATGTCTTTAGAGGTGGCTAAAATTAATTTTCTAAAATTCTCCGCCTTTGAGTTTGATGAAGCTGTATTTTCTAAAACTGATATCTTAGTAACTCCATCAACTAAATCTGCAACTTCATCACCAAATTCACCTTTAATGGTTTCATAAGTTGCAAAAGTGTCCTCAATAGTATCGTGTAACAATCCTGTAGTGATAGTTGCACTATCTAATTTTAAATCTGTAAGAATATTTGCTACTTCAATTGGATGTACTGAGTAAGGATCACCAGATGCTCTTTTTTGATTACTATGAGCTTTTACAGCAAAATCATAAGCTTTATTTAATTTTTCAGGATTAAGAAACTTATTATAAACTTTTACCTTATTTATTAATTCATCAGAGTTTAACATCTAATATTTATACCACTAAATCTAAATTTGTTTAATAGATCTTATGTCTCTATTTGATAGTGTTGAAATAAGTGTTTTTATATCTTGTTTATTTAGTGGATGTTTCCAAGCTTTATTTATCTCAAATAGTGGGAGAAGCACAAAGCTTCTTTTGTGCATTCTTGGATGGGGTAAAATGATTTGTTCATTTGTTTTTTTATTATCGTAATCTAAAATATCAATATCACATTCACGTGGTGAATTTTTGAAACTTTTTTTTCTTCCAAGTTTTTTTTCTATAATTTTGCAAATTTTAAGAAGATTAAAAGGGTCTATAAAAGTAGAAACCTCTAAAACAACATTTAGAAATTTTGGTTTTTTATGATCAGGCCAAGACAAGCTTTCATAATAATTTGATGTTTTTAATATTTTGATATTATTTTTGATTAATTGAAATTTTGCTTTATCTATATTTTTCTTTCTATTTCCTAAATTTGAACCGATGCCTAAATAAATTGATTTAGCTGGATTTTCTAACATATCTCGCTTTGTCACGATTCCAATCTCGATTTTTTTTTGTTATTCTCTTATCAAATTGTTTTTTTCCTTTTGCTACAGCCAGCTCAATTTTTGCTTTACCTTTTTTAAAATACATTTTTGTTGGTACAATTGTAAATCCATCTCTTTGCATTTTACCTATTAATTTATTTATTTCTCTTTTATTAAGAAGTAGTTTTCTTTCATCTATTGGTCTATGATTTGAGAAGCTAGCTTGTTTATAGGAGGCTATGTGCGAATTAATCAAAAATATTTCCCCATTTTTTTCAACAGCATATGAATCAGCAATATTAACTTTACCATCTCTTACAGATTTTATTTCAGAACCTTTAAGAACTATTCCAGCTTCCAACAAATCTTCAAAAAAATAATTAAAACTAGCTTTTCTGTTTAAACAAATTATTTTTAAACCAGGATTGGTTTTTTTTTTCATCAAATTAACTTAGCAGACTGGAGAGCTTTTTTTATTATTTCTTTATTTGAATCTGTCACTTCTACAAGTGGTAGTCTTACTTTGTCGTCACAAAGACCTAAAAGTTTTGCAGCATATTTTACTGGACTTGGATTGCTCTCTACAAACATTGCATGATGAACAGGTTTTAAAACTTCATTTAATCGTTCAGCTTCTTTTATTTCATTATTATTTTCTGATTTTGAAAATTTTTGAAAATCTGAGCAAAGTTTTGGTGCAATGTTTGCTGTAACACTGATGGCACCTACCCCACCTCTTTTATTAAACTCTAGAGCGTTATCATCATTACCAGTTAATTGAATAAATTCTTTACCCATTTTTTTTAATGTTTGATCAACCCTTTTAAGATCACCTGTAGCATCTTTTACACCAACTATATTTTCCAATTCATATAACCTTGCCATTGTATCGACTGACATATCAATTACTGATCTACCGGGAATATTATAAATTATAATTGGAATTCCACAGCTATCATTAATTGCTTTATAATGTTGATACAAACCTTCTTGTGTCGGTTTATTGTAATATGGTGTTACTATAAGCGCTCCATTTGCACCTATTTTTTCAGCATGAGTTGTTAGAGAAATAGCCTCCTCTGTTGAATTTGATCCAGTTCCAGCAAAGACTGGTAGTTTTCCATTACTTTCTTGCACACATAATTCAATTACTTTTTCATGTTCTTCATGACTAAGAGTTGGAGATTCACCTGTTGTGCCAGCAGGAACTAAGCCATTAGTGCCATTTTCGATATGAAAATGAATTAACTTGATATAAGTTTCCTCATCAAGTTTATTGTTTTTAAATGGGGTGACTAAAGCAACATTTGATCCTTTAAACATAAATACTTATAACATAGTTTGTAGATTCATATACTAAAAGATTATGCCTAAAAAATTATTATTTTTAATCAATTTATTTATCTTTTTAAATATAACTTTTTTATTATCCGCTGAAATAATACCATTAAAAAAACCTATTCAAACTAATGAAGAAAAGGAACAAAGATTATTAATAGATGTATTAAAACCTCTTCCGAAACCAGTAACTAAAAAAATTATCAAAAAAGAAGAGGAAAAAACCGAAAAAAAAGTAGTTAAAAAAGAAAAAAAAAATCTGGGAATTATTTTACCTAAAAAAAAGCCATTGATAGCTGGATCTGTTAAAACTGATACAGCTAAAAAATCAAAATATTACAATAAAAAAGATTTTGCTTTAGCAAAAAAGGCCATGTCTGAAATGAAACAGAGTAAGTGGCCTAATGCTTTAAAAACAGCAAAAAAAGCTAAAGATAAATCTATTTATAATTTTATACAATGGAGACATCTTTTAACTAAGGGCAACAAAGCTTCTTATTATGATTATAAAACTTTTATAGATAATAATGAGGATTACCCAAGAATTGGTAGAGTAAAATATTTAGCAGAACATAAACTTTCAACAGATACTATTTCACCAAAAAAAATTATAGATTGGTTTGGTCCTAGTGAGCCATTAAGTGGTTTTGGAAAAATGATATTAGGTGAAAGTTTTATCTTAACTGGTAACATCCAAAAAGGAACTTCTCTTATTAAAGAAGGATGGGTAACAGCTGAATTAAGCAAATCTGAACTAAGATTTTATCGAAAAAAATTTAAAAAATATCTCAATGCTGATGATTATGTTAAAAGAGCTGATTATCTTGCATGGAATAATAAATACTGGGATCTAAAAAGACTATTAAGATATTTGCCAAAAGATTATGAATTATTATATACGGCAAGGCAATTATTGATGAGTAAATCTTACGGTGTTGATAATGCCATATCAAAAGTTCCTTCAAAATTTAAAAATGATGCTGGATTAAACTATGATAGATTAAAATGGAGAAGAAAAAGAGGAAGAGTTGATAGTTCTCTAGAAATTCTACTAAATATAAAAAACACACAAGATTATTTGGTTAGACCCGATAAATGGTGGATAGAAAGAGAAATTATTTCAAGATCACTTATTTATAAAAAGAAATATGAACTTGCTTATAAAGTGGCAAGTAAACATGCATTAACAGAAGGACCAGAATTAGCAGCAGCAGAATGGATGAGTGGATGGATAGCTTTAAGCTTTTTAGATGATCCTTTATTAGCTAAAGATCATTTTGAAAATTTCTATAACAATGTTGGTTATCCTATAAGTGTATCTAGGGGAGCTTATTGGTTGGCCAAAACTTACCAAAAACTTGGTAAACAAGATTTAGCCAAAGAATGGTTTGAGAAAGCTGCTAATTATCTAACAACTTATTATGGTCAATTAGCTTTTATGGAAATTAATCCCAATAAAACTTTTGAACTTTCAAAGGATATTGAGGTGAAAAAAGATTATAGAGAATATTTTTTCAAAAAAGAATTGGTAAAAACAATATATCTTCTTGATGAACTAAACGAGGATAAATATACAAAACATATATTAAGACATTTGGCTAATGACGATATTAATAATGGAAGTGAAATATTAGCTGCCGAATTAGCTACCAATATTGACAGATTTGATTTTGCAATTCAAATTGCAAAAATTGCTTCTTATGAAAAAAGATTTCACAATAAATTCAATTATCCAATTATAAGTACACCAAATTACATTAATGGCAGAAAAATTCCTGATACAGCTTTCATTTTATCAATTATTCGTCAAGAAAGTGAATTTGATTTAAGTGCTAATAGCCATGCTGGAGCCAAAGGTTTAATGCAACTTATGCCTTACACTGCTAAATTAGTTGCCAAACAAGCAAACCTTCCATATTCAAAATCGAGATTAACTAAAGATGCTGAATATAATATTAATTTAGGTTCACATTATATTGCTGGACTAATTCTCGAATATGATGGTGCTTACCCATTTGCAATAGCTGCTTATAATGCGGGTCCAAAGAGAGTACGTTACTGGAAAAAAATAAATAAGAACCCTCAAAAAAAACAAATCAATTATGTGGACTGGATTGAATTAATAAAATTTAAGGAAACTAGAAACTATGTACAGAGAGTATTGGAAAACTATAATGTTTATCGTTATATTCTTGAACAAAAGCCAGTTTTAATGAAAAATTTTTTTAAGGATGAGCCTTTGTATTAAAATATGGCGGAAGAGGAGGGATTCGAACCCTCGGTACAAGTTTCCTCGCACGGTCATTTAGCAAACGACTGGTTTAAGCCTCTCACCCACTCTTCCAGGAAATTTGTCACTTCTGATTGTATTGAATAATCAATATTTATAAAGTAATTATTCATTATAATGAGAAATAAGTACTCTTTATTTTCGCTGGTTAAAAATGCTTTTTCATATCATGAAAATTGGGGAAAAGCATGGAAAGATCCGGAGCCCAAAAAGGAATATGATGCAATAATCATTGGTGGTGGAGGCCATGGACTGGCTACGGCTTATTATTTAGCTAAGAAACACCAAATGACTAATATTGCAGTTGTAGAAAAAGGTTGGATCGGTGGAGGTAATACAGGAAGAAACACTACAATTATAAGATCCAATTACTTGTGGGATGCAAGTGCTGGACTTTACGATCACGCTTTAAAAATTTGGGAAGGTTTATCTCAAGAACTAAATTATAATGTGATGTTTAGTCAAAGAGGAGTAATGAATTTAGCTCATAATTTACAAGATGTAAGAGATTTAAAAAGAAGAACTCATGCAAATAGATTAAATGGAATTGATGCTGTTTATTTAAATACTGAGCAAGTAAAAAAATTTTGTCCAATAATAAATACATCCCCTGATATTCGTTATCCTGTTTTAGGAGGAACGCTGCAAAAAAGAGCTGGCACAGCTCGTCATGATGCTGTTGCTTGGGGTTATGCTAGAGGAGCTGATGAAATGGGTGTTGATATAATTCAAAATTGTGAAGTTAAAGGAATAAAAAGAAATGGCGACAGTGTAGAGGGAATTGAAACAACTAAAGGATTTATAAAAACAAAAAAAATTGGAGTAGTTGCTGCTGGTCATTCAAGTGTCATTGCAAATATGGCTGGCTTAAGATTACCATTAGAGAGTAAGCCGCTTCAAGCTCTTGTATCAGAACCTGTTAAACCTATTATTGATACTGTCGTAATGTCCAACGCTGTTCACGCTTATGTTAGTCAATCTGATAAAGGTGAATTAGTTATTGGAGCAGGTACTGATGATTACGTTTCTTATTCACAAAAAGGAAGTCATGACATTGTTGAGGGAACTTTAAATGCTATCTTAGAATTATACCCAATATTTAGTAGAATGAGAATGTTAAGACAATGGGGAGGTATTGTTGATATTTGTCCAGATGCTAGTCCAATAATTAGCAAAACATCAATCAAAGGATTATATTTTAATTGTGGTTGGGGAACTGGTGGATTTAAAGCAACACCTGGATCAGGTGATTTATTTGCACATACAATAGCAAACGATGAACCACATAAATTGAACGCTGCTTTCAACATAAATAGATTCATTAGTGGAGACCTTGTTGATGAACACGGCGCAGCTGCTGTAGCACATTAATGTTTATAATAAATTGTCCATACTGCGGTGAGAGAGAACAGAGTGAATTTAAAGCTGGCGGAGAAGCTCATATTGTTAGACCAAAACAACCAACAGAATTAAGTGATGATGAGTGGGCAGAGTATTTATTTATGAGAAAAAATATTAAAGGTATACAATTCGAAAGATGGGTGCACACACATGGGTGTAGAAAATGGTTTAATGTAGTTCGAGATACATCAAATGATAAAATTAAAGCAGTATATAAAATGGGTGAAAAGCCTCCGACTAAATAGATAATGACAAAAAATTTAAGAGTAAAAAAAAGTAACTTAATTGATGAAACATATAAAGTTTCATTTAAATTTAATGGAATAACTTACTATGGATATAAAGGAGATACTTTAGCCTCTGCACTTTTGGCAAATGATATTCATTTAGTTGGAAGAAGCTTTAAATATCATAGACCTCGTGGAATAATGACTGCTGGTTCAGAAGAACCTAACGCAATAGTTCAACTACACAACAATACATCAAGAACAGAACCTAATGTAAGAGCTACAGAAATAGAAATCTACGAAGGATTAGAAGCTTCAAGTCAAAATTGTTGGCCAAGTGTTAACTTTGATGTTGGGGGAATTAATAATTTCTTAAGTCCAGTTTTGCCTGCAGGATTTTATTATAAAACTTTTATGTGGCCAGCTAGTTTCTGGGAAAAATATGAATATTTTATAAGAAAATCTGCTGGTTTGGGTAAATCACCTACAGAACCTGACCCTGATATTTATGAACACAAGTACATTCATTGTGATGTTTTAGTTATTGGTGCTGGAGTCTCAGGAATTGTGGCAGCAAAGACATCGGCAAAAAATGGTTACAAAACTCTTCTAGTGGATGAAAAGCCCTATTTAGGAGGTTCGACAATTTATCAAAATTCTGAACATTTTAAGATCAATAATCAAATCTCAAGTTCGTGGTTGGAAAAAGAAATAAATGAAATTAAAAAAATTGAAAATTTAGAAATCAAAACAAGAACAAGTGTAGCTGCATATCATGGGTACAACTTTTTATTGGCGAGAGAAAATTTGACTGACCACATGCCTTTGGAACAAAGAAAAAATAAAATTCGTCATAGATTACTCAAAATAAGAGCTAAAAAAGTAATAACTGCAACTGGGTCTTTAGAAAGACCACTAATTTTTGATAATAATGATCGTCCTGGTATTCTATTATCTTCAGCTATTGAAAAATATGCAAGTTTATATGGTGTTGCATGTGGAGAAAAAAATGTTCTATTTACAAATAATGATAGCGCATATGAAACAGCGATTAGTTTATATCAAAAAGGAATTAATATAGAGGCTATCGTTGATAATAGAGAAGAAATTGACTCTAAATTGATTAAGGAGATTGAAAAAAATAACATCAAAGTCTACAAGGGATATACAGTGGTGGATACCTCTGGATACAAAAGGATAAATAAAGTTTCAATAATGCAACTTTCTAAAGATGGTCAAAAAGTAATAGGTTCAAAAATATCTATTTCATGTGATTGTCTTGGTATTTCTGGTGGATGGACACCAGCGGTACATCTTTTTACACAATCTGGTGGAAAATTAAAATTCAGAGATGAAGATCAAGTTTTTATACCAAATATATATCCATCAGATCAAATTAGCATAGGTTCATGCAATGGAGATTTTACTTTAGATGAGATATTATCAACTGTACCAAAAACTCTAAAAGAATTTTTAAATTTAAAAAAAACAGATTATGAAGATTTAGAAATTAAATCCTCTTTTAATAAATCAAAGAGAAATATTTGGTTACTTCCATCTGATAAAGTTATTGGAAAAACAAAACCTTTCGTAGATTATCAAAATGATGCAACAGCTAAAGATATTAAATTGGCTTTAAGAGAAGGTTTCAGATCGATCGAACATGTAAAAAGATACACAACAACAGGTATGGGAACTGATCAAGGTAAACTTGGTAATATGCATGCATTAGGAATTATTGCCGAAACTGCTGGATCTAAAATGGGTGAACTTGGTACTACAACTTTCAGACCACCCTACACTCCTCTTACTTTTGGAACGATAGTTGGGAGAAATGTTGGTGAGTATTTTGATATATTCAGAAAAACTCCTATTCATGCGTGGCACATTGAGAATAAAGCTGAATTCGAAAACGTTGGTCAATGGAAGAGAGCTTGGTATTATCCAAAAAAAGGTGAAAATATGCATGATGCAGTTCAAAGAGAAAGTAAAGCTGCAAGAGATAGTGCAGGTATATTAGATGCGTCTACATTAGGTAAAATTGATATTCAAGGTACTGATGCTTCCGAATTTTTAAACAGAGTTTATACAAACGCTTGGTCAAAACTGGCAATTGGAAAGTGTCGATACGGTTTAATGCTTAATGAGGATGGTATGGTTTATGATGATGGAGTTACAACAAGATTAGATGAAAACCATTATATTATGACTACTACTACTGGTGGAGCTGCAACGGTTTTAGGAAAACTAGAGGATTATTTACAAACTGAATGGCCTGAATTAGATGTTTATTTAACATCTGTAACAGACCATTACGCAACAGTAAGTGTTTGTGGGCCTTATAGTAAGAAAATTGTATCTCGAGTAATTCCTGATCTTGATTTTTCTGATGAGAATTTTCCGCATATGTCTTTTAAGGATGCAAAAATTGGTAAGATTAAATGCAGAGTAATGAGGATAAGTTTTACAGGTGAACATAGTTACGAAATAAATGTTCAAGCTAATTATGGTAAGTCAGTATGGGAAAAATGTATGGAAGCTGGAAAGGAATTCAATATCACTCCGTACGGAACTGAAACAATGCATTTATTAAGAGCTGAAAAAGGATTTATCATTGTAGGTCAAGATACTGATGCAACTATGACACCAATCGATTTACAAATGGATTGGATAGTTAGTAAAAAGAAATATGATTTTATAGGAAAAAGATCTTTATATAGATCAGATACAATAAGAGAAGACAGGAAACAGTTAGTTGGTCTACTCACAGAAAACCCAAATGACGTTTTAGAAGAAGGTGCACAAATTGTTGCTGATATGAATAAATCACCTGTTGAGATGTTAGGTCATGTAACATCAAG
Organism: uncultured Pelagibacteraceae bacterium; assembly: GCA_902571375.1. Lineage (GTDB taxonomy): Bacteria > Pseudomonadota > Alphaproteobacteria > Pelagibacterales > Pelagibacteraceae > Pelagibacter. The sequence goes on from CACGBP010000002.1 coordinate 93,567, forward strand.
TTATTATAGCCCAAACTTAAAAAAATCTATAGCTCTTGGAGTTGTACGAAATGGAAAAAATATGATGGGTCAAAAATTGATTATCCCTATGGAAGATAAACAAATTAATGTAACTGTTGCAGATCCGGTTTTTTTAGACAAGGAGAATAAAAGATTAAATGCTTAATTATACAAATGCAATAACTGAAGAAAAGTCTTACTCGAGTTTACAAATGAAAGAAATAAAACCTGTCATGAAATTAGTTATTAGAGGTAAAAAAAGAGAATTTTTATCTGCTATTGGTAAATCATTAAATTTATTACTGCCTACAGAAGCTAATACATCATCAAGAAGTGATAAGTTAACTGCTCTGTGGCTAAGTCCAGATGAATGGATGATTTACTCTAATGAAATTTTAAATTCTGAAAGTAATGAATATGAGACTGAAAATTTACTAAATAAGAATATTTCTAAAACAAATTTAGGGGCTGTGACAGATGTTACAGATCAATTTGTTCTAATAAATATGAAGGGTGATAAAATTTTTGACTTATTTGAGACTGGTTCTCCGTTTAATTTTAATGATTTTAGAAACAAAAAAGGATCGGTTACTCAAACGATTCTCGCCAAAATTGATGTTATAATTCATAATCAAAACCAAAATGAGGTAAATCTTTTTGTAAGACGTTCATTTTCACAACATTTATTCTCATGGATGAATGATAGTGCGTCAAGATTATAGTCTCATTTAAATTTTAAATAAGTTAATAAGAAATATGAAAAAAATATTTCTTATAGCATTATTTGCTCTTTTACCCTTTTCTTTAAATGCAGAGTCTAATTTAGACAAAATTCTTTCATCAGGAGTTTTAAAAGTTGGAACAACTGGTGATTGGGATCCTATGACTATGAAGGATCCAGCAACTAATAAATACAAAGGGTTTGATATTGATGTGATGAACGAATTAGCAAAAGATATGGGTGTAAAAGTTGAATTTGTGCCTGCAGAATGGAAAACAATAGTTTCTGGTATTACATCTGAAAGATATGATATTTCAACAAGTGTAACAAAAACTCCTAAACGAGCTGAAGTAGCAGGTTTTACTGATACTTATTATAAATATGGAACTGTTCCATTGGTGCTTAAGAAAAATTTAAAAAAATTCCCAACATGGGACTCATTAAATAATTCAAATGTAACTATTGCTACAACTCTTGGTACATCACAAGAGGAAAAGGCAAAAGAATTTTTTCCAAAATCAAAATTAAACTCAGTAGAAGCTCCCGCTAGAGATTTTCAGGAAGTTTTAGCTGGAAGAGCAGATGGAAATATTACAAGTTCTACTGAAGCTAATAAATTAGTAATCAAATACCCACAATTAGCAATTGTTCCTGATGGAGAAAAAAATCCAGCATTCTTAGCAATGATGGTCCCAAAGGGCGATGATAAATGGAACAGTTATGTTAATGATTGGATAAAAAAGAAAAAATCATCAGGCTTCTTTACCAAGTTACTGGCTAAATATAATTTAAAAAGTCTATAATCAATTAGTAATTAATTTTTAATTCTTTATAACTTTAAGAGTGAGAAATTTATTTTTTTTACTTTTAATTTTACCTTTAACATCATGTGGTAAAAGTGAACTTAACTGGTTAATTTTATCTCCTAATAATATTGAGGGGTTAACCAATTTAAAATTTTTATTAAGTGGTTTAACTACAACTATATTCATTTCTTTAGTTTCAATAATCATTTCTATCTTTTTAGGACTAGTAATAGCTATACCATCTTTAGCAAAGAATAAATTTTTAACCTATTTGAATATAGGATATGTGGAAATAGTAAGAGCAATACCATTATTAGTTTTGATTTTATGGATTTATTATGGTTTACCAATAATGACCGGGATTAGTTTTAGTCCATTTGTATCTGGTATCATTGCTTTATCTATTAGTGAAAGTGCCTTTCAAGCTGAAATTTTTAGAGCAGGTATAAATTCAATTAAAAAATCTCAGTGGGAAGCTGGTAGCTCTCTAGGATTAAATTTTTTTAGAAAACTTAAATTGGTTATACTTCCTCAAGCAATTAAAAATATTTTACCGGCCATAGGAAATCAATTTGTTTATGTTTTAAAGATGTCATCATTGGTATCAATAATAGGTATTGGAGATTTAACAAGAAAAGCTAATGAATTAGTTGTTACAACTTATCGACCACTTGAAATATACACTTTTTTAATCTTAGAATACCTAATTTTAATCCTGATAGTTTCATATTTAGTCAGGAAATTGGAAAAAAAACTACAGAAGGATTAATTATTTTTTCTATAATCCCATGGCATCATAAAAGTGCCAGACCATAAGCCTAGCTTTTCTTTTTTTGCAAAAATTTCTTGAGACACAAATTTTTTAGAATATTTCCTATATGCAACTGCATAACCATTTCTTACCATCCAGGCATTAATATTAGTTTTATCTTTAAAACATTCAGCAATATACCTTTTATATCTATCTTTGTTGGTCCATTTACAAATTAATAATTTATCATTTATCTTTTTTTTTAATTTATCAGTAGAAATTTGTCCACATGGGTAGTCCTTACTAAAAGATATAAAGGATATAGTTAACCAAGGTTTTTTACATTGTTGTTTTTTTTCTGGTGCATCAATTCCAAAGAAACGGATTTTTTTTCCTTCTATTCGAATTGTGTCGCCATCGGTAACTTTAGCTATACCAGAAATTATCTTAATTTCTTCTGATTTAACATCATTATAAGTTAAGAAAAAAAATATTAATAGAATACTAATAACTAAAAAGAGGTTTTTTTTGTTTAAATACATTATTTAGAAAATAACCAATAAAAATTAAAACAACAATCCCCATAGCCCAATTTGTGGCCATGATTGTATAGAAAATATCCTTGTAATCACCACCTCTAATATTAATTACATACCATAAGCTTAAAAATGGGAATGCTGTTAGTCTTAATATACTTAAGTATAAACTATAAAGAGGCTTCTTAACTGCCTGAAATACTGCTGTAGTAATAAAGAACACTGGATAAATTGGTCCAATTAATGCCGCAACTTTTAAATAAATAGCTCCACTCATTACTGCATCTTGATTATCAGTAAACAAAGAGACGAAAAATTCTGCACCAAAAAATATTATTATTCCAGCAATTGCCATAAATGAGGAACCAAATAATAAAGCCTTAGTGTAGAGTTCTCTAATTCTATCATAAGCTTTAGCACCAAAATTTTGTCCACCAATTGAAAGGACTGCTGTATTTAATCCAATAACTGGTAGTAAAAATACTTGTTCAACTCTTAAAGCGGCTCCATAACCAGCAGTAGCTAGATCACCAAACTGCCCAATAAAATATAAAATATTAAATATACCTACTCCAATAAATAACATGCTGAACATAACAGGGACAGCTTGTGTTGTTAGCGGTTTTAAATACTCAAACTTGGGAATGAAACATTGAAATTTTAAATACTCTCTAATTTTGCAATCATTAACTTTGTAAGCTAAATAAATTGTTCCAATTAATTGTGAAATTACTGTTGCTATAGCAAGTCCTGCTATACCAAAACCAGGAATAAATCCATATCCCCATATGAAAAGAGGATTTAAAAAAATATTGAGAAAAAAACTAAATATTAAAACGTTTCTGTAGCTTCTTGTATCACCTTGAGCATTTAAAGTTCCATTTAATGAAATTTGTATTAATACAATAAAAGTTCCATAAAAAATAATATCAAGATATTCTCTAGTTAAAGCTATACCATCAGCATCAGATCCCATAACACCTAATAGATAATTTGAAGCATTCAAACCAAATAAAGTTACAAATATTGATACAGTTAAAGCAAAAATCAGAGACTGAGCAATATACATGGATGCAACTCTTACTTTTTTTTCACCTATAGAATTACCAATTAAAGCATTTGTTGCAGCACCTAATCCTACACCCACAGCTATAATAGTAAAATAAATTGGAAATGACTTTGCTATAGCTCCTATTGCCTCCGCAGAAATTCTACCAGCAAACCAAGTATCAACTAAATTGTAAAAAGTTTGAAACAATGAGCCAACACTTGCGGGTATAGTGACTTTTCTTAATAGAGTCCAAATTGGATCTTTAGTTAATTTTATTGATTTAGACAAAGTTATCCTTATTAAAATTCTTTTTGAAAAATATATTTTTTTCCAGATTGTTTTGCTTTGTATATCTGACTTTGTCTCATTCTAAAACGTGATTTTTGAGTTTCTGTTAATTTATCATGACAATTTGGGCAAGAAACTCCTTCTTCATACTTATTTGATCTTTTATCTTTTGAAGATATAGGCATTCTACATCCACTACACATAGAATAAGAGCCTAACTTTAATCCATGTTTTAGACTAATTCTATTATCAAATACAAAACACTCACCTTTCCACAAACTTTCATTTTTCTTTATCTTATTTAGATAATTTAAAATTCCACCATTAAGCTGATAAATGTTTTTAAATCCTTTCTTCTTTAAATAAACAGAAGTTTTTTCACAACGTATTCCACCGGTACAAAACATTGCCACTGGTTTATTTTTCTTCAGTTTATTTAAATACTTAGGAAAATCTCTAAAATTAGTTACATTTGGATTTACTGATCTCTTAAAAGTTCCAACCTTATATTCAAAAGGTTTTCTAGTATCAATTATATAGGTTTCTTTATTCTTAATTAATTTATTCCAATCTTTTGGGTCTAAATGAGATTTCATGTTTCTCTCTTTAGGATTGATGATTAAATTCATAGGTACAATTTCTTTTTTAATCTTAACTTTAGGCTTATGAAAAGGTTGAAATTTAGATTTAGATACATTGCCACTATCGAATTGTTTAAATGAGAATAAAGATTTCAATTTTTTGGTAGTTTTATCAATATCTTTGCTGCTACCAGAAATGGTGCCATTTAATCCTTCTTTAGCAATGATTATGGTTCCTCTAATATGATTTAAAAAAAGGAACTTCTGTAAAAAATTTTTATTTTTTTTTAAAGATTTAATCTTTGCAAATTTATAAAAGCCGAAAACTTTAAACATTATAAAACCCTACAAACAGTCATTCCATCACCTAATGGAATAATGATTTGCTCTACTCTTTTATCTTCAGATACAAATTTATTAAATTCTCTAATATTTATAGTAAATTTATCATTATTTTTTTCATCAGCAACTTCACCATGCCATAAAACATTATCGATGATAATTAATCCACCTTGGTTTAATAAACCTAAAGACTTTTCATAATATTCCTTATAATTCATTTTATCAGCATCAATAAAGATCATATCAAAATTATCATTTGATAATTCTTTTAAGCTTTCAAGAGCAGGTTTAATTATTGTTTGAATTTTATGATCTTGATTTGCTTTTTTAAAAAAATCAGATGCAATTTTGTTTGTCTCCTCATTTTTATCTAGAGCAATCAGTTTTCCGTCATCAGGTAAGGCGAGTGAAATAGTGAGAGCACTAAGTCCCGTAAAAGTTCCAATTTCAAGAACATTTTTTATATTTGAAACTTTAATAATTAGGTGAAGAAAGTGACATTGAGTGGGATCAATCTGCATTCTTTTGATGTCACCTAAAGTTTTATTATAATTAATTATCTCTTGTTGAACTGGATGTAAATTTAATCCAAAATCATTTATATAATTTTGTAACTTTTCCGTAATATTAAGGTTTGCACCCATTCTACTGAAGTTTTTTCTTTAAAATCTCATTTATTAGTTGCGGATTGGCTTTACCACCAGAAGCTTTCATAGCTTGACCAACAAAGAAACCGAATAATTTTTCTTTACCTTGCTTATATTCAATTGCTTTTTCTCTATTATCATTAATTATTTTATCAATTAAAGCCTCAATTGCTTTAGGATCACTTTGTTGTTTAAGTCCTTTTTCTTCAACTATTTTTTGAGGATCTTTATCCCCATCCAACATTAGTTCAAATACAGTCTTTGCTATTTTTCCTGAAATGGTTCCATTCTTTATTAAGTTAACTAGTATAGCTAAATTCTTTGCACTTACTGGGCTTTGAGAAATTTCTAAATTTTTATTATTTAAAACTGCAAATAATTCACCTGTAATCCAGTTAACTGCTAATTTTATATCTTTATTCTTGCCCATTTTAGCTACAACTTCTTCAAAATATTTTGCTGTATCGATATCTGAGACTAAGATTGTTGCCTCATATGCTGACAGCTTAAATTCATCAATAAATCTTTTCTTCTTATCATCTGGCAATTCTGGAATATTATTTTTAAGATTATTTATAAATTCATTAGAAACTTCTAAAGGTAATAAATCAGGATCTGGAAAATATCTATAATCGTGAGCATCTTCTTTTGATCGCATTGATCTTGTTTCATTTTTTTTTGTGTCAAATAATCTTGTCTCTTGATCAATTGATTTACCTTCTTCGATTAAATCAACCTGTCTATTTGCTTCATATTCAATAGCCATTTGCATAAATTTGATTGAATTTACATTTTTAATCTCACATCTTGTTCCAAAATCTTTTGAACCTTTAGCTCTTACAGAAACATTTACATCCGCTCTTAATGATCCCTCTTGCATATTGCCATCACATGTACCTAAATATCTCATTATTGATCTTAATTTTTTAATATATGCACTTACTTCATCAGGAGATCTAAGATCTGGTTTGCTAACAATTTCCATTAAAGCTACACCTGATCTATTAAGATCTACAAAAGTATTTTGAGGATCAAGATCATGAATACTTTTTCCTGCATCTTGCTCTAAATGCAATCTTTCAATACCAACCTCTTTTTGTCCCTCTGGCATGTCTAAAATAACTTTACCCTCACCTACTATAGGATCTTTAAATTGAGAAATCTGATATCCTTGTGGTAAATCTGCATAAAAATAATTTTTTCTATCAAATACTGAACGTTTATTAATTTTTGCATTGAGTCCAATACCAGTTTTAATAGCTTGTTTAACACAAAATTCATTTATTACAGGTAGCATTCCTGGAAATGCAGCATCCACTAAACTTACTTGAGTATTTGGTTCAGCTCCAAATTTAGTAGCAGAGGTAGAAAATAATTTTGACTCTGATAATACTTGAGCATGAACCTCCAAACCAATAACAACCTCGTATTGATTATCTTTACGATTGATCAAATATTCTGAATTTTTTTTACTCACTTAATCCACCAATCTGTAATTTTGTTTTTAAAATTAATCTTTTCTTCCATTGCAAAGGCAATGTTTAATATATTTTGTTCATCAAAAGCTTTACCAATTATTTGTAAGCCTAATGGGTATCCTTTTGAGTCATGTCCTGCTGGAATTGAAATTCCTGGTAAACCTGCAAGATTAACTGGGACTGTAAATATATCGTTAAGATACATCGAAACTGGATCATTTGTTTTTTCACCTATTTTAAATGCTGAACTTGGTGTTGACGGAGTTAATATTGCATCAACCTTTTTATATGCTTCATCGAAATCATTTTTTATTAACTTTCTTACTTTTTGAGCTTTTAGATAGTAAGCATCATAATAACCAGACGATAAAACATAAGTTCCTATCATAATTCTTCTTTGTACTTCAGCACCAAAACCCTCTGATCTTGTCTTTTCATACATATCAATTAAATTTTCACCTTTAGCTCTAAATCCATACTTAACACCATCATATCTTGCTAAGTTTGAAGATGCTTCTGCAGGAGCAACAATATAATAAGTTGGTAAAGCATAACTAGTATGAGGTAATGAAATATCAATTGTTTCAGCTCCACAATCTTTGACAAACTGAATTCCTTTTTGCCAAAGATCTTCAATTTCTTTTGGCATTCCATCAACTCTATATTCTTTTGGTATACCAATTTTTTTTCCTTTTATATTATTAGTAAGTTCTTTGCTGTATTGATTTCTTTTAAAATCTATTGAAGTGGAATCTTTTGGATCGTAAGTGCTAATTACCTCTTGTAATAAAGCGCAATCTTTAACATTCTGAGCCATTGGTCCTGCTTGATCTAATGATGATGCAAAAGCAACAATTCCATAACGTGAACAGCTTCCATAAGTAGGTTTCAATCCAACTGTTCCTGTAAAAGAGGCAGGTTGCCTTATTGAGCCACCAGTATCAGTTCCAATTGTAATCGGTGTTAATTGTCCAGCGACTGCTGAAGCAGAACCACCAGACGAACCGCCTGGAACTAAGTCTTTATCAATTGGATTTTGCACGTTACCAAAAAAACTAGTTTCATTTGATGAGCCCATTGCAAATTCATCACAATTTAATTTACCTAAAAGTATTGCACCTTCTCTCCAAATATTGTCAGTTACTGTTGATTCATACGTTGGTACAAAATTATTTAGAATTTTACTACCAGCAGTTGTTTTAACATCTTTTGTACAAAATAAATCTTTTACTGCCATTGGAATACCTGGCAGTTTTAAATCTAAATTAGGTTTTTGATCAAATTTTTTTGCTTTATCTAAAGCTGATGTGAAATCCTCAGTGATATATGCATTCAATTCTTTAGACTTTTCAGATCTGTCGATAAATGCTTTAGTTACTTCAGTTGAAGACAGTTTTTTATCTTTAATATTTACAACTAATTCTGTTAGAGATTGTTTTGTTATATCTGACATTACTCTATTACCTTTGGTACAACAAAATAATCCTCATTATCTTGAGGAGAATTTTTAATAATTTGTTCTCTGATATCTTTACTTTTAACCTCATCTGGTCTTAGTTTTAATGTTGTTTCAGCAACTGAAGTTAATGGCTCAACATTGTCTGTTTTTAATTCATTTAGTTTTTCAATAAAATCAAAAATTGAATTTAAATCACCAGCTAACTTTTCAGCTTTTTTCTCATCGACTGAAATCCTTGATAATTTAGATATATGCTTTATTGTTTTAAGATCTATACTCATATGCTATTTAAATATGACGCAAACTATCACTTAAGTTTAAAATATACAATATGATCACTTTAGAAGAATTTAAAAAAAAACACTCAGATAAGTGTAGATTGATAGGTTTAGACCTTGGTTCTAAAAGAATCGGTGTATCTATTTGTGATGAAAAACAATTAATTGCTACTCCACTAAAAACAATAACCAGAAATACTCTGAATGAATTTATTTCTGAGCTTAAAGTGATTATTGATGAAAATAATATTAAGGGAATTATAATTGGAAATCCTCTTAATATGGATGGTTCATCAGGAAGATCAGCACAATCTGTGAAGGACACCTCTCAAAAAATTGAGGAAAACATTAATATTCCTATTTGCCTCTGGGATGAAAGGTTGTCAACAATTGGTGCTTTTAATCTATCTAGTCAATTAGATATTAATGTGAGTAAAAGAGAAAAGAAAATCGATGAAAATGCTGCTGCTTTTATATTACAAGGAGCAATAGATTTTTTGAATAATTAATACTTGCTATTGTAGACATTTATAGCTATAGAGTTGGTTTTAATGGCAATTAAAACTGACAAAGCTATTAAAATTTCCCAAAAACATTTGTTAGGCATTCAAGATTTATCAATTAATGATGTTAATTTGATACTTGATGAAGCACACACATTTATAAAAGTTAATCAAAGCAAAAATAAAAAGATAGATGTGTTAAGAGGAAAGACTCAAATCAATTTATTCTTTGAACCTTCTACTAGAACTCAGAGTTCATTTGAGTTGGCTGGTAAAAGGCTTGGAGCAGACGTTATGTCTATGAATATAAGTAACTCTGCGATTAAAAAAGGTGAAACATTAATCGATACAGCCATGACTTTAAATGCGATGCATCCAGATATTATTGTAATAAGACATCAAGATTCTGGAGCCTGTAACTTACTTTCACAAAAAGTTAATTGTGCGGTACTAAATGCTGGTGATGGTAGAAGAGAACACCCTACTCAAGCTCTTTTAGATGCTTTAACAATTATAACTCGAAAAAATAAAATTGAAGGATTGAAAATTGCAATATGTGGTGACATTCTACATTCAAGAGTAGCAAGATCAAATATTTATCTTCTCAATATGCTTGGAGCTGAAGTAAATATAATTGCTCCAACAAATCTTATGCCGAAAGAAATCGAAAAATTTGGTGTTAATACTTTTACTGATATGAAAAAAGGATTGAAAGATTGTGATATTGTCATGATGCTAAGATTGCAAAATGAAAGAATGACAAGTTCATATCTTTCATCAAATAGAGAGTATTATGAATATTACGGTCTAACTCCCGATAAACTTGAGCACGCTAAATCTGATGCATTAATTATGCACCCTGGACCAATGAATAGAGGTATAGAAATAGATACAATATTAGCAGATGACATAAATAAAAGCGTAATTAAAGAACAAGTTGAACTAGGTGTTGCTGTAAGAATGGCTTGTTTAAAGATATTTTGTACATGATGAAAAAGCAATATTTCATAAACGCTAACATAATTGATCCTCATAATTCAATCAATGAAGTCGGGGGTTTGATTATAAGTGAAGAAGGTAGAATCGAAGCTATAGGAAAAAAAGTAAATACTAATAATCTACCTACCAGAGAAAAACCAATTGACTTAAAAGGAAAATATATTTTTCCAGGCTTAGTAGACATGAGAGTTTTTGTTGGTGAACCTGGATATGAATATAAAGAAAACTTTAGAACCTTAAGTAATGCGGCATTATCTGGTGGAGTTACATCGGTAGTTACAATGCCAAATACTGATCCAGTTATAGATAATGTATCTATAGTCGACTTTTTAAAAAGAAGAGGAAGAGATAAGTCAAAAATAAATATTTTTCCATCTGCCTCTCTTACAAAAAATATTGAAGGTACCAACATGACAGAGTTTGGTCTTTTACAAGCCAAAGGAATAATTGCTTTCACTGATGGAATAAAAACAATTCAAAATCCTAGATTAATGTCAAGAATAATGAACTCAGCTAAAGATTTAGGTTGTCTGATAATGCAACACGCTGAGGACTACGAGCTTGCAAAAAACGGTATGATAAATTCTGGAATAATTGCGTCTAAATTGGGATTATCAGGTATACCAGAAATCGCAGAAAGAATTTTAATAGAGAGAGATTTAACATTGCTAGAGAAAGTCAAATGTAGATATCACATATCTCAATTATCATCACAAAAATCAGTTGAAGTTATCAAATATAGAAAGGAAATTGTTAAATTTACCTCAGGGGTTTCGATTAATAACTTATCCTTAAATGAAAATGACATTGGAAATTTTAGAACTTTTTTAAAGTTATCTCCTCCATTAAGAAGAGAGGAAGATAGATTGGCTCTAGTGCAAGGATTAAAAGATGGCTTGATTGATGTAATTGTTTCAGATCATAAACCTGAAGATGAAGAATCAAAAAGATTAACTTTTGCTCAAGCTGCTACTGGTGCTTCTGGTATTGAAACACTCTTATCTCTAAGTTTAGAGTTATATCACAACGGATCTCTCAAACTTGAGACAATTATCAAAGCTCTAACATCTAATCCAGCAAAAATACTCAAAATAAACAAAGGTAATCTTTCTTTAGGAAATGACGCAGACCTATGTATAGTAGATATTGACAAGCCATGGATTGTAAAAAAAGACAAATTAATCTCAAAATCAAAAAATACGTCAATAGAAGATAAAAAGCTTCAAGGTAAAGTTACAAATACCTTTGTAAAAGGAAAAGAATTATTTAAGCTATAGAATGGATATTTTTTTAATAGGTATGATTTCTTACCTTATGGGTTCTGTACCATTCGGTTTTATACTTACAAAAATTTTTTTAAAAAAAGATATTAGAGAAATTGGTTCAGGTAATATTGGGGCCACTAATGTTCTCAGAACTGGGAATAAAGCAATAGGTTACTCAACATTGGTGCTTGATATTTTTAAAGCTGTAGCTCCTGTTATTTATGTAAAAGTTTTTTATCAAGATTTTTTATATATTGCCTCTCTGTGTGCTTTTTTAGGTCATGTTTTTCCGATTTGGTTAAAGTTTAAAGGTGGTAAAGGTGTTGCAACTTATGTTGGAATTTTATTTGCCATAAATATCTATTTTGGAATTATCTTTACTATTTCTTGGTTTATAACTTTTTTTATTTCTAAATATTCCTCGTTATCATCTTTAGTAGGTGCAGCCTCTATACCAATATATTTATTGGTTTTAACTCAATTTGATCAAGGAATTTTTTTTACGATTATGTTTGTCTTGATATTTTTTACTCATAGAGAAAATATTAAAAGATTGAAAAATAAAGAAGAAACAAAGACAAAAATTTATTAAATTGACTATCTAAGTGATTTGAGTAGTTTGTAGTCTATGAATTTGGTCATTGTAGAAAGTCCTGCTAAAGCTAAAACAATAAATAAGTATTTGGGTGATGATTACAAAGTTCTAGCAAGTTATGGACATATAAGAGACTTACCTTCTAAAAATGGTTCAGTTGATCCAGACCAAGATTTTAAAATGGAATGGGAAGTTGACAGTTTTTCAAAAAAATATCTTAAAGAAATTACTGATGCAGCAAAGGATTCATCTAAAATTATATTAGCTACCGACCCTGACCGTGAAGGTGAAGCTATTGCCTGGCATGTAAAAGAATATTTAAATGAAAAAAAACTTTTAAAAGATAAAGAAATTGAAAGAGTTGTATTTAATGAGATAACTAAAAAAGCTGTCATACAAGGAATTGAAAATCCAAGACAAATTGAACCTCATCTAGTTGATGCTTATATGGCTAGAAGAGCTTTAGATTATTTAGTTGGTTTTAATATTTCACCAATACTTTGGACAAAACTACCCGGCTCAAAATCTGCAGGAAGAGTTCAGTCTGTTGCTTTAAAATTAATTACTGAACGAGAACATGAGATTGAGTCTTTTAAGCCAGAGGAGTTTTGGACTTTAAGTATAGACTTTATAGTTCAAAATAATCAAAAAATTACCGCAAGTATTAGTCAATTAGATAATAATAAAATTGAAAAATTTTCATTCAGAAATAAAGAAGAAATAAATAAAGCTATAGCAAGTGTAAACAAAAAAAAATTTAGTATTACAGATATTTCAAGCAAAGTTGTTAATCGAAATCCATCTGGACCGTTTACTACATCTACTCTTCAGCAAACGGCATCAAGTAGATTGGGTTTTGGTGCATCTAGAACAATGCAAATAGCACAAAAGCTTTATCAAGGTATTGAGATAGAAGGTGAAACAATTGGCTTGATTACTTATATGAGAACAGATGGAACTAATTTATCAAAAGATGCAGTGTCAGCTTTTAGAGATTATATCCAAAAAGAAATTGGTAATGAATACTTGCCTAAAGATGCTTTGAATTATTCCGGTAAAAAAGCTAAGAATGCTCAGGAAGCTCATGAAGCAATTAGACCCACAGATATAATCAGAACTCCCCAAAGTGTTAAGAAATATTTAAGTACAGATCAAAATAAACTATATGATCTTATTTGGAGTAGAGCTTTATCTTCTCAAATGGAGTCTGCTAAGTTTGATAGAAACACCATTACAATAACCTCAGACATTAATGATACTATTTGTAAAGCTAGCGGATCAGTTCTCAAATTTGATGGATTTCTGAAAATTTATAATAATCAAAATAAAGATGAAAATGAAAATATTTTACCAGATGTTTCCAAAGGACCAATTAATATTGAAGCTTTATTAGACGAACAACACTATACTCAGCCACCACCTAGATATTCTGAGGCTAGTTTAGTAAAAAAACTCGAAGAACTGGGTATTGGAAGACCATCTACTTATGCAAGTATCATTTCTACTATTGCTAATAGAGGTTATGCAGAGATATTAAATAAAAGATTTTTTCCTACTGACAGAGGAAAATTAATTTCTGCTTTTTTAGAAAAATTATTTTCAAAATATGTAGATTATAATTTTACAGCAGGATTAGAAGACCAGCTTGACGAAATAACTACTGGAAAGGAAAGTTGGATTAAAGTTTTAGAGCTTTTTTGGAAAGACTTTAATAATAATGTTTCAGAGGTAAAAGAAAAAAGAACTAGAGAGGTTTTAGATCTACTCAATGATAGCTTAGGTGAATTAATTTTTGATAAAGATAAAGAAGGAAATGTACTTAGAAAGTGCCAATTATGTAATTCTGGAACACTAAGTTTAAAAAATAGCTTTAGAGGTGGTGCTTTTATAGGATGTTCAAATTATCCTGAATGTAAATTTACAAGACCATTATCTAAGGCAAAAGCTGCAGCACAGGCACAATTAGCTGAACCAAAATTTATTGGAAAACATGAAAATGGTAATGATATATTTTTAAAGAATGGAAGATTCGGACCATATCTTCAGTACGAAAAAATTCAAACAGAAGAAGAAATTGAAAAAAATACAAAAAAAAAGAGAAGAACTAAGAAATCTAAATCAAATATTAATGAACTTTTGAAGAATGTTTCAATTCCTAAAGGTTTAGATTTAGAGAGTATTGATTTAGAAAAAGCTAAATTTTTATGTTCTTTACCTAAATCCTTAGGAATAAATCCTGATAATCAAAAAGAAATCATATTAAATACAGGAAGATTTGGTCCGTATTTAAAATGTGAGAATAAATCTGCAAGAATAGAAAATATAGAAGAAATATTTTCGATAGGTTTAAATAGAGCCATAACTTTAATAGCAGAAGCTAAACCTGGTCGAATATCTTCATCAATAATTAAAGATTTGGGTGAGCATCCTGAAGATAAAAAACCTGTAAGAGTTATGAAAGGTCAATACGGACCTTATATTAAATACAAGTCACTAAATGCAACAATACCAGAAGAAAAAGATCCTACAGAATTGACAATGGAAGAAGCTTTAATATTGATTGAGAAAAGAAAAGAATACGATAAAACTAAGAAATCAAAAAAAAGAAAAACAAAATGAATTACGATAATAAAATTAAAGAACTTAAGATAGTACTTCCAGAAGCAAAACCACCAGTTGGAAACTATGTTGCTACAAAAATTTCAGGTAAAATTTTATTTGTATCTGGACAAATTTCTATTGATGAAAACGGTCAACTAATCAAAGGAAAAATTGGAAAAGATTTAGATGCTGAAGCTGGTTATAATGCAGCTAAAAGATGTGCATTAAGCATTATTGCACAAGTTAAAAAAGCTTGTGATAATGATTTATCAAAAATAAAATCCTGTATTAAATTAACAGGATTTGTAAACTCCACTGATGACTTTACGGATCAACCTAAAGTAATTAATGGTGCATCGGATCTAATAGCCTCAGTATTTGGAGATGCTGGCATGCATGCAAGAGCAGCTGTAAGTACAAACAGCTTACCTTTAGGTGTTTCTGTAGAAGTTGATGCTATATTTGAATTAAATTAATATTTTATCTTCCAATACTAAAATATTTTAAACCTTGTTCTTTTATTTTTTCAGGTGAATATATATTTCTCATATCAAATAAAATAAACTTTTTTTTTTTCACTAAATTTTTAAAATTTATTGATTTAAAATCATTCCATTCAGTGTGAATTATAACTAGATCTGAGTTCTCAATTGTCTTTTTAATTGAATTTTCAAAAGTAACATTTTTATTTTTTGCAAATTCTTTTTTAAATCCAGTGGGATCATAATATCTTATAATTGCACCTTTTTTAGATAAAGAAGGTATCATAATTAAACTTGAAGAGTCTCTCATATCATCTGTATTAGCTTTAAAGGTTACACCTAAAAAAGATATTTTCTTATTTTTAATTTTATTATTTAATATTTGATTTACTCGTTTTAATAAAATATTCGACCTATTTTCATTTGACTTAATAACCGATTTTATTACTGATAGGTTTGACTTAAACCTTTCGGCTGTCGTGATAATTGCTTTGGTATCTTTTGGAAAACAAGATCCACCGTATGCAGGCCCAGCTCTTAAAAAACGACTACCAATCCTCTTATCTAAACCCATACCAATAGATATGTCCTCTACATTTACTCCCGTTTTTTCACATAAATTTGCAATTTCATTTATGAAAGTAATCTTTGTAGCTAAAAAAGCATTAGAAGCATATTTGATCAATTCAGCAGCCCTTCTTGATGTGTTTAAATATTTAGCTCCTTTGGATATTAAAGGATTATACAAATTTTTCAAAACACGATTTGATTTTTTATCACTTGATCCAATTACTATTCTATCAGGATACGAAAAATCTCTTATTGCTTCACCCTCTCTTAAAAATTCTGGATTTGAGACTACTGAAAACTTTTTTTTGCTATTTTTTTTTGCTATAATTTTTTCTATTTCATCCCCAGTTGTAACAGGAACTGTTGATTTGGTTACAATAATCTTAAATTTATTTATTGAAGAGCTTATTTCTTTAGCAACATTATAAATTTGACTTAAATCAGCAGAACTTCCACCTTTTTTAGTTGGAGTACCAACACAAATAAAAATTATATCAGACTCTTTTACTGATTTTTGTAAATTTGTTGAAAATGATAATCTTTTATTTTTAAAATTTTTTACTACCAATTCAGATAGACCAGGTTCATAAATAGGAATTTTCCCTTTTAGAAGTAAATCAATTTTATTTTTATCTTTGTCTACACAAATTACATCATTACCTAAATCAGAGAAACATACACCACTTACTAAACCTACATAACCAGTTCCTATCATACATAATTTCATAATTTTGAAATCTCCAAAGATGATTTAATATAACCTTTCATAGTTCCACAATCTAAGTATTTTCCAGAAAAATTGTGTGCTATAAATTTGTAATTTTCATTAATTAAAGATTGTATAGCATCTGTTATATGTATTTCCCCATTGTTTCCAGGTTTTTGTTTTATTAGTCTAGAAAAAATATTTTTTGGTAAAATATATCTTCCAATTACAGCTTTATTAGATGGCGCTTTTTTTATTGATGGTTTTTCAATAACACCTTTTATTGAATAATTATTTTTATTTATTTTTTTATTTAATTCATAAATTCCCCATCTAGAAACTGTTTTTCTATCAACATTCATACTAGCCATTACTGATGATTTATATTTATTATGAATTTTAATCATTGATTTTGAACAATTATTTTTAACTATCAAGTCATCAGGTAATAACATTAAAAAAAATCTATCTTTAATGTACTTTTTGGTTTTTAATACAGCATCTCCTGTTCCTAATGGTTCGTTTTGATAAACAAATTTTATCATTTTTTTATACTTCAAAATTTTTTTATATTCATTGATAATTCTAGTATCTTTTTTTTTTGCTATGATCTTTTTATAAAATTTATCTTTATAAAAGTAGTTTTTAATCATTATCTTTTTTTTAGAAATTATAAAAATTACTTCTTTAATGCCTGCTTCAATACATTCATCTAAAATATATTCAATGCCTGGCTTACCATTTATTGGCAAAAGTTCTTTAGCAAAAACACTAGTTAAAGGTAACAATCTTGTACCTAAACCAGCTAATGGAATAATTGCTTGTTTAATCATGTAAATGTTTTACTTATTAAAATGTTTTATACAAATGAAAATTTTATTAAATAAAATTGATTTAAATGAGGCATTATTTGGTGTATCAAACTTAGGTTTTGTGCCAACAATGGGAAGTCTTCACCAAGGTCATATTTCTTTGATCAAATATTCAAAGAAACAATGCAAAAAAACAATTGTAAGTATTTTTGTAAATCCAACTCAATTTAATAACAAAAAAGACTATGCAAAATATCCTAGAAATAAAAAAAAAGATCTATCAATTCTAAAAAAGTTAAAAGTAGATTTTGTTTTCCTTCCAAATATAAATGATATTTATAATTTCAAACAAAAAATCAAAATTGCTAAAAAAGATAAGATTTTATGTGCAAAATATAGAAAAGGTCATTTTGAGGGTGTGATAGATATTATGGATCGTTTTACAAAAATGATCAAACCAAAAAAAATTTTTATGGGCGAAAAAGATTTTCAACAATTGTATTTAGTTAGAAATTATTTAAAAAAAAAAAGTACAAGCAAAATAATTTCTTGTAAAACTATTAGAGATAATTATGGTTTAGCACTCTCCTCAAGAAACTTACATCTTAAAGATGATGAATTAAAAACTGCTAGAAGTATCTCAAAAAAATTAAAGAATTTAAAAAGAACATTAAACAAAAAAAAAAATATAGAAAAACTTATTAATCTTAAAAAAAAAGAAATCAATAATTTTAAAAATGTTAAAGTCGAATATTTAGAAATTAGAAATAAATTTAATCTTAAAAAAGATACAAAAATTAAAAATTCTAGAATATTTATTTCTTACTATATAAGAAAAATCAGACTAATTGATAACTTCTAAGATTTATAGATAGTAAGCTCCAACTCCTAAAAATGATACAAATCCAATTACATCAGTTATTGTTGTAACAAAAACACTAGAGGCAATTGCCGGATCAATGTTCATCTTTTTAAGTGTAACAGGAACTAAAATGCCAAACAAACCAGCTACAACCATGGTTAAGATCATTGAAATTGATATTATTAAAGAAAGTTGATAATCTTGAAACCAAATTTGTACAATAAAAGAACTTATTATTGCAAAAATAATCCCATTTAAAATACCTATATTGAATTCTTTTAGAATATTCTGATTAAAATTATTTTTAGTAAGATCATTTGTTGCTAGTGTTCTCACCGTAACTGCTAAGGTTTGCATGCCGGCATTACCACCCATAGAAGCTACAATTGGCATTAAAAAAGCCAACACAACCATTTGTTCGATAGTTGCACCAAACAAACTGATACAGTAAGTTGCTAAAAAAGCAGTAAATAAATTTAATAGTAACCAGTTAAATCTTCTTTTAGTTTTTGTAATTACTCCGTCTGTAATTTCTTCATCACCTACACCAGCCAACCTTAAAGCATCTTCCTCAGCCTCTTCTTTTAACACTGTTAGTACATCGTCAGAAGTAATCATGCCAACTAATTTATTATTTTTGTCAACGACACATGCAGAATTTAAATTATAATTTTCAAATGAATGTCCAACTTCTTCTCTATCCATATCAACTGGTATTAAGAAAATAGAGTCATCCATTATTGATGACATTTTAGTCTCTCTAGATGTTCTAAGAACTTTTGATGATGGCACAGCCCCAATTGGTTTAAAATTTTCATCAACAATATAAACTTCCAAAAATTCTTCAGGTAGATCTTTATTTTCTCTTAAATAATCTATTGTTTGCCCCACAGACCAATTACTAGGAATAGCAGTAAATTCTCTTTGCATAATTCTAGCAGCACTCTCTTCTGGATAACTAAGACCCTCTAAAAGAGCAAAACGATCTTTTGGCGGCAATAAACTTAGAATTGAGTTTTTATTTTTTTCTTCAACATTTTCTAAGATTGCTATTGCATCATCAGACTCCAGATTTTTTAGTATTCTAACTATTGCATCAGATGACAAAAACTTAATAATTTCTGTTTGAACAGACTCGTTAAGTTCTACAAATACTTCTGGATCAATCTTAAAATTATTTAATTTGATTAAGTTTTCTCTATCATTTTGACCTAAATGTTCAATTATATCTGCAGCATCAGCAGGATGCATTTCTTTAAAAGAATTGGTTATAAATAAAGCATCATTATTAGAGATTTTATCAGTAACAACTTTTATATATTCTTTGTTAAATTCAAAATTGACTTTTTTGTCTTTGATTTTTTTTATTAAAGCCATAAATTTACCTATTATTCTGTCGGATCTTTTAATACATAATAAAAAGAATACAATTTATAAATGAATATAGAAATTAAAAAGTCAGAAAAACCAGTAAAATATAAGGATGCCATAGAATTTATGGAGAATCGACTTTCTGAAATAGTCAAAAAAAACTCTAATGATTTAATATGGATTTTAGAACATGAGGAACTTTATACAGCAGGCACAAGCGCAAATGAAAGTGATATTTTAGACAAATCAATAAAAATTATTAAAACAAATAGAGGTGGAAAGATTACTTATCATGGCCCAGGTCAATTGATTTTTTATTTTGTTATTGATTTAAAAAAAGATAAAAAAGATATTAGAAAATTTATTTCTGTTCTTGAAAAAACAATAATCACCACACTTAAATTTTATGATATTGAAACATTTGCAGACAAAGAAAATATAGGTATTTGGTATAATGATAATAGTAAAATTAAAAAGATAGCTGCTATAGGAGTAAGGGTGAGTAAATGGATAGCATATCATGGTTTTTCAATAAACATAAATAACAATTTAAGAAAATACGATGCAATAATTCCCTGTGGTATAAAAGATAAAGGAATAACTAATCTTAAAGAAATTAAAGATCAAAATTATACAGAATTAGGAAATAAATTAATTGAAAACTTTATTAAAAATTTGAAAAATTAAGTCTTTTAGTTTTTAGTAATTTTTTAAAGTAATCAGGAAGTAAAGCTTTATAAGTATATTTTTTATCATTAATCTTAAATTTAATTTGATAAGAATGAAGCATGAGATCTTTATTCAATCGTTTAGTCGATGAAAAAGATCTATATTTTTTATCCCCATAAATTGAATGACCAATATTAAATAATTGTTTTCTTAACTGATGTTTTCTTCCAGTAATAGGTTTCATTTCAACTAAACTGGAGTTTGAATTTTTATCAATTACTTTAAAAATTGTTTTTGCAGGTTCTATGATCTTTTTTCCATTATCATAACGTATTAATTCATCATTCCATTCTCCAGAATTTTTTTCTATTTCACCATCACAAATTGCTAGATAAGTTTTATGAACTTTTCTTAATCTAAATAATGTGGTTAATAATTGAGCTGATTTTCTATTTTTTGCAATTATAAAAACTCCAGAAGTATCTTTATCTAATCTATGAACAGAGTAAGGTTTTGATCCTTGAAAAATTTCACTCTTAGCGAATATATCTATCAAATTTTTTTTTGATTTTGTCCCTCCTTGAACAGAAATACCCGCACTTTTATTTAAAACAATAAAATCCTCATTATTATCAATTATTAAATCTTCATTTGATTTAACAATTTCATTTGAAGGTATAAAAGATTTTTTTTTTTGTTGAATATTTTCTTTAAAATTAAAATTGAATATATCTATTTTATCATTTGTTTGAACTTTGTTAGAACTTTTAGTTTTTTTCTTATTAATCTTAATTTTACCTAACCGTAAATTTTTTTCTATTAATCCCTGAGGTATTTTCCCTAATTTATTTCTTAACCATCTATCGAGACGCATGTTATTGCACGTTGAATCAACGATAAAACTCTTAATCATGATTTGTCTTTAACTTATTTTAAGCTGTAGCTTCTTTTTTTTCTTCTTTTTTTTCAGCTTCTTTTGCAGGATCTTTTTTCTTTTTATCTAATCTTTTTGCTTCGACATCCCTATCTACAAATTCTATAATTGCCATTGGTGCATTATCTCCATATCTAAAACCAGCTTTAATTATTCTAGTATAACCACCTGTTCTTTTTTCATATCTTTTAGATAATGTTTTTTTTACTTTATTTGCTGTTTTTATATCTTGAAGTTGTGAAACTAATTTTTTAGTAGTTTGTAAATTATCTTTTTTTCCTAATGTAATAATTTTATCAGCTTGTGGTTTAAGAAATTTAGCTTTAGGCAAAGTAGTCTTGATTTGCTCATATTTAATTAGAGAATTCAGCATATTTTTTAACATAGCTTTTCTGTGTTCTGAAGTTCTATTTAATTTCTTATTAGCCATTCCGTGTCTCATTAAATTGTTTCCTCCAATTTTTTAGACATTTCAGCAATATTGTCAGGCGGCCAATTAGGTATTTCCATTCCTAAATATAGTGACATTGCTGTCAAAACTTCTTTAATTTCATTTAATGATTTTCTTCCAAAATTTGGTGTTCTTAACATTTCACCCTCTGATTTTTGAACTAAATCACCGATATAAATAATATTGTCATTTTTTAGACAATTCATCGATCTAACAGACAATTCAAGTTCGTCAACTTTTCTTAATAAATTCTTATTAAACTCTGGCTCTGTTGAAACTTCTTTTACTGGAACCTCTACTGGTTCATCAAAATTTATAAACATTTTTAGTTGATCTTGAAAAATACGTGCTGAGTAAGCAACAGCATCTTCTGCAGAAATTGATCCATTAGTTTCTACTACCATTGTTAATTTGTCATAATCAAGTGCTTTTCCTTCTCTCGCTGTACTAACTGAATATGAAACTTTTTTCACCGGGCTGTATAAAGAGTCTATAGCTATTAATCCTAAAGGTGGTTCTTCTGGTTTATTTAACTCAGCAGGTACATATCCTTTTCCTGTGTTCACATTCATTTCCATATGAAAATTTGTATTCTCATCTAAATTACAAATAACTAAATCTGGATTAAGTATTTCGACGTCACTTGTTGGTGTAATATCTGAAGCTTTTATCTCACCTGGACCTTTTGCGTCTAAAATTAATTTCTTTGTACCCTCAGAAGAACATTTTAATGCTAAGGATTTAACATTTAAAACTATATCAGTTACATCCTCTCTAACACCTTTGATTGATGTAAATTCATGAAGCACTCCATCTATTTGGATAGATGTGACAGCAGCTCCTCTTATAGATGATAATAATATCCTTCTTAAAGAATTTCCTAAAGTTAATCCATAACCTTTTTCTAATGGTTCAGCAATAATAGTCGCTTGAGTTAAGTCTTCACTAATTTTAACGTCGAGTTTTGCAGGCTTGATTAAAGATTTCCAATTTTTTACATTTACATTAGCAGTTTCCATTATTAAACTCTCCTTTTTTTTGGTGGTCTAGTACCATTATGAGGCATTGGCGTTGTATCTTTTATTGTTAATATCTTAAAACCTCTTGCTTGTAAGGCTCTTAAAGCAGTTTCTCTCCCAGAGCCAGGCCCCTTAACTTCAACCGATAAACTCTTCATTCCAAATTCTAATGCCTTTGAAGCAGCAGCATCTGCAGCAACTTGTGCTGCATAAGGAGTTGATTTTCTAGATCCTTTAAAACCTTTTTGACCTGCAGAAGCCCAAGAAATTACATTTCCATTTGTATCAGCAATTGAAATAATTGTATTATTAAAAGTAGACTGAACATAAGCAATACCATTTAAAATATTTTTCTTAACTTTTTTCTTTTTAGAATAAGAACTTTTATTTATTTTCTTTGTAGACTTTTCAATTTTTTGTTCTTTAGTATCTGCTTTATCTGTTTTAGCCATAGTTATTTTTTAAGTGGTGTTAGTTTTTTTCCAGCAATTGCAATAGCTTTACCTTTTCTTGTTCGCGCATTACATCTTGTTCTTTGTCCTCTAACAGGTAATTTTTTTCTGTGTCTTGAACCTCTATAACAAGCTAGATCAATTAATCTTTTAATGCTTAAAGAATAATCACGTCTTAAATCACCCTCTACTTTAAAGTTCTGATCTATATATTCTCTTATTTTTAAAATTTCATCATCTGTTAATTGATTAACTCTTTTTTCTCTAGGAATTGCTAAAGAAGAGCAAATTTGTTTAGAAAATTTATCTCCTATACCATAAATATATGTTAGACCGATATGGACTAACTTATTTTGTGGAATGTTAATACCTGCAATACGAGCCATAAATTTTGAGATAATTTTAGCCTTTTATATAAGAAGATCTTTTAAAGTCAACGGGTTAAACATTCAGAAAACTATCGATTTTAGCGGTTATTTCATCAATTTCAAGAGTCCCATCAATTTCATAAAAATTAGAATTTTTAGAATAGAATTCTAGGACCGGCTTGGTCAATTCCATATAAGTATCGTATCTTTTAAGAATTGTGTTTGAGTCATCATCAGATCTTTCCTCTAAAATTTTTCTTTTCTCAATTCTTTTTACAATAATTTCTTTATTCACATTAAGAAAAAAAATAAAATCAATTTTTTGATTTGATTGATCTAATAAAATATTTAGATTTTTTGCCTGACTTATAGATCTTGGATATCCATCAAATATTAATCTTTCTTTTTTTTTTGGATCAAATATTACTTTTTTGACAAGTTCATTTACTATTTCATCACTTACAAATTTTCCTTCATTCATATCATTAATTATTTTTTTTCCAATTTCTGAATTGTTTTGAATTTCTTCTCTTAGCATATCACCTGTAGATATCTGAATACCATTAGTTTTTTTTACAATGTATTTTGCTTGAGTTCCTTTTCCAGCTCCAGGAGGACCAAATAGGATAATATTCACAAATTATCTTCCAAACTTAGTTTTTTTAATTAATTGCTCATATTGGGAGCTCATTAATCTAGTTTGTATTTGTGTAACGGTATCAATAGCAACAACAACAACAATTAAAATTGAAGTTCCTCCCAAATAAAATGGTATAGGATAATTAGCAATTAAAAATTCTGGCATTAAACATACTAAAGTCAAATACAAGGCTCCTATCGTAGTAAGTTTTGTTAAAATGTTTTCTATATATAAAGCTGTACTTTCACCTGGTCTGATACCTGGAACAAACCCTCCATATTTTCTTAGATTGTCAGCAGTTTCAGTTGGATTAAAAGTAATTGAAGTGTAAAAAAAAGTAAAAAAAATAATACCTGATGCATAAAATAACATATATAAAGGTTGCCCTTGTGTAAAATAAGAGCTCAAATTTAAAAATGTTTCATTTTCAGAAAAATTAAAATTTGAAAAGGTAACTGGTAACAACAATAATGCAGAAGCGAAAATTGCCGGGATAACTCCTGCTTGGTTTATTTTTAAAGGTAAGTGTGACGACTCTCCCCCATACATTTTATTACCCATCTGTCTTTTTGGGTAATTAATTAATATTTTTCTTAATGCTCTTTCCATAAAAACTATGAATAAAATTGTTAAAATTAATAGAATGAATAATGCTAAAATCATTAATGTTGAAACTGCTCCAGTTCTTCCTAATTCAAAAGTTGTAACTAAAGCTCTTGGTATTTCAGCTACAATACCTGCAAAAATTATAAGTGATATTCCGTTACCTATACCTCTTTGAGTTATTTGTTCACCAAGCCACATTAGAAAAATTGTTCCTGCAACAATAGTAGTTACTGTAGAAACTTTAAAAAATAATCCAGGATTAATCACTAAGTCCGCAGATGACTCTAATCCAACAGCTAAACCATAACCTTGGACAGTTGCTAGTAAAACAGTTCCATATCTTGTTATCTGAGTAATTTTTGCTCTTCCAGTTTCACCTTGGGCTTTCAAATTTTTAAAATAATCTGAAACTCCTGTTAAAAGTTGAACGATAATTGATGAAGATATATAAGGCATTATTCCTAATGCAAATATAGCCATTCTACTTACAGCTCCACCTGCAAAAACATTAAACATCCCTAATAATCCTTTTTGATTACCTTCCATCATTATTTTTAATTGTTCTGGATCTATTCCTGGTAAGGGTATAAATGTCCCAAATCTATAGACTGCAAGTATTGCTATAGTAAATATTATTCTATTTCTTAAATCTATGCTTGAAGATGAAGAACTCATTTAGAATCTATCTATTTTTTAATTTGTATTGATCCACCAATTTTTTCAAGTTTCTCAACAGCTGACTTAGAAGCTAAATCAGCTTCAATATTTACCTTATCCTTAATATTTCCTGAGCCTAAAATTTTTAATTTTATTGAATTCTTGTTTATCAGTCTTAATTTTTTAAGTAATTCAGAATTAATTAAATCATTTGATTTTAAACTTTTTTTATCAATAAAAGATTGAATCTTATCTAAATTTAAAATAGCAATTTTCTCTCTTAATATCGGGTTAAAACCTCTTTTTGGCAACCTTCTATACAAAGGCATTTGACCACCTTCAAAACTTTTAATTGCAACTCCCGATCTAGATTTTTGTCCTTTGACACCTCTTCCAGATGTTTTTCCTTTACCAGAACCTATACCTCTACCAACCCTAATTTTAGTTTTATTAATTTTGGTTCTATTATTTAATTTAATCATTAGCCTCTTTTTTCAACTATTTCAGAAATTTTTTTATTTCTTATTGATGATATCTGTTTTGGTGAATTTTGCTTTAATAAAGCTTTCATAGTTGCTCTTATGACATTATGAGCATTAGAAGTTCCCATTGATTTGGCAACTATATCTTTCACGCCTAAAACCTCACAAACAGCTCGGACAGGTCCTCCAGCAATAATTCCAGTTCCTTTTGATGCTGCACGTAAAACTATTTTGCCAGAACCATCCTTAGCTTTAACATCATGATGTATTGTTCTACCTTCTCTTAGAGGAATATGAATTAATTTTCTTCTAGCCATTTCATTTGCTTTTTTAATAGCATCAGGAACTTGCTTAGCTTTTGCATGAGCTATTCCTATTTTTCCTGCCTGATTACCAACAACTACTAGTGCAGAAAAACCAAATCTTCTTCCACCTTTAACAACTTTAGTTATTCTATTAATGTGAACTAACTTTTCTAAAATATCATCATTTTTTTTATCTTTTAAGTTTTCCATATCTAAAATTCCATTCCATTTTTTCTAAGAGTTTCAGCAAAAATCTTAATTCTCCCATGATATTTATAAGTTCCCCTATCAAAAAAGATTTTGGTTATTTTCTTTTCTTGAGCTTTTTTAGCAAGTTTTTCTGCAACTATTTTTGATAACTCACTTTTTTTTACTTTATCACCACTCTTGATATCTTTTTCTAAAGAAGATGCCGATAAAAGGGTTATTTTTTTACTATCATCAATTATTTGAGCAGATATATTTTTTGTTGATCTAGAGATGCTTAATCTAAATCTATCTTTAGAAGCAACTTTTTTTAATTTGTTACTTACTCTAAATTTTTTTCTTTTACTTGTATCAAGTTTCATTATTTCTTTTTACCCTCTTTTTTTAGTACATATTGACCTTTTTCTCTTATACCTTTTCCCTTATACGGTTCAATTTTTCTGAAAGTTTTTAACTTGGATGCTACTGCGCCAACTTGTTGTTTATCATTTCCAGTTATCTTTAGTGTTGTTTGTTTTTCTACACTAATTTTAATACCCTGAGGTATTTCAAAATTTATGTCATGACTATATCCTAATTGTAGATTGAGTGAATTTCCTTTTAATGCAGCTCTGTAACCTACTCCTACTAATTCAAGAATTTTTTCATAACCAGTACTTGAACCAATAACAGCATTATTTATTAAACTTCTTTTCATACCCCACAATCTTTTAGTGGTTTCATCAATCTTTTTTGGTTTAATAGAAATTTCTTTACCATCTTTTATGTCTAAGTTAAAAATTTCTAAGTCAATATCTAAAGAACTTTTCCCTAGAGGACCTTCGATGTTTAAAATATTACCAGCTAAAGCTACTTTAACTTTCTCTGGTATTGATATATTTATTTTTCCTATTTTTGACATTAGAATACCTTACAAATTATTTCCCCACCAACTCTTTGTTTTCTAGCATCTATATCTGTCATTACACCTTTTGGTGTTGACACGATAGCAATTCCTAAACCATTATTAATTTTAGGAAGCCCCTCTGCACTAGAAAATATTCTTCTTCCAGGCTTAGAAACTCTCTCAAACGTACTTATTACTGGATTACCAGAATGATATTTTAACTCTAATGATAAAGTAGATTTATTTTTATCTTCTGTATTAACTTTAAAATCTCTAATAAATCCCTCATTTTTTAAAATATCAGCTATTTTAACCTTAAAATTTGAAGAGGGTAATTCAACCTTTTTATGATTTCTATCTTGAGCATTTTTTACTCTTGCTATCATATCTCCTATAGGGTCACTTAAACTCATATAATCCTTTCTACCAACTTGATTTAACTAAACCTGGTATCTTTCCTTGTAAACCAAGTTGTCTTAACGCAATTCTTGATATTTTTAATTTTCTATAAACTCCATGAGGTCTTCCAGTAATTTGGCATCTATTCATTACTCTAATTTTAGCTGAATTTCTGGGTAATTTTGATAATTTTTGTTGAGCTTTAAATCTTTCTTCAAGTGTAAGTTTTTTATTCATTACGATTTTTTTTAATTTTGCTCTTTTTTTAAAATATCTATCTGAGAGTTTTATTCTTTTATTATTTTTATTTATTGAACTTAATTTAGCCATTTCTAATTATCTCCTTTTTTTATGAATGGAAAATTTAATTTTTCTAACAAAGCAAAGCTATGTTCTTTATTTTTTGAAGAAATAACAATTGTAATGTCAAGTCCTCTAACTTTGTCAGCTCTATCAAAACTAACTTCTGGAAAAATAATATGTTCTTTAATACCAAATGTATAATTTCCAAATTGATCAAAACCATTTGAAGAAAGACCTCTAAAATCTTTTATTCTTGGTAAGGCTATATTTACAAGACGGTCAATAAATTCATACATTTTATCTTTTCTTAAAGTAACTTTTAAACCAGAATTTGAACCTTTTCGTGTTTTAAAGTTAGCAACTGACTTTTTAAATTTCGTAACTATTGGTTTTTGACCTGTAATTTTTGCTAAGTCCTCTTCACAAGATTTTAATATTTTAGAATCATTACCATCAAGACCCAAACCCATATTTAAAACAACTTTTTGAATTTTTGGACCCATGTATAAATTTTTGAAACCAAACTTAGTTTTTAAAGATGGTTGAATTTCTTTATAATAAATTTCTTTTAATCTTGGGATCATTATTTTTTAGCCATTGTTTTTTTATTTTTTGTTTTTTCATCAATTAATTTCAAATTTGATAAATGTATAAAACTCTCTTTATTTACAATTCCACCTTTTTTTTCTTTTGTTGTTTTTACATGTTTTTTAACCATGTTAATTTCTTTTACTTTCGCTCTATTATTTTCTCTATCAATTTCAATTACTTCACCTTCTTTTTTTTTATCTTTACCTGCTAAGACACGAACTTTTAAGCCTTTTTTAATCATTATAAAACCTCCGGCGCCAATGAAATTATTTTCATTTGACCTCTACTTCTTAACTCTCTCGTAACTGGTCCAAATATTCTAGTTCCAACAGGCTCTCCCTTGTCATCAACTAAAACTGCAGCGTTATTATCAAATTTAACTTTTGATCCATCATCTCTATGAATGCCTTTTTTTACTCTTACTACTACAGCTTTATGAACTGACCCCTTTTTAACTTTTCCTTTAGGTATAGCTTCTTTTACCGCAATAACTATTGTGTCACCTATACTTGCGTATCTTCGCTTAGATCCACCTAAAACTTTTATGCACTCAATTTTTTTAGCTCCCGTATTGTCAGCAACTTGTAATTCTGTTTGTACTTGTATCATTATTTGTTGTTCTCCATTACTTGAAACTTTTTATTCTTTGAAAACGGTTTACTTTCAATAATTGAAACTTTATCACCAGTTTTGAATTTATTATTTTCATCATGAGCGTTATACTTTTTTTTAACTTTTATAACTTTCTTTAATAAAGGATGAGAATATTTTCTCTCAACCATAACCGTAATAGTTTTATTTGGTTTGTCACTTACAACTATTCCTGTTAAAATTTTTTTAGGCATTTTGTTTCCCTTTTAATACAGTTTTTAGTCTTGCTATTAATTTTTTAGTTTCACCAATTTTAGCTGGATTTGAAACTTGAGAATTTACTTTTTGAAATCTAAAATTAAATAGATCTTTTTTAGATTTATCTATATTCTTCAAAATTTCATCTTTAGATAATTTTTTTATTTCTTGTCTTTTCATTCTACGCAAATCTTTTTATTGTTTTTGTTTTTATTGGTAATTTAGCTGAAGCTTTATATAGAGCTTCCTTTGCTATTTGTTCTGAAACTCCATCTACTTCAAATAAAATTCTTCCAGGCTTAACTCTACATGCATAATATTCTGGTGAACCTTTTCCTTTACCCATTCTAACTTCTATTGGTTTTTTTGAAACTGGAATATTTGGAAATATTCTTGTCCAAACTCTCCCTTGTCTTTTCATGTGTCTTGTAAGAGCTACTCTAGCTGCCTCTATTTGCTTTCCAGTAACTCTCTCAGGAGTAAGAGCTTTTAGGGCATACGCACCATAATTTATAAAATTAGCTCTAGAGGCAGTTCCATGTATTCTGCCTTTATGAGCTTTTCTCCATTTAGTTCTTACTGGTTGTAACATTCTATTCTTTTCCTTCTTTTGGTGTTACTTTATTTGTTTCTTGGCTAAACTCTTTTGCAAAAACTTCACCTTTATAAATCCAAACTTTAATACCTATAATTCCATATGTTGTTAAAGCTTCTGCTTCTGCATAATCAATGTCAGCACGAAGAGTATGTGATGGAATACTCCCGTCTCTAAGCCATTCAGTTCTTGCAATTTCATTACCACCTAATCTTCCACTTATTGAAACTTTTATACCTTTTGCTCCCAATCTTAGGCATGATTGCATAGCTCTTTTCATAGCTCTTCTGTATGAAATTCTTTTTACTAATTGTTGAGCAATGTTCTCGGCAACTAGATAAGCATTTGTCTCAGGTTTTTTAACTTCTTTTATATTCAATGTTACTTCGTTTGATGTGAATTTTGATAAATTATTTTTAATTTTATCAATATCACTTCCTTTTTTTCCAATAACAAAACCTGGTCTTGAAGTATAAATAGTAACATAACATTTATTCGCAGTTCTTTCGATCATCACTTTAGATACTCCTGAGTTAATTACATTTTTTTTTATGTATTCCCTAATTTTAAAATCCTCAATTAAATAATTACCAAAATCTTTCTTTTTAGCATACCAAACAGAGTCCCATCCTCTATTCACTCCTAATCTAAAACCAACTGGATTAACTTTTTGACCCATGACTCTCCATTTTTTTTGCTTCTGATAATATTATTGTAACACTTGAATAAGGTTTTAATATTGGTGCAGCTCTACCTTTGGCTCTTGGTCTAAATCTTTTCATTGTAATTTTCTTTCCACAATATGCTTCCTTAACGATTAACTTATCAATATCGTACTGAAAATTATTCTCAGCATTTGCTACAGCCGAGCTTATTGTTTTTCTAATATCTCTAGTAATTCTTTTTTCAGAGAATTGTAAATCTCTAATAGCAATATCAACTTTTTTACCAACAATTCCTTTTAATATAGGATTAAGTTTTCTAACACTTGATCTAATATTGTTATTAATTGATCTTACTGTTTTATTTTTATTCTTTTCAATTTTCTTTTTTTTACTCATTTTTATTTCTTAGCCTCTGCTTCTGCTGGTTTAGCTTTTTTATCAGCTGGTGTATGACCAAAAAAGGTTCTTGTGGGTGCGAATTCACCTAATTTATGACCAACCATATCTTCAGAAATTGTAATAGGTATAAATTTTTTACCGTTATATATTAAAAAGCTCACACCAACAAAATCTGGAATTATTGTAGATTTTCTTGACCAGGTTTTAATTGGTATTTTTTTCGGGTCAGTTTTATACTTATCTACCTTTTTCATTAAACTTTCTTCAACAAAAGGACCTTTCCAAACTGCTCTAGCCATTATTTAGTGTCCTTTCTTTTGTTTCTTCTTTTAACGATAAATTTATCAGTTCTCTTATTATCTCTAGTTTTTAAACCTTTTGCAGATTGACCAGTCGGTGAAACTGGGTGTCTACCTCCAGCTGATTTACCTTCACCACCACCATGAGGGTGATCTACAGGGTTTTTAACAACTCCTCTTGTATGCGGTCTTCTACCCAACCATCTTGATCTTCCTGCTTTACCGATTTTAATATTTTTTTGGTCTGGATTGCTTAAAACACCAATAGTTGCTAAAGATCTTGAATCAATTTTTCTTACCTCTCCTGAAGCTAATTTAATTAAGCTATAGTTTCCATCTATTCCACTAATTATTACTGAAGCACCGGCAGATCTAGCTATTTTACCACCACCACCTGGTTGAATTTCAACATTATGAATATTAATACCTACTGGAATATCTTGAAGTGGCATACAATTACCAACTTTAATTTCTTTTTTAGCACCATTTTCTATTTTATCACCAACTTTAATTTTTTGAGGTGCCAGATAATAAGCATGAGAATTGTCCTCAAATTTAACTAGCATGATGTAGCATGACCTGTTTGGATCATATTCAATTCTTTCAACTATTGCAGGCATATCAAATTTTTTCCTATAAAAATCTACATGACGGTACATCTTTTTATGTCCTCCTGCTCTATTTATAGAAGTTATATGACCATTATTATTTCTACCTTTCATGGCATTTTTAGGTGAAACTAAACTTTTAAATGGTTTTCCTTTCCAAAGACCAGTTCTATCAACTAGAATTGTCCCTCTAGTAGATTTCGTATATGGTTTAAACGTTTTTAATGCCATTCTAAATTCCTGTTGTTAAGTCAATACTTTGACCTTTTTTCAAAGTAATTATAGCTTTTTTATAACCAGAAACTTTTACTTTTCTACCTCTGGTAAATTTTGTTCTGTTCTGTTTGTTAATAATATTTATTTTTGTAACATTAACCTTAAATATTTTTTCTATATTGCTTTTCAAATTTTTTTTGTTTGCTCTTGATGGTACTTTGAATACAATTTTATTTTGTTCAGATAAATTAGTAGACTTTTCAGTAACCAAAGGAGATAAAATTTTATCATATAAATGAATCTTATCCATTATGCATACCTCTTCTCAAGTTCTTTAATGGAACTTTCCGTGAATACTAGCTTTTCAAATTTTACAATATCGAAAGCACTAAAATGATTGATATCTGTAACTTTAATATTAGGAATATTTCTTATTGATTTCTCAATATTTTCTTTTGATAATTTATCTAATATCATTAATGAATTTTTAAATTCAAATTTTTTCACAATTGCGTTCATTTCTTTTGTTTTTTTAATTTCAGAATTAAAATCGCTAAATATAAGAAGACTTTTATTTATATTTTTTTCACTAATAAGAGATGCTATACTACTTTTTTTCTCACTTTTATTTAACTTTCTTGTTTTATAGGCTAATTGACCTTTAGGTCCATGTGCAATACCTCCACCAACAAATATTGGTGCTTTTCTACTTGCATGTCTTGCATTACCAGTTCCTTTTTGAGCGTATATTTTTGAAGTAGGTCCTGAAACTTCATTTTGCTGTTTTGTTTTCGCATGTCTTCCCTTGTAATTAGCATTTGTCTTATACAAGACATTGCTTACAAGCCTATTGTTAATTTTTGCAGAAAAAATTTTATCTAAAACTTCAATTGAACTTTTTTTTCCGTCTAAATTTAATTTTTCAATTTTCATTATTTTTTCTTCTTTTCTGGGGTTTTCTTAGCCTCTTCAGCTAAATTAATTTTTTCTAAAATCGTTGATTTATTAATATTTTTTACTGATTTTTTAACCATAACTTCTGTATTTTTGGATCCTGGTATTGATCCTTTTAAATATAATAATTCATTTTCTAAATCTGTTTTGATAATTTCAATATTTTGCATAGTTCTTAATTTATCACCCATGTGACCTGCCATTTTTTTTCCTTTAAATACTTTACCCGGGTCTTGTCTTTGACCAGTTGAACCATGTGATCTATGAGATATAGAAACTCCATGAGTTGCTCTCAAACCACCAAAATTATGTCTTTTCATTGCACCAGCAAATCCTTTTCCAATAGTTTTAGATCTTGTATCTACAAATTTAATATCTTTAAAAATCTCCAATCCAAACTCATTTCCCTCTTTATAATTTTCTATATTTGAAACTCTAAATTCTTTTAATTTCTTTTTGGCTTCTGTGCTTTTTTTGGCAAAATAGCCTTTCATTGCTTTTGTCAATTTTGAATTCTTTATTTTACCATAGCCTAACTGTACTGCAGTATAACCTCTTTTATCTTTATCTATTACTTGTATAACCCTCGCTTTTTCCATTTTTAATACAGTTACGGGAACTAATTGACCAGATTTATAAAATTCTCTTGTCATTCCTATTTTTTTTCCTATCAAAGCAATTTCACTCATAATTATATCTTTATTTCTACATCTACACCTGAAGCTAAATCTAATTTCATCAAGGCCTCTACTGTTTGTGGTGTGGGTTCAATTATATCAATTAATCTTTTGTGAGTTCTTGACTCAAATTGTTCTCTACTTTTTTTATCTATATGTGGAGATCTTAAAACTGTATATCTTTCAATTCTAGTGGGTAAAGGTATTGGTCCTTTAATAGTTGCACCTGTTCTTTTGACGGTATTTACTATTTCTTCTGTTGAAGCATCTAAAATTTTATTATCGTATGCTCTAAGTTTGATTCTTATATTTTGTTTTTCCATTTTATCCTGCAATCTTTTTAGTTACTTCATCTTGAACATTTTGTGGAACTTTTGAGTAATGATCAAAGAACATCGAATATTGTGCTCTACCTTGTGACATTGATCTTAAACTGTTTATATAACCAAACATGTTGGCTAAAGGCACCATTGCGGTAATTACAGTAGCATTACCTCTTTGCTCTTGGGTACTTATTTGACCTCTTCTGCTATTTAAATCTCCAATTACATCACCCATATAGTCTTCAGGTGTTACTACTTCGACTCTCATAATTGGTTCTAAAAGCTTTAAGCCTCCTTGAGTGCAAGCTTCCTTAAAACATGCTCTGCTGGCAAGTTCGAATGCTAAAACACTTGAGTCTACATCATGATGCAATCCATCAACTATAGTAACCTTATAATCAATCAATGGAAAGCCTGCCAAAATACCACTATCAGAAACTGTTTCTATACCTTTCTCTACACCAGGTATAAACTCTTTAGGTATCGCACCGCCTTTAATCGCACTTTCAACATCTCTTCCTTTTCCTGGCTCTTGAGGTTCAACAAAAAGTTTTACTTTTGCAAACTGTCCTGCACCACCACTTTGTTTTTTATGGATGTATTCAAATTCAGCAGATTTTTCTATTGTTTCTCTGTATGCAACTTGTGGAGCTCCAATATTAGCTTCAACTTTAAATTCTCTTTTCATTCTATCGACTATTATATCTAAATGTAGCTCACCCATTCCCTTAATGATTGTTTGACCAGACTCCTCATCTGAAGAAACTCTAAAAGACGGATCTTCTTTAGCTAATCTTGCTAACGCTTCACCCATTTTTTCTTGGTCACCTTTTGTTTTTGGTTCAACAGCAATTTCAATTACTGGATCAGGAAATTCCATTGGTTCAAGTAAAACAGCATTTTCTTCATCACATAAAGTATGACCAGTAATAGTGTTTTTTAAACCTGCTAAAGCAACTATATCACCAGCATTAGCCTCTTTAATGTCTTCTCTAGAGTTAGCATGCATCAAAAGCATCCGTCCAACTCTCTCCTCTTTTTCTTTAGATGAGTTATATATTCCTGTACCAGATTTTATTGTTCCAGAATAAACTCTTATAAAAGTTAAAGATCCTACAAATGGATCATTTGCAACTTTAAAAGCTAATGCTGAAAAAGGTGCCTTATCATCAAATTTCATTTCCATCACATCTTCAGAGCCGACTTTAGTGCCTTTAATTAATCCAATATCAACAGGGCTAGGTAAATAATTAACGACAGCATCTAACAAAGGTTGAACACCTTTGTTTTTAAACGCTGAGCCAGTTAAAACTGGTACAAAATCAAAATTTAAAGTTCCTTTTCTAATACATTTAATTAAATCTTCTTCTTTAATCTCATCACCATTTAAATAGGCTTCCATTAATTTCTCATCTTGTTCTACAGCCATTTCAACAAGTTCTGTTCTATACTTTTGAGAAATTTCTTTTAAATCGTCTGGAATATCTTTGTATTCCCATTCAGCACCAAGAGCTTCGTTCTTCCACACTTGAGCTTTCATTTTAACAAGATCTACAACTCCAGATAAAGAAGCTTCAATACCTATCGGAACTTGAATTACCAATGGTTTAGCTCCTAATCTATCTTTAATCATATCAACACATCTAAAAAAATCAGCACCAGTTCTATCTAGTTTATTTACAAAACAAATTCTTGGTACTTTATATTTATCTGCTTGCCTCCAAACAGTTTCAGATTGAGGCTCAACACCAGCAACACCATCAAAAACAGCAACTGCTCCATCTAATACTTTTAAGGATCTTTCAACTTCAATTGTAAAGTCTACATGACCTGGTGTATCAATAATATTAATTCTGTGATCTTGCCAAAAACAAGTTGTAGCTGCAGAAGTAATTGTTATACCTCTTTCTTGCTCTTGCTCCATCCAGTCCATGGTTGCTGCACCATCGTGCACTTCACCAATTTTGTGACTTTTTCCAGTGTAGTATAAAATTCTTTCGGTTGTGGTAGTTTTTCCTGCATCTATATGAGCCATGATCCCAATGTTTCTGTATTTGTCTAATGTATGAGTTCTAGGCATAAATAATTACCATCTAAAATGTGCGAAGGCTTTATTAGACTCTGCCATTTTATGCACATCCTCTCTTTTTTTAACTGCTGCACCTTTTTTTTCGTAAGCATCGTAAAGTTCATTAAAAATTTTGTCAGACATATGTTTGTCTTTTCTTTTTCTTGCAGAATCAACTAACCATCTAATTGCCAAAGCCTGAGCTCTTTTACTCTTAACTTCAACTGGTACCTGGTAAGTTGCGCCACCTACTCTTCGAGATCTTACTTCTACAGTAGGTTTAATATTATTTATTGCCTCATTAAAAATGTTAATTGGCTCATCTTTTGATTTTGTTTTAATTTTATCAATTGCATCATAAACAATCTTAGCAGCAACTCCTCTTTTTCCATCGTACATTATATTGTTTATTAATTTAGGAATAATTGTTGA
This sequence comes from uncultured Pelagibacteraceae bacterium, assembly GCA_902571375.1. Taxonomy (GTDB): domain Bacteria; phylum Pseudomonadota; class Alphaproteobacteria; order Pelagibacterales; family Pelagibacteraceae; genus Pelagibacter. The sequence continues at coordinate 130,325 of CACGBP010000002.1, forward strand.
ATTATATTTTGGATCTGGAACAATATTTTTTTTAGGTTGTGTTTTTTTCCTAGACATTTCTATTTACCTTTTTTAGTTCCATATAGAGATCTTCTTTTTTTTCTATTAGCCACACCCTGTGTATCTAGGTTTCCCCTAAGAATATGATATCTCACTCCAGGTAGATCCTTTACTCTTCCACCCCTTATTAAGACAACAGAGTGTTCTTGAAGATTGTGACCTTCACCAGGTATATAAGCTGTAACCTCAAATCCATTTGATAATCTAACTCTTGCAACTTTTCTTAAAGCAGAATTTGGTTTTTTTGGAGTTGTCGTATAAACTTTTACACACACACCTCTTTTTAAAGGTTGTTTTTGGAGAGCGGGAACTTTGTTCCTGTTAATTTGTTTAACTCTTTTTTTTTTCAACAATTGGTTTATTGTCGGCATAAAATTTTTATAAATGTTAATTAATTTTTGAATGAAATAACTGACAGGTTATTCATGGCAGCGTTTAGTACCTAAACTAGTACTACATTCCAACCAAAAACATGGCCAAAATACTAATTAATTTGATTTTGTCAAACTAAAACTAGAAAGCGAATACGTTTTTTTTATTGATTTACTTGAGTTTCTGATGGCTCTATTTTCTCTTGTTCTGAAAGAAATTTATTGTCGTCCTCGATAGCTTTTTTGTTCCATTTATTCTTAATATTGCCTGTGCCTGCTGGAACTAATCTTCCAACTATAACGTTTTCTTTTAAGCCATTCAAAGGATCAACTTTGCCTTTAATTGCTGCATCTGTTAACACTCTTGTTGTCTCTTGAAAAGAAGCGGCAGATATAAATGACTCTGTTTGTAGGGAAGCTTTAGTTATACCCATTAATACTCTTTCGCCGATCGCCGGTGTTTTTCCCTCATTTTTAAGTTTTTCATTAACTGTTTCAAATTTTATTCTTTCAACAATTTCGCCTGGTAGATATTGTGAGTCTCCTGAAGTTTTAACTTCAACTTTTTTGAGCATTTGTCTTAGGATTGTTTCAATGTGCTTATCATTTATAACTACACCTTGTAATCTATAAACCTCTTGTACTTGATTCACAAAATATTCAGTAAGATCTTTTATTCCAAGTATTCTTAAAATGTCATGAGGTAAAGGTTGACCATCTAATAAATATTCACCTTTTTTTATTTTTTCACCTTGATTGAAGTTTATATGTTTGCCTTTAGGTATTAAATAATTAGAAGGTTCAGCACCATCCTCAGGAACAATTGATACTCTTTGTTTACCTCTTACCTCTTTTCCAAAAACAACTTGACCATCATTTTCTGCTATTATAGCGCTATCTTTAGCTTTTCTTGCTTCAAATAATTCAGCAACTCTAGGTAATCCTCCTGTAATATCTTTTGTTTTCGTAGTTTCTTTTGGTAATCTCGCAATTACGTCACCAGCTGAAACTTTTTGACCATCCTTAACAGATAATATTGAGTCTGGGACCAAATAATATCTTGCTTCATTGTCATCTGCTTTTTTTATTACATTACCCTTTTCATCTCTCAATGTAATTCTTGGTTTCAAATCGGTATTTTTTGACTGTGATCTCCAATCGATTACGGATTTTGAAGAAATTCCAGTGGCATCATCTGTTGTTTCTTGTATTGATACTCCATCAATCAAATCGACAAAACTAGCTACACCACTTTTTTCAGCAATCACAGGTGTTGTGTATGGATCCCATTCACTAATTTTCGTATTAGCTTTTATTTTATCACCATTTTTGAAGAAAAGTTTTGAACCATAAGCAACTTTATAAATTGCAATTTGAACACCATTGTCATCTTCTATTGAAAGCTGTGTATTTCTTCCCATCACAATTAAATTTTTCTTTGAGTCTTCTAAAATATTGGAATTAATTATTTTTAGTGTTCCTTCATTTTTTGAAATTATTTGGGAATCTTGTTTAACAGAGGCAGTTCCACCTACATGGAAAGTTCTCATTGTTAATTGCGTGCCTGGTTCTCCAATTGATTGTGCAGATATCATCCCTATAGCTTCTCCCACATGCACCATTTTTCCTCTTGATAAATCTCTACCATAACAAGTTGCGCAAACACCCTCTTTTGAACCACAAGTCATCACTGAAAAAACTTTTATTGATTTTATTCCTGCAGCATCAATTTGATCACAAGCTCCTTCGTCTATCATTTTAGTTTTATTAATTATTATCTCACCAGTTAATGGATGTTTTACATCTGCAGCAGTCACTCTACCTAAAGCTCTTTCAGATAAGCTAACAACTACATTACCACCCTCTAAAATTTCAGATAACTCTATAAATCCTGGATTATCACATTTGACTTTTGTAATAGTTAAATCTTGTGCAACATCACATAATCTTCTTGTTAGGTATCCCGAACTTGCTGTTTTTAAAGCAGTATCAGCAAGACCTTTTCTAGCTCCGTGGGTAGAATTGAAGTATTCAAGAGCTGTTAAACCTTCTTTAAAGTTTGAAATAATCGGACTTTCAATAATTTCACCTGATGGTTTAGCAATTAGACCTCTCATTCCTGCTAATTGTTTCATTTGAGCAGCGGATCCTCTCGCTCCACTATCTGCCATCATGAACACTGAATTTATTTTTAATCCTTCAGATGTTTTTTCAGTAGCAGAAATACCTTTCATCATTTCTCCCGCAACCTTGTCTGTACATTTAGACCACGCATCCACAACTTTATTGTATTTTTCTCCTCTTGTAATCAAACCCTCAGCATATTGCGTTTCATAATCTGTGATTAATTTTTTTGTATCATCAATTAATTTTGTTTTATTAGAAGGAATCACTAAATCATCTTTTCCAAATGAAATTCCTGCTTTAAATGCATGTTTGAAACCTAAATCTTTTAATTTATCACAAAAAATTACTGTTGTCTTTTGTCCACAAAATCTAAAGACTATGTCTATAATTTCTGAAACAGTTTTTTTAGGTAAAAGCCTATCTACTAATGAGAATTTAATATCCTTGTTTTTTGGTAATAAATTAGCTAATAAAAATCTTCCTGCTGTTGATGTATATTTTTCAAATTTTTTATTTCCATCATCATCAATGGTTTCAAATCTAGAAATAATTGTACTATGAACCTTAATTTGACCTGAAGATAAGGCAAATTCAATTTGATCTGAGTTTAAAAAGTAACCAACAGGTTTTTCGTTGATAGGTTCTTGAGATAAATAATAGATACCTAAAATCATATCTTGACTTGGAACAATAATTGGTTTTCCATTAGATGGAGATAAAATATTATTTGTTGATAACATTAAAATTCTAGCTTCTAATTGAGCCTCTAAACTTAAAGGAACATGAACAGCCATTTGATCACCATCAAAATCAGCATTAAAGGCAGCACAAGTTAATGGATGCAATTCAATAGCATCACCTTCAATTAATTTAGGTTCAAAAGCTTGAACTCCAAGACGATGTAATGTTGGAGCTCTATTTAATAACACAGGATGTTCTCTTACAATTAACTCAAGTGCATCCCAAACAGCATTTGTTTCTTTTTCAACTAATTTTTTAGCTTGTTTAATTGTTGATGCTAGTCCTAATTTATTTAATCTTGCGTATAAAAAAGGTTTAAAAAGTTCAAGAGCCATTTTTTTCGGCAAACCACACTCATGTAACTTAAGATCAGGACCAACTACAATCACTGAACGACCAGAATAATCAACCCTTTTACCTAATAAATTTTGTCTAAATCTTCCTTGTTTTCCTTTTAGCATTTCTGCTAATGATTTTAATGGTCTCTTACCAGTGCCAGTAATTACTCGACCACGTCTACCATTATCGAATAAAGCATCTACTGACTCTTGTAGCATACGTTTTTCATTTCTTACAATTATATCTGGAGCTTTAAGATCCATTAATCTTTTTAATCGATTATTTCTATTTATGACTCTTCTGTATAAATCGTTTAGATCTGAAGTTGCAAATCTTCCACCATCAAGAGGAACTAAGGGTCTTAATTCTGGTGGTATAACTGGAACAACTGTTAAAATCATCCATTCAGGTTTTTGACCAGTTTCAATAAATGACTCTATTAATTTCAATCTTTTGATAGCTCTTTCTTCATTCACTTTTGATTTTGTTTCTTTAATGTAACTAGCTAAATTTTTTCTCTCTAATTCAAGGTCTAAATTTTTTAACATTTCAAGAACTGCTTCTGCTCCAATACCTGCAGTAAAAGCCTCTTCACCAAATTCATCTTGATATTTTGCCAATTCTTCTTCATTTAAAAGTTGATTTTTCTGTAAACCTGTTAAACCTGGTTCCACAACAATAAAATTTTCAAAATATAAAACTCTCTCTATTTCTTTAAGCTTCATATCTACAGCAAGGGCAATTCTACTTGGTAGAGATTTCAAAAACCATATATGAGCAACAGGTGTCGCAAGATTTATGTGACCCATTCTTTCACGTCTTACATTTGATTTTGTAACTTCTACACCACATTTCTCACATATAATTCCTCTAAATTTCATTCTTTTGTATTTCCCACACAAACACTCATAATCTTTAATTGGTCCAAAAATTCTTGCACAAAAAAGACCATCTTTCTCTGGTCTAAAAGTTCGATAATTAATGGTTTCTGGTTTTTTAATTTCTCCATAAGTCCATGATTTAATTTTTTCAGGACTAGCTAATGATATCTTAATACTATTAAAATTTTGAGCATCAGAAATTTCAGTATTTTTAAATAAATCTGTTAATTCTTTTTTCATAATTAATTTAACTCCACATTAAGTGCTAAAGATTTTATTTCTTTAACCAAAACGTTAAATGACTCTGGTATACCAGATTCAAAATTCTCTTCCCCTTTAACAATCGTTTCATAAACTTTAACTCTACCGGCTACATCATCTGATTTAACAGTTAAAATTTCTTGTAAAGTATAAGATGCTCCATAAGCTTCTAGGGCCCAGACTTCCATTTCTCCAAATCTTTGTCCTCCAAGCTGGGCTTTACCACCCAATGGCTGTTGTGTTACTAGACTGTATGGTCCAGTAGACCTAGCATGAATCTTATCTTCTACTAAATGATGAAGTTTTAGCATATAAATAATTCCTACCGTCACTGGTCTATCAAACCTTTCTCCTGTTCTACCATCCCATAAAAAAGTCTGGCCCGAACCCGGTAATTGAGCTAATTCTAACATTTCAGTTACATTTTTTTCTTTAGCTCCATCAAAAACTGGAGTTGAAATCGCTATTCCATTTTGAAGATTTTCACATAAATCTACAAATTCAGTTTTACTAAGTTTATCTACTTTATCATTATAGATTTCTTCACCATAAACTGATTTTAAAAAATCAGCTACTTTTTGAGTTTTTTCAATCTTTTTATTATTTTCATTAATAAGATTTTTTACTTGCTCCCCAAATTCTTTGCAAGCCCAACCTAGATGAGTTTCTAAAATCTGACCAACATTCATCCTGCTTGGAACTCCCAATGGATTTAAAACAATGTCAACTGGTCTACCATCCTCTCTGTACGGCATATCTTCAACAGGAACTATCTTACTGACAACACCTTTGTTTCCATGTCTTCCTGACATTTTATCTCCAGGTCTCAATCTTCTTTTGATTGCAACAAAAACTTTCACCATTTTCATTACACTTGGTAAAAGATCATCTCCACTTCTAATCTTTAAAACTTTATCCTCAAACCTCTCTGTTATATCAAGTTTAGCTTTGTTATATTGGTCTTTTAGTTGGTCTAGAGCAGATGTATTTTTGGAGTCTCCTGGATTAATCTTAAAAATTTCATTTATTGAAATTTGATAAATGTTTTGAGAATCTATTTTTGTTCCCTCTTTTAAGTCTTTTATCTTTTTTGATAAAGATACTCCTGATAAAATTTGTGCAGCTCGTTGTTTGATGCTTCTTTCTAAAATTTCCTCTTCTACAATTTTGTCCTGTTGAACCTGTTCAATTTCTGCTCTTTCAATCGTAATTGATCTCTCATCTTTTTCAATCCCATGTCTATTAAACACTCTTACATCAACAACTGTTCCGCTGCTTCCTCTTGACATTCTTAAAGATGTATCAGTCACATCAATAGCCTTTTCCCCAAATATAGATCTTAAAAGTTTCTCTTCCGGACCAGATGCAGAATCTCCTTTTGGAGTAACTTTTCCAACTAGAATATCCCCTGCATTAACCTCAGCACCAATATAAACAATTCCTGATTCATCTAAATTTTTTAAGGCTTCTTCATTAACATTAGGAATATCCCTAGTAATTTCTTCTTCTCCTAGTTTTGTATCTCTAGCCATAATTTCATATTCAACTATATGCACAGAAGTAAAAACATCATCAGTAACACATCTTTCTGAAATTAAAATTGAATCTTCAAAATTATATCCTTGCCATGGCATAAACGCTACAGTCACATTTTTACCAAGTGCTAATTCTCCTAATTTAGTTGAAGGACCATCAGCTATGATATCTCCAGATTTTACTTTATCACCAACTCTAACTAAAGGTTTTTGATTTATGCAGGTATTTTGGTTTGATCTTTTAAACTTTTGAAGATTGTAAATATCAACTCCTGATTTAGTATAATCTATTTCTTCAGTAACTTTAATTACAATTCTTTTTCCATCAATTTTGTCAACTACTCCATCTCTTTTTGCTACAATTGTAACGCCAGAATCCAAAGCAACATCACTTTCTATTCCTGTTCCAACCAAAGGAGACTCTGGTTTTAAAAGAGGCACAGCTTGCCTCATCATATTTGAACCCATTAATGCTCTGTTTGCATCATCATTTTCCAAAAATGGAATTAAAGAAGCAGCAACTGAAACAAGCTGTTTAGGAGAAACATCAATGTAATCTATTGTTTCAGGTTTTGACAATAAGAAATTTAAATTTTGTCTACAAGATACTAATTCTTCGACAATTTTACCATTTTTATCAATTTGAGTATTTGCTTGTGCTATAGTGTATTTAGTTTCTTCCATTGCAGACAAATATTCAACTTTATCTTGAACAACACCGTCTTTTACTCTTTTGTAAGGACTTTCTATAAATCCATATTTATTAATTTTAGCATAAGTTGATAAACTATTAATTAATCCGATATTAGGACCCTCCGGTGTTTCAATTGGGCAAATTCTACCATAGTGAGTAGGATGAACATCTCTAACCTCAAACCCAGCTCTTTCTCTTGTTAATCCTCCAGGACCTAAAGCTGAAACTCTTCTTTTGTGAGTGATTTCTGATAGAGGGTTAGTTTGATCCATAAATTGAGATAATTGTGAACTAGCAAAAAAATCTTTTAAAGAAACTGTTAAAGGTTTTGCGTTAATTAAATCTTGTGGCATAGCAGACTCAACATCTAATGTAGTCATTTTTTCTTTAATTGCTCTCTCCATTCTATAAACACCAATACGAGCTTGGTTTTCTACGAGCTCACCAACTGATCTAACTCTTCTATTGCCAAGATGATCAATGTCATCTACTTCATCCTTACCATCTCTCAAGTCGAGCATTTTATGAATAATAGCTATTATGTCATCATTTCTTAAAATTGTAATTTTATCAGAACATTCAAGATTAAGCCTTGAGTTCATTTTAACACGTCCTACATCAGATAAGTCATATCTATCTGAGCTAAAAAATAAATTATTAAAAATTTGTGTTGCAATTTCGATTGTTGGTGGCTCACCTGGTCTTAACATTTTATAAATTTCAGTTATAGCTTCATCTTTAGTATTATTTTTATCGTTAAAAATTGTTGTTAATAAATAAGGCCCCTTATTGATTGAATTTGTAACTGATAGTTGCAAATCATAAACTTTAGAGTCTATAATTTGTTGAATAATAGTGTCATTAAGTTCAGTTCCAATTTTTAAAGTATCGTTTTCAGTATCATTGATTTTAATATCTCTGTGTAAAAATTTTCCAAGTAGTGACTCTTTTGAAACTAAAATATCTTTTAAACCATTATCGAACAATTTTTTTGCATTAATAAAATTTATTTTTTCACCTAATTTAATGACAACCTTACCATTGCTAGCATCAATAACTTCTTCAGAAAAATTTTTTGCTTTATAATTTTCTGGATTAAATTTTGTTTTCCATTTTTCTGTTTTTAAATCATACTTAAAATTTTCATTATCATAAAATTCATTAACTATATCTGATTTGCTAAATCCTAAGGCCAACAATAAAGTTGAAGCAAAAATTTTCTTTTTTCTATCAATTTTAAAATACAAAAAATCTTTTACATCATATTCAAAATCTAACCATGATCCTCTATTTGGTATTACTCTACAATTAAATAAAAGTTTTCCACTCGCGTGTGTTTTTCCCTTATCATGATCGAAGAAAACTCCTGGACTTCTATGCATTTGGTTAACAACAACTCTTTGAACACCATTAGTAATAAAAGTTCCACTATGTGTCATCATGGGCACTTCACCCATGTAAACTTCTTGCTCTTTTGCTGAAAGAATATCTTTTGTGTTATTCTCTTGATCAATTTCGTATACAACTAACCTTAGTGTACATTTTAAGGCTGATGAATATGTTAATCCTCTAGCTATACATTCTTCAACATCAAATTTTGGTTTTTCTAATCTATAAGAAACATATTCTAAAGTTGCTTTATCATTCAAATCTTCAATTGGAAAAATACTTTTAAATACTCTATCAAAACCTTTTGACAAATCACCAGCATCTAATACATTTTCTGTAAGTTCTTTATAGGAATTTTTTTGAACTTCAATAAGGTTAGGTATAGATAAACTTTCTTTAAGTTTACCAAAACTTTTTCTTATATTTTTTTTTTCAGTAAAAGATATTTGCATCCATGTTTAAGTACTGATTAAAAAATTAATCAGTACTTAAAAAATCCTTTTTAAATTTATTTAAGTTCTACTTTTGCGCCTGCAGCTTCTAACTTAGCTTTAATTTCTTCAGCTTCTTTTTTTGGAACACCAGCTTTAACTTCTTTTGGTGCACCCTCTACTAAATCTTTAGCTTCTTTTAAACCAAGTGATGTGGCTGCTCTTACTTCTTTAATAACGTTAATTTTTTTATCACCAGCTGATACCAACATTATTGTAAAATCATCTTTATCTTCTGCTGCTGCGGCACCACCTGCTGCAGCTGGAGCTGCTGCTGCCATTGGAGTTACACCCCATTTTTCTTCTAGTTGTTTTGAAAGATCTGCTGCTTCCGCAACAGTCAATTTTGATAAATCGTCTATAATTTTATTAAGGTCAGGCATATAATCTACTCTTTAGGTTGTTTTTTCAGAATTTTCTGGAGGTAAACTACTCATTTTTTCTGATCGTGCAAGTAAAATACTTACTAATTTTGAAGCTGAAGCGTTTAAAATACCTACAATATTCGCTCTTGCTTCATCTAATGTTGGTAAATTTGCTACATTTTGAACCCCCGCTTGATCCAGAATTTCATTTTCCATTAATCCACCAATTAATTTTAGATTCTCGTTATCTTTTGCAAATTTCGAAAGTATCCTAGCGGACATTATAGCATCCTCACCAAATGCTACTGCGGTTGGACCAGTGAATAAATTTGATAAATCCTTACACTTTGTTTTTTCTAAAGCTAATTTTGTAATTCTATTTTTTGTTATTTTAAAAATAATTCCATGTTCTCTCATTTTAGCTCTCAATTCATCTAGTTGAGTCATTGTTAAGCCTTGATAATGAGTGACCATTATAGCCTTACTGTTTTCAAATTGGTTAGTCATCTCTTCTATATAATTTTTCTTCTGTTCTTTGTTCATCATAACTATATCGACTTCCCTAATTTAACTTTATATGAAACACCCATTGTTGAAGTAGCAAATACACTCTTTATTAAATCACCCTTTAGGGTATTGTTTGATTTTTCTTTTTCTAAAGCATCCAAAATAGCATTGTAGTTTTTTAGTAATTGATCTTCACTAAAAGATTTTTTGCCAATACTTACTCCAATATTACCATCTTTATCATTTCTGATCTCAACTTGACCAGATTTAGCATTAGTAACTGCCTCTTTAATATTTTCAGAAACTGATCCAAGTTTCGGGTTTGGCATTAAACCTTTTGGACCTAAAACTTTACCTAATTTTGAAAGTTTAATCATCATTCCAGGTGTACAAATTAATTTTTCAAAATTTAATTCTCCACCTTTAATTCTTTCTACTAACTCATCACCACCAACAATATCTGCACCAGCATCTTTTGCATCTTTTGCTTTATTATCTTCACAAACTACTGCAACTTTTATTTTTTTACCAGTTCCGCCAGGTAAATTAACAACTGTTCTGATATTAACTTCACTTTTTTTTTGTTTATTATTTATTTGAAAACTTAAATCTAAAGACTCATCAAATTTAGTTGTGCAATTTTTTTTAAGATCAGGCAATAATTTTTCAATAGACACTGCACTCAAGTCTTTTGTTTTTTCAGGTAATTTCTTAAATCTTTTAGATGCCATTATTCTTTAACCTCTATTCCCATTGATCTTGCTGATCCTGCAATTATTTTTACTGCTTGCTCTAAATCTAAAGCGTTCAAATCTTCCATTTTTTGTTTTGCAATTTCTTCAGCTTGTTTTTTTGTTATTGATGCAACGATATTTCTGCCTGGCTCTTGAGAACCACTTTTTAATTTAGCGGCTTCTCTAATAAAAAAAGACGCTGGAGGAGACTTTATTTTAAAATCAAACTTTTTATCTTTGTAGACTGTAATTTCAACAGGCACTGGTTTACCTGCTAATGATTTTGTTTTATCATTAAAAGCTTTACAGAATTCCATTATGTTTACACCACGTTGTCCTAATGCTGGACCTACAGGTGGCGCAGGATTGGCTTGTCCACCTTTAATTTGTAGTTTTATAAATCCACTAATTTCTTTTTTTGCTGCCATTAACTTACTTTCTCAACTTGATTATATTCTAAATCAACTGGTGTTGGTCTTCCAAATATAGAAACTGATACCTTTAGTCTAGATTTTTCTTCATCTATGTCTTCCACCATTCCACTAAATGATGCAAAAGGTCCATCTACGACTTGAACTTTTTCACCAACGCTGTACTCTATACCAGATTTTGGTTGTGCTACACCATCTTTTATTTGACCTAAAATCTTCTCAATTTCTTTATCTGATACAGGTACAGGAATACCTCTGGTACCCAGAAAACCACTTACTCTTTTTATATTTTTAATCATATGATAAATATCATTATCCATCTCACTTTTAATCAAAACATAACCAGGAAAATATTTCTTTTTTCTCTGTATTCTTTTCCCCCTTTTGACTTCAGTAACATCGTGTGTAGGTACTATTATTTCCTCAAACTTTTCAGAAATTTTAGCTTTATCTGCTTCTTCTTTTATTACAGCAGCTACTTTATTTTCAAAACTTGAATGAGATTGAACTATGTACCAGTTTTTCATTAAATACTTACCTTCAGTAACATTTCTAAAAAAAACTTTAAAATTTGGTCTAACAAAAGAAAAAATAGAGACATTACAACTGCCATCAAAAAAACCATTAAAGCACCTTGAAGTGTTTCCTTCATAGTGGGCCAAGTTACTTTGAAAGCCTCCTGTTTTACTTCTTGTATAAATTTAACCGGGTTTTTCATAATTTCATCAAACCTTTAATTGGCAGGAGCGGAGGGACTCGAACCCTCAGCCTCCGGTTTTGGAGACCGGCGCTCTACCAATTGAGCTACACTCCTATATAGAGCTTACTCTATAATTTTAGTTACTACTCCAGCTCCAACAGTTCTTCCACCTTCACGAATAGCAAAGTTTAATTTCTCTGACATCGCAATTGGTGTGATTAACTTCACAGTAAATTTAGCATCATCACCTGGCATAACCATTTCTGTTCCTGCAGGTAATTCAACTTCTCCTGTAACGTCAGTAGTTCTAAAATAGAACTGTGGTCTATACTTAGTAAAGAATGGTGTATGTCTTCCACCTTCTTCCTTTTTTAACACATAAGCTTGAGCTTCAAATTTAGTATGTGGTGTAACAGATCCTGGTTTACAAAGAACTTGTCCTCTTTCAATATCAGTTCTCTCAACACCTCTTAAAAGAACTCCAACGTTATCACCAGCCTCACCTGAGTCTAAAAGTTTTCTAAACATTTCTACACCGGTACAAACTGTCTTTTTAGTTTCTCTTATTCCAACTATTTCAAGTTCATCTCCAGTTTTAAGAACACCAGACTCTACTCTACCTGTTGCAACTGTACCTCTTCCAGAAATGGAAAAAACGTCTTCAACAGGCATTAAGAAATCTTTATCTTTTGGTCTGTCAGGTTGTGGAATAAATTCATCAACATTTTTCATCAATTCTAAAATTGAATTCTTTCCAATTTCATCATCTCTACCTTCAACAGCTGCTAGTGCAGAACCTTTAGCAATTGGAGTTTTGTCTCCTGGAAATTTATAAGAAGTTAATAATTCTTTAATTTCTTCCTCAACTAAATCAATCATTTCTTTGTCGTCTACTTGATCTACTTTATTTAGATAAACACAAATTGCTGGAACACCAACTTGTCTTGCTAAAAGAATATGCTCTCTTGTTTGAGGCATTGGACCATCAGCAGCATTTACTACTAGGATAGCTCCATCCATTTGTGCTGCTCCTGTAATCATATTTTTTACATAGTCAGCGTGACCAGGACAATCTACGTGCGCGTAGTGTCTTTTCTCTGTTTCGTATTCGACGTGCGCAGTTGAAATTGTAATTCCTCTCTCTTTTTCCTCTGGAGCTTTATCAATTTGATCATACGCTATTGCTTGAGCTCCACCAGTTTCAGATAAAACTTTAGTGATAGCCGCAGTTAAAGTTGTTTTACCGTGGTCGACATGGCCAATTGTACCAATGTTACAATGCGGTTTATTTCTTACAAATTTTTCTTTTGACATTACTTATAATCCTCACATTTCTTTTTTTTTTTATAATTTCAACTTCTTGGAGCGGGTAAAGGGAATCGAACCCTTACATCCAGCTTGGAAGGCTAGCGTTCTACCATTGAACTACACCCGCAAAACCCCAAGAGTAACACTCCAGTATTATTAAAAGTTTATTGAATGGTGGAGGGGGAAAGATTCGAACTTTCGAAGACCGAAGTCAACGGGTTTACAGCCCGCCCCATTTGACCGCTCTGGAACCCCTCCCTTAGGGGAAGTGTCCCCTTGTTCAATAAAGCTTCAAACAACAAGCGTTTTATATATTTTATTTGTCCAAATGCAACACGTGATTTAATAAGAAATTGTTAAAAAAAACGTGTAAAATAAAGGATAATTTATGAATAAATCATCTTTTTTTATCATTGGACAGCATGCTGTTATGGAAGCACTAAGAAACCCAAAAAGAAAAGTTTTAAGGGCTTTTCTCACAGAAGAAAGTAAAAAAAATATTCACAGAAAAAGCCCAAATAAAAATTTATTAGATAACGTCAAAGTTTATTTTAAAACAAAAAAAGAATTGGACAAATATAGTACTAAAGAAAATTTATTACATCAGGGATATGTTGCTGAAATTGAACATATTGAAAAGCCTATTTTAAAAGAATTTATAAAAAAAAAAGACAACATCACTCTCGTGTGTCTAGATGGTGTTACTGATCCAAGAAATATTGGATCTTTAATAAGAAGTGCCGCATCTTTTCAGATTGATGGAATAATAATTAAAGAACGAAATTTTCCTAGGGAAAGTAAACTTATGTATAAAGCTGCTAGTGGAGCAATTGAATATATGAAAATATTTGAAGTATCCAATATAAACTCAACTTTAAAAAATTTAAAAGATAAGAATTTTTGGGTTTATGGTTTTGATGGTAATGGAAAAAAGAATTTTACAGAAATAGAATGGAAAGGAAATAATATTCTTTTATTTGGATCAGAAGGTTTTGGCATGCACAAACATACTTCTAAATATGCTGATTTTTTAGTCAAAATAGAAATTAGTGAAAAAATTGAAAGTTTGAATATATCTAATAGTGCAGCAATTGTATTTCACCACTTAAGTTATATAAAAAAAGAGTTGATTAATTCATAAATACTGAATAATTATTGCGCATGCCCTTGTAGCTCAGCTGGTAGAGCAATTGATTTGTAATCAATAGGTCCGCGGTTCGAATCCGTGCGGGGGCACCACTAAAACATAAGTTTCAAAAAAAAATTAAGAAAATTAATAAAAATCAGATATAATATAAATTTGAACTAATTAAAAATAGAGTAAAATATATAAAAACAAAGTAAATATTAATTTTACTATTTTCTATTAAATCTTTAATAAATTTTGAATCAATTAAACTAAAAATTAGTATGAAAATTAGAGGATCATAATATTTTTGATACAAATAAACAAATGGATAAGAGAAAATTAATATTAAGTAAATCAAATAATTTTTTCCAATTAAATCATTCAAACAGAATAAGATAATTGATCCTATTAAAGAAAAGAAAATAATAAAGTTTAAATTTGTTACTTTACTAATTTTATAAAAAACACCACCACCATGAGATAACTCGGGTATATCATAAAAAATTAAAACCAAAAAAGCTACCAAGGTAAGAAAAAATAATAAAAGTTTTTTTTGACTGAATTTATTTTTTAGGTCTCTAAAACTATGTTTGTTTAAAATTAATGGAAAAAAATAAAAAAAAAATAAAGATGTAAATATGAGAATATTAATAAGATAGTCAGAAGCCCAATAATAACCTGTTTGAATACCTTCAAATTTAAATATAAAAAATACCCATATTAAAGCAGGTATAGATAATAAAAAATTAAATATTAGAACATAAAAATTTTCTAAAAGCTTTAGGTTTGATTGTATTGAAATGAAATAGAAGATGAAAAATAAAGCATAAGTTTGTCTTATATAACTTGCTATAATTAAATAAAAAAAGCATAATAATACGTTCTTGAAATAGTGATGTTGATAATTTTGAGCATTTAAAAAACTATTTATTGAAAAAAGAAAAAATAATAAAGCCAAATTATCAGTTGTTATCCAAACTGTAGAAGATCTAAAATATGGTGACAAAAAAACAATTAAAGATAAAAAAAATAATTTATCATAACTTTTTTCTGAATAATTTTTTTTCAAAACATTATAAAAAACTAATGGAATACAAGAAGATACAATTAAATATAAATAGCTAACAAATTTCTCCCCCAAAAGACTATTTAAATTAGCTATAAAAATATAAAAAAAAGGTAAATGACCTTGATTATCACTTTTGAATAATTCGATACCTAAGCTTAAATCTATTTGAAATTTATCAATATATTTTTTAGTTAATAAATAATCTATTTTTGCTCCACCACTAGAATTTTCACCTAAGATAACAGAAATTACTAATGTTAAAAAAAAAATTAAATAAATTAATATTTTTTGATTAAATGTTAACATTAAAATTATTTGGTTTCTCTTTTAAGTTCCTCTAGTTTGATCTTTTTTTCAAGACTTCTGTTGGCATTATATAAAAGATTAAATTTAATCGTCTTATTAGTCTTCACAATTATATTTTTTGCATTTCTAACTTCTATATTATCCGCAACGGCACTTATTGGTCTTTTAGTAGGATTTAAATTTTTAATTATAATTTTAGATTTATCATTCACAATCTTGCCTCTCCATCTTCGCGGTCTAAAAGGACTTATTGGTGAAATAGATAATTTTTTTGAGTTTAAACTTAAGATTGGTCCATGGACAGACAGATTATAAGCTGTACTTCCTGCAGGTGTTGATACAAGAACACCATCTGAAACTAATCTTTTAATTATTTTTTTTGAACCATAATTAATAGATAATAAGGCAGCCTGTCTACTTTGTCTGAGAATTGAAACTTCATTAATTGCCAGGTGTTTTTTGATTTGATTTTTATTATTTTTTACAATCATTTCTAATGGCGAAATAGTAATCATTTTACCCTTCGATAAATTCTTAGTTATATTTTTTAAAGAAAATTTATTCATTAAAAAACCATAATTCCCAGAATTAATTCCATAAAAAAGTTTTTTAGAATTTTTATTTTTCTTTAGTGTTTGAAGCATAAAACCATCACCACCAATAACTATTATTATGTTTGTTTTTTTTATTTTATTCTTAATTAAATATTTGGATAAATAAGATCTTATCTTTAAAGACTTAAGATTTTTGTCAGAAATTATTTGTATTTTTCTCATCTCAAGTGGTGCCCTCGGCCAGACTCGAACTGGCACTCCGCAAGCGGCAAGGATTTTAAGTCCTTTGTGTCTACCAATTTCACCACGAGGGCATTTGTGAATTTCATAAGTGTTTATGCTAATATTTATAATTGAACAAGATGAATAAGTAAATTTTTTTAATATTACTTTGAATAAATATACTATTAATTGTTAATAAATTCTAATATTAATAATTTATGATCAATTTAAGAAGATTATTTTTAAAAAAGATTACTTTATTCTTTTTGTTTAGCAATTTTTTAAACTTTAATTTTTGGAACAAAAATACGTCAAAAAATTACTCAACCCTTACAAAGAGAAAATCAAATAAATACACTTGGTATTTAAATATAAATGATCTTTAAGAATTTCGAAAATGTTCCTAATAATAATAATCAAATAGTAATTTTTGGTAGTGGTCCTGCTGGTATATCTTTAGCTTTAGAGCTAGAGAAAAAAAAAATCAAATCTCTTATAATAGAAGCAGGAAAAAAATCTTATAGTGATGCTTCTCAAGAAAATTATAAATATAAAATAATTGGGGATGATTTATCAGATCTAAAATATAGTAGATTAAGACAATTTGGTGGTACAAGTGACCTTTGGGGTGGATGGTGTAGACCAATAGAGGATTGGAACCTGGAAAAATGGGACTTAAATTCAAATGAAATTGATAGATATTCTAATCAAGCATGTGAAATCCTTGATATCAAACTTGATTTTAAAAAAGCAAAATTAAATGAGTATTTCAACCAAATTCAATTTCAGTATTCACCTGTTAAATTTGCTCAAAAATATGAAAATCATATTTCAAATTCTAAATTAATTAATCTATGTTTAAACAGCCAAGTCACGAACTTTACAGGTGAAAATGGAAATTTTAAACAAGCTAGAATTATTTCAAATCAAAAAGAATTTTTAGTAAACTCTAAATTTTTCATCCTGGCTTGTGGTGGAATTGAAAATTCAAGAATACTACTTTGGACTATTAAACAGAGTAAAGGATTGATTGACCAAGATTTACCTATTGGAAAATATTGGATGTCACATCCTTGGTTCCTAGGTGGTATTGGTTTTTTAAAAAAAGAAAAACTAAAAAATCTTTTAGGAACAAATTTTATAACTTATGATGGACCAATTCATTTAGCTTCAAGTAAAAAATTAGTTAAAGAGAAAGACATTCTTAGTGGTGCTATTTATCTTAATGCAGATGAAGATACTAAAATCTATAAAGAAATTGTAAAAGATTTTCTATGCGTATCTCCAAAATATGGAAAAAAAATCGCCAAAATGCTTTTAAATAAAGATTTAAAATGTGGAAATATATTTATGAATCTAGAGGAAGAACCAAATCCAAAAAATAGAATATCTTTGGATACCTCTGAAAAAGACATGAATGGAATGCCAATTACTAATCTTTATTATAAAAAATCTACAAAAACACTTATAACAGCAAAAAGAATCTTGGAGGAAATGGGAAATTTATTTGTAAATGAAAATCTAGGTCGTGTAGCAATTAGAGATGAAATTGAAAACCTAGACAACTACGAAAATCTTGGTACTTATCACCATATGGGTGGGACTAGGATAGGAAAAAATAAAAAAGATTCAGTTGTAAACAGTAATTTAAAATTACATGAATCAAAAAACTTATTTATTACAGGAAGTTCGGTATTTACAACAGGTGGATATGCGAATCCAACTTATACTATTGTTAAGCTAAGTATAAGACTTGCAGACGAATTAGAAAAACAACTAAAAAAAATTTCATGATAAGCTATCTTAAACTTAAAAAGTTTAATTTTCTATTAATATTGATTTGTTTGTTTGTTCTTATGAATAGAACTGATTTTATTAAAGATTTTAGTAGAGTTTTAAAATCTGACGAACCATCAAGAATAGTTGATAGATATGGATTTTGCGGTGGTGAAAGTATTGGTTATTTAAGATATTTAAAAGAAAAATTTAATTTTAAATCCAACCCTAAAATAATAAACTTTATACATACTCCTCCAACTAATTGGTCTATATACGATACTAATAGTATTAATCTAAAAAGTGATTTTGAAATTTTGATTAATTATCCGGGTGAAGAAATAGTTATTGAATTACCTCTTAACGATAAGCATTTTTTCTTACTAAAAAAAAGTAACTATTCTCTTGGAAATTCATCAAAAGAGATCATTAAGTTCTATATTGAGGATAAAACAATTAAAAATTTAAGTATCGAATTTTTTAGCTTTGATAATTTCAAAATTAAAAAAAAAATTTCAAATCTTAATATTAAAAGATCCAATAATAATTTATTTATAATTAAAAATTCTGAGAATAAATTAGGTTTTGGGAAAAAAAATATCTTAATAAAGATTACTTCTGAAAAAGGAATTTACAAAAATGATGATCTCAAATTAATTTTTCAAAATAAATATCAACTAAATACATTAGAAATTTTAAATAATTATCAAAACTGCTATTTAATAAAAAAATGATCGAAATTTTTGATATAACCCTATTATTTATAATTTTTTCTTTATTTTTATTTTCTCCTCTAAATTTAAATGTAAAAAACATTTATATTGTTTTATTTTTAGCAATATTTTTACTTGTTAATTATTTTAAAGATTCTAAAAAAATAAAAGTTAGAGAAAATTTATTGATATTCTTAATTTTTTTTTCAATCTTTTTTATTTTTTCAATTGATATTGCAAATGAATTAAATCTTGGATGGGATGCAAAATGGTTTTACCTAATCGAGTCATTGTACTATTCACAAGGTAACACTTTTAAAGAATTAACAGAACAAATGTTCAGAGATTTTCATCCACACCCTCATTTAGGATCATATCTTTGGGCATTTTTTAGTAACTTGTCTATTAATAATCACGAGTACTACGGAAGACTTTTTTATCTTTTTTTATTTATTTTTGGATTATTTTTAATAACAAAAAAAATAATCCAGAATAAAAACTACGAACCTATTATATTAATAATCTTAACAATCGTTACTTACAAATATAAATACTTTTCAGGATTACAGGAAATAATAATTTTTACGAACTTAATTTTTATATCTATAGTTATTTACGATTACATCGTAGAGAAAAAATTTAGTGATTTATTAATAATTTCATTATGTTTAAATTTAATCCTATGGACCAAGGCTGAAGGTATTGTTTATTTCCTAATTGTAATAAGTTGTATAAACTTAATCAAAAAAATTAATTTTTCACATCGAATTAAATTTAATATTTTATGTCTATCATTAATAGTCTTTAAATTTTTAGTTTATCAGTTTTTTGAAATTAAACCTAACAATCAACCTTACTCATTAAACTTTATTGAAAATCTTGATTTTGATATTTTATTTTATCAAATTTATAATATTACAATATATTTTGTTTATAATAGTATTAATAACATTATTTATTTTGTTGTATTAATTGTTTTTTTTATGTCTAGAGATAAAATTTTCAAAGAAGAATATTACAAATTTATTTTTATATTTTTTTTATTAAATGTTTGTTTTATTTATTCTGCTTATATTTTAAGAGATCAAGAAATAGTATATTCTCTAAAAACCACGATAGATAGAGTTGTATTTACATCCTCTGGATTTTATTTATTTTTTATTGGCATATATTTAAAAAAATTATCCTTTAACTTTATTAAGTGATATAAAATAAATAATTATATATGTTTTTTTTTAATTTCATTAGAAATCTAAATAAGAATAGAAAAAATCTAAGAAAAGAAAATAAAGAAATTTTAAAAAAAAAATCAATCATGGAATTAATCAAAAATAATAATGTTGCAACAAATTGCTCTACTTTTTATGACACTAATAATATCTTATCAAAACTTTGTGAAAAATATGGAACAGACAAAGGTTATGTAAAATTTGAAAAAGAAACCCCTTATGGATGGAGGCCACATTCATATAGTACTTATTATCACTCTTTATTTTCTCATTGTAGAAAGGATGTGAAACTAGTTTTTGAATGTGGTATTGGAAGTAACAACCTTGATGTAGAGTCTAATATGACAACTAGTGGTAAGCCTGGAGCATCTTTAAGAGTTTGGAGAGAGTATTTTAATAACGCACAAGTAATTGGTGCTGATATAGATAAAAGAATTTTATTTCAAGAAGATAGAATTAATACCTACGAAGTAAATCAATTAAACCCCGCTTCTATTAAAAATATGTGGTCAAATATAAAATATGATAATTTTGATATAATTATTGACGATGGTCTGCACACACTCGAGGCCGGATTAATTTTTTTCCAAAATTCTTTTGAAAAATTAAAAGAAGGAGGAATTTATATAATAGAAGATGTAGATTTATCATATTTAAATAATCTCAAAGATGAATTAATCGAATATAATCCTGAAATTGTAATTCTAAATAATAATTATTCCAATAAAAGTTCTTTTAGACATGAAAATCTGAATGATAATAATTTAATTGTTGTAAGAAAATTATAAGAAAAAATAAAATGAGACAAATTTTTAAGATTTTTATTTTATCAATTTTTTTTTTATCAGTTTACTTTTTTCTTTTTTGGTCAGGTATAATTAAATATTTAGCCTTAGGTTCATCATATTATTTTGGAGATTATGAATTATTTAAAAATGCTTTGAGCTGTGTAAATAAAGGGTTAAGTCCATACAATGGACCACCAGAATTAAACTGCAAAGGATACAATTATGGTTATGTGCTACTTGTTCTTATGCCCTTTAAAGATTTCATTGTAAATGCAAATGAATTCACGTTACCTATATTTCTTACAACTATATTTATAATTTTTAGTGTTCAAATATTAAATCCAAAAAATTATTTTCAATTTTTTGTTTGTTTATTGGCTCTATTAAATCCTGCTACTTTATTATTAATCGAAAGAATGAACTTAGATTTATTATTATATTTAATCATCATTATTCTAGCTTTTAACAAAATATATTTTTTAAATTGGCTTTTAGTAGCTTATTCCTTTCTTTTTAAATTTCATCCATTCATTTATGGAATAATAATTTTTGTTGAAAAAGAAAAAAGAAAATTAAAAAATTTATTATTAATCTTTTTTTTTATTCTTATTATATCAATTTTATCCATTTATATTTATAGAGAAGAATATACTTTGATGTTTATAGATTCTGGGTCATGGAAAATGGGACTCCATTATTTATATTCTATAAAAACTATTCCGAAAATTTTAAAAGAATCTTTTTCTTTTCATTATGGATTAATGCTTTTAATTATCTACATATTATTTATATTTCAAATTACAAAAAGAGTATCTAAATATGAAATTCACAGTAACTATGATTTTGAAAAAAAATTGTTTTTATTAAGCTCTAATAGTCTCTTGTTTTGTTTTATTACTTTCTCAAATGCGTTTTATAGAGAGGTATTTCTAGTTTTAACTATTCCTTATTTATTGGCAAATATAAAAGATTTTAAAAATGTTGTTTATTTGATTTGTTTCAAATTTTTGTTCAATTTTATATATACAATAGATTTAAATTTTGAAACTTTTTACCATGTTGATGATATTAGGATTTACAAAGCTCATTTTTTGATGATTGTTTTTCTGAAAGGGGTTATAGATTATATTCTAATGCTTTTTATTGGTTCGATTGCTTTCCGAATGAATTTAGATCTTTTAAAAAAAATTAATAAAAATATTATTAGAAATTAAATATAATGAACAATAAAATTATTAAAAAAAATTTTCCAATTAATTCACAAACATCAAATATTGATAAATTAGTAATATTAAATGTTATTAAAATAATAAAAAAAAATAAAAAAAATTTTAATTATCTTGAAATAGGGTCATTTTTAGGTGGAAGTTTAACTCCTTTTTTATCTGAAAAAAAATGTCGACTTGTTATGTCTGTCGATAAAAGAAACCAAAAACAAGATGACGAAAGAAATGAAGAATGGAGTTACAAAAACATTGATGAAAAAGATATGGTCAATGGATTAAAAAAACATGGTTTGAATACTTCAAAACTTAAGACTTTCAATGGAGATATAAAAAATTTTAAAACAAAAAAAAAATTTGATTTATCTTTTATTGATGGAATACATACAGATATCAATACTTTTTCTGATTTTTTAAATGTTTTAAAATTAACTACTAAAGATTGCATAGTTCTATTTCATGATAGTTCTATAATTTTTAAATCAATAAGTATGATTAATCTTTTGCTTTTAAATCAAAAATATAAGTTTAAGTTAGCAAAATTTAGAAATTCTGAAATTACAGGTATTTTTTTTGAAAAATACGCTCAATTAAATCTAAACAATTTAATTTCACCAACAGAGAAATTTGATAGGTTTTGTAGAACAGCTGGCGAAAATTTACTTTTAGAACAAATTAATAATAGATTGAAGATAAATTTCAAATTTTCAAGATTCATTAAAAATAAAAATCCTTATAAAATCAGCTTAAGAAAAAAAGAAAAAAAAGAAATTATTATTTAAAAGATGTTTACAAAAATTTTAAAAAAAATAATTAAAAAAATTCAAAAAAAAAATCAACCAAATAAAGTTAATATTGTGGAAAAAAAATTGAATGAATATCATTTAATTTCGAACGGTCAATTTAATAAAGATGTTAAACTTAAAATTGTTACATCTCATGATGATAATTATAAAGATATTGGAAGTATAACTACAAAATCAATGCATAAATACGCTGACAAGTTCAACCTGAAATTTGAATTTTTAAATATGCCAGACACTGGAAGAGTTCAAACCTGGAACAAAATTTTACAGATTAAAAATGAAATATTAAAAAAAGAAAATGATTATATCATGTGGGTTGATGCAGATGCATTTTTCCTCAATGATGCTCAAAATATTTTATCAGTCATAGATAATAAATATGAAATTTATTTAAGCAGTCATTATTGTAGTGTATTTAAAGGATCAAATTATAAAAATACAATTTTAACAACTAATAGAATTAATTGTGGTGTGATGATTTTCAAAGTCAGTAATTTTTGTTTAGAATTTTTGGAAAAAGTTTGGAGTAAAAAAGAATACATAAATCATTTTTGGTATGAACAAGCAGCAATAATGGATTTAGTGGGTTTAAAAGCAGATATAACTGGTAATTTAAATGATAATAAAGGTAACGATTTATATTTAAACAAAATCAAATTTCTTTCAAAAGAATGGAATTCAATACCTTCTTTTGGTGCAATCAGCTCTGAAAGTATAAGACCTTCAATTATTCATTTGGCTGGAATAGAAAATGATGAAAGAATTCAACTTCTCAACGACTATATTAAGAGAGGTAAGATTTAATTACTATTTTTTACATACTGTTGTAAACCAAGTGTAGGGAATAAAAAGTTGAGACACAATTTTATAATTTATTATTTTAAAGTGATTCTTTAATAAAAACAAATATTCTTTTTTATTTCTAACATTCATTCCCCTATCTTTCTGAATCAAAAATTTTGCAATCGTATTTTGATTTTTAATCAAAATTGGATCTTCGGTAAGAATTTTGCAATTTTTTTTCATTATTTTTTTACATAAGTTTAATATGGAATTTACTTCATCATTATTCAGATGGTGTAAAATTCCAAATAAAATTATGTAATCAAATTTTGGTAATTTACTTATTTCCTTTTTATTAAAAATCTTACAAAAAAATCTGTATCTTTTATTAAAATATTTTTTTTTTGCATACTCAATTGATCTTTTATCAATGTCATATCCATAATATTCACAGTCCTGAATATAATCTAAAATTTCAGCTGGCCCACATCCAATATCTAAAATTTTTAAATTTTTTTTCCTAATATGATTCTTAATAATTTTTCTTCTGAATGATGTCCCTGACATAATTTTTTGAATAATCTTATAAACAAAAGGGTTGTTAATGAAATTATGAAATATATTCTTTCTTTGAGCCATTTAAATAAATCTAATTAATTATAAATATATATACAATTATGTTAATAAAACAAAAGTACTTAAATTATTTAAAAATTAAAACTAACATAAAATTAATATTTAATGGAAAAAATAAAAGTCTCAATAATTATTCCAGTTTATAACAGTTTTGAAATTTTAGATGATTTAAATCAAAGAATTTTAAGATCATTAGAAAATGTCAATCTTTCAGAAAGTTTTGAACTAATAATGATCAATGATTTCAGTAAAGATAAAAGTTGGGATAAAATTAAATATTTATCGTCTAAATATAATTACATCAAGGGAATAAATCTCTCTGATAATTTTGGACAACATAATGCAATTATGGCTGGATTAAATAATTGTAAAGGAGAATATGTAATTACAATTGACGATGATCTTCAACATCCACCTGAATTTTTTCCAGAAATAATTAAAAAACTAGAAAATTATGATGTTTGTTATACGAATTATAGAAATAGAAAACATAATTTTTGGAAAAAGATTGTTAGTAAAATTAATAATATAGTTTCAAGTTTTTTATTAAATAAGCCCTTGAATATTTATTTGTCCTCTTTTCGTGGTTTAAAAAGAAAAGTAGTTTTAGATATAATCAAATTTAATAAACCTAACGTCTATATTGATGGAATAATAATAAGAGCAACTAAAAATATTGGAATAATAACAGTAGATCATGATGAAAGAAAATCAGGCAAAAGTAATTATAATTTAAAAAAACTTTTTATTTTATGGTCTAATATGGTAATTGACTTAAAATTTTACCCAATAAGAATTTCATCAATATTTGGTTTTATCTTAAAGTTTTTTGTAATTTTATTAAGAAAAGAAGAAGATAAACCTCAGTATGAAATTTTAGAACGGATACCTTAAAATTTATTTAATAATCTTTTTCCAGTAATTTTGAAACAAATAATCATTATTAAAATATTTTTTTTTAGAAAAATAAAGCTTAGAAAGTTTATTCTCATTATATTTTGATAAATCTGACCAATTATTCAAAATTAATATTGGTAGGTTTGCTTTTTTTAGAAATCTTGAAATTTTATTTTTTTTAATTATTGGTATAGTTTTTAAATAAAAAGCTTCCCACATTCTATGCGTATCAATGCCATTTCCTTCTGGACACACAACAAACATATAGTTAAGCAAAATTCTTCTATAAAAAAAAGAATTCCATCCTTTGGTCTCGTCAATTATATCTATTTTTTTTAAAGTTTTTTTTATATTTAATCTATTTGGATTAGTAATTTTAAATCCTGATAAAATTCTTGATTTCTTTTTCACATTTTTTTTTCTTAATTCTAAAAAATCAATCACATCGCCATTATTATGAAGTTTACTATTTTCTATACCTATTGGTATAAAATGATAATTTTTTTTGTTAAAAATTAAATTTTGTGAAAAGCATTTTTTTGGTTTAAAAAAATCTAATCTTTTTTTCATTTTTAAATCAAACGTCTCATCTGAATTATGAAAAATCCATACTTTTTTTTCATATTTTAAATAATCTTTTTTTAATGGAAAATTATTTAATGTTGAAAAAATAATATTAGATTTTTGCCTATTTTTATTATTTTTTTGAAAAGTTTCAAAAAATTCTCCAGAAATAAATAAATTATTTTCTACTTTAGAAGCCAGCTTTTTTTTTATGCTCAATCTTAATCTAAAAATTAAATTAATTATAAATTGAAAAAAAAATTCAAGAAAGTTATTTGGTTTTAAAAAAATCATTTTTTTTCACTAAGAGCTCTAATTAAAAAATTCATATCTAAATTACAGTCTTTATAACCCTTCTTCACTACATTTAGATATCTCTCAGTTGGGAAACGAAATTGAGTTTTTTTAACCATTGTATAAGTCATTACTTTTTTTCCATAATAAAAAAAATAAAATTTCTTATATAAAATTGGATAATCTTCATATAGATCTAATTTTTTTTCATCACTTTTAGATATTTCAAAAAGGCCTCCAGGTACTATTGAATTAGTTTTTTGCTCTATATCCGCTGCTCTGTATTTACTTCTAAAAGTTAATCTAAAGTTTTTTAAATTTATTTTTTTTAAATATAAACTATCTTTACATCTTCGTTTCATTTGAAAATGATGAAGATTACTACCGTAAGCGAAATAAAGCATTTAACGATCTACAATTTCTATTTTTTTTTCTTTAACAAATTTTAAAATTTTTGAATTACATTCATCTATTTTCGACTGTTTTTCAGAACGTAGAACAATAGATACTCCTAATTTTCCTGCTTGAAAAAACGGATAACTACCTATTTCAACATCTCTATTACTCATTTGTATTTTGGTTAAAGAACTTGCTATTTCACTTTCTACTGTTCTTAAGCTGATTGTGTGACTTAATATCGGTTCACCTCCAATTATCTTATCCTTTAAACTCCCTAACATCGATTTTAAAATTGAGGGAACGCCAGGCAAACAAAAAACATTTTCAATATAAAATCCTGGTGCACCACTGGTAGGATTTAAAATTAAACTAGCATCTTCTGGCATCCAAACCATTTTTTGTCTTCCTTCATTAAACTCACCGGGTTTGTAGTAATTTTCTAAAATTTTAAATGCCTCCTTATGAATTTGATATTTTTTTCCAAAAGCTTTAGATATTGAAGATGCGGTAATATCATCATGTGTTGGACCTATTCCTCCACTTGTAAAAACATAATCATATTTTTTTCTTAAGGTATTTACAGTAGTGACAATCATTTCTTCGATATCAGGAACTACTCTCACTTCTGAAACTTTTACACCTAGAGAATTCAACCAAACTGCTAAAGTACCAGTATTAGTATCTTGAGTTCTTCCAGATAAAATTTCATTTCCAATAATAATTATTGATGCTTGAATAGTTTTATTATTCATCTGTAATAATTTAGTTGCCAAATATTTTAGATAATAAAAAATCTAATTTATTTTTATACTTTATATTGTGATTATAAAATAATTTCTCCATAAAGTTGTGTGCTTCTAACCGTTTAATCCACCATTTTTTTGAAAATTTTTTTATATTTGACATTATTCCATCATCTACCTGTCTATAAGTAGTGAGGTTGTCGTGACAAATAAAAAAACTTTTATGTAAATTTCTTGCATAAACATTAAACCTAAAATCTATTTCTAAATTTTTATATTTATTAACAAAAATTTTTTTCAAAAATTTACTAAAAAAAACTTTTTTACAGCTTATACCGCTGGTTGGTATTATTGATGGCCAAATATTTTTTTGTAATTTTTTTTTATCTTTAAATTTTTTTTTATATTTTGTATATTTTTTTATTGGTAAATCAAAAACTGCATTAATACTTTTTTTTCTTAAAAAATGCTTCTTAATTATAGACAGCTTATTTATACTAAAATAATCGTCAGCATCTAGAAGACAAACATACTTACCCCTGGATTTTTGAAAAGCACTTTTTATCAGATCGATTTGATTTAATGCTGGATAATTGCTTAATCTTTTTTTTTTATATATTTTTATTTTTTTTCCAAATCTTTTTAATATTTTTAACGTATTGTCAGTTGAATAATTATCAAAGACTATAATTTCATAGTCTTTTTCTTTTTGCTTAAGACATGAAGTTATACATTTTTCGATATATTTTCCTTTATTAAAACTGGAAATTAAAATAGAAAATTTCATTACAAAATATTTATTATAGTCACGTTATGAAATTTACTGAAAAATTGATAAAAGGCAAATTAATCAAAAGATATAAGCGTTTTTTTGTGGATGTTAAATTAAATAAAGAAATAATTACTGCTCATTGTCCTAATACTGGTTCAATGATGGGTTTACTAAATGAAAATAATGATGTTTATGTTTCTAAAAGTAATAATCCAAAAAGAAAATTAAAATATGGATTAGAATTAATTAAAGCTAAAAATAACCTGGTAGGAATAAATACTCACAAAGCTAATAAGATTGTAAATCATGCATTAGAAAATAATTTAATAACAGAATTAAAAGATATTGATCTTATCACTCCTGAGGTTTTTTTTAATAAAGAAACACGTTTTGATTTTTTAATTCAAAAAAATAAGAAAAAAACCTTTATTGAGGTTAAAAATGTTACACTTTTTAGATATAAACAAACTGCTGAATTTCCTGATGCTGTAACAAGCAGAGGTTCAAAACATTTACTTACCCTTATTGATGCCATAAAAAAAGGAT
This sequence comes from uncultured Pelagibacteraceae bacterium, assembly GCA_902571375.1. Lineage (GTDB taxonomy): Bacteria > Pseudomonadota > Alphaproteobacteria > Pelagibacterales > Pelagibacteraceae > Pelagibacter. The sequence goes on from CACGBP010000002.1 coordinate 158,708, forward strand.
ATAAAACATATTTAATATTTTTAATTCAAATTGAGAATATGAAATATTTTAAAATAGCAAAAGATATTGATAGTAATTATTACAAAAACTATCTTGTTGCAAAGAAAGCTGGAGTTAACTTTTTAGCTTATGGGTGTAAAATAAATGCTAATGAAATTTATATAAATAAGAGAATTAAAATTAAAGATGAGTAATTATAAAGAAAAATTTGAAAAAATGAGAATTGCAGGGAAGCTTGCTGCCCAAACATTGGATATGCTTACAGAATATATAAAAGAAGGCATCACAACTGATTATATTGATAAGCTTGGTTATGAATTTATTCGTGATAATGGAGGATACTCAGCTCCATTATATTATCGAGGTTTTAAAAAATCTTTATGTACCTCACTCAATCATGTTATTTGTCATGGTGTACCATCTGATAAAAGAATTTTAGAAGAAGGAGATGCAGTAAATGTAGATGTTACAGCTATTATAAATGAACACTACGGAGACACCAGTAGAATGTTTTGCATTGGAAGAACTGCAATTAAATTAAATAATTTAATTGATGTAACTTATGAGTCTATGATGAAAGGAATCAAAATTTTAAAACCAGGAGTTAGACTTGGAGATATTGGAAATGAAATCCAAACCTACGTTGAAAAAAATGGATTTTCTGTTGTAAGAGATTTTTGTGGCCACGGAATTAGTACAACATTTCATGAGTCCCCAAACATATTACATTATGGAACAAAAAATACTGGAATGGAAATAAAGCCTGGAATGACTTTTACAGTTGAACCAATGATTAATGCTGGAAATTATGATGTTAAAATGCTCAATGATGGTTGGACTGCTGTTACAAAAGACAAATCTTTATCAGCACAATTTGAGCATACAATAGGAATTACAGAAAATGGTTATGAAATCTTTACAGAATCTGCTAAAGGTTATTCAAAGCCTCCATATATATAATTAATGATTAAAAGATATTCGAGAAAAGAACTTACTGATATTTGGTCAGAAGAAAATAAATACAAAATTTGGCTTGATGTTGAAATAGCTGCAGCACAAGCAATGGAAAAACTTGGTCAAATACCCAAAGGAGTTTCATCAATTGTAAGAAAAAAAGCTAAAATTAATGTAAAAAGAATTCATCAAATAGAGTCACAAGTAAAACATGATGTTATTGCTTTTTTAACTTCTGTCACAGAAAAAGCTGGAATTAAAGCTAGATACTTGCATCAAGGAATGACTTCATCAGATGTATTAGACACAAGTTTTAATATTCAATTAGTTCAATCAGGAAAAATAATTCTCAAGGATTTAGATCAAATACTCAAGGTACTTAAAAAACAAGCTAGAAAATATAAATTTACTCCATGTATGGGCAGAAGTCATGGTATTCATGCTGAACCAATAACTTTTGGTTTAAAATTAGCTTCTTTTTATGAAGAATTTAAAAGAAATAGAAAAAGATTAGTTGATGCAATTGATGAAGTCTCCATTTGTGCAATATCAGGTGCTGTTGGGACATTTGCAAATATTAATCCAAATGTCGAAAAGCATGTGGCGAAAAAATTAGGTTTAAGAATTGAACCTATATCTACTCAAGTAATACCAAGAGACCGTCATGCTTTTTATTTTTCAGTTTTAGGAATTATTGCTGGTTCAATTGAAAGAGTTGCAATTGAAATAAGACATTTGCAAAGAACTGAAGTTTATGAACTACAAGAGTACTTCTCAAAAAATCAAAAAGGTTCCTCAGCTATGCCTCATAAAAAAAATCCAATTTTAAGTGAAAACCTCACAGGTTTAGCAAGAATGGTTAGAAGTGCTGTTCTACCTGCTTTAGAAAATATAGCATTATGGCACGAAAGAGATATTTCACATTCAAGTGTTGAAAGAAATATTGGACCTGATGCAAATATAACTACTGATTTTGCATTAGTAAGATTAACAAATATTCTAGATAACATGATTGTTTATCCTAAGAAGATGTTAGAAAATTTGAATCTCACAAAAGGATTAATTTTCTCTCAAGAGTTGATGCTCGAACTTACAAAAACTGGCCTAAGTAGAGAAAAATCATACAAAATGGTTCAAAGTTACGCAAAAAAATGTTTTGCTGAAAATTTAGATTTGTTTAATGTAATCCAATCTGACAAGTACATAATGAATAAAATTCCTCACAAAAAGTTGAGATCTGTTTTTAGTTACACTAAACATTTCAAAAATGTAAATCTAATTTTCAGACGAGTATTTAAATAATGAAAAAAGGTAAAAAACTTTATGAAGGTAAAGCAAAAATTATTTATGCAACACAAGATAAAGATTTAGTTATTCAATATTTTAAAGATGATGCAACAGCATTTAATAATCAAAAAAAAAGCACTATTGAAGGTAAGGGAGTATTAAATAATAGGATTTCAGAACATATTCTTTCAAACCTGTCACAAGTAGGAATTAAAAATCATTTAGTTAAAAGACTAAATATGAGAGAACAAGTAATCAAATTAGTAGAAATTATTCCAATAGAGTTTGTTGTAAGAAATGTTGCTACTGGTTCCTTAACAAAAAGATTAGGCATCGAAGATGGTACAGTTTTGAAAGAACCTCTTATCGAATATTGTTTAAAAGATGATGAGCTTGGTGATCCGTTGGTTGCCGAAGAACATATTTATGCTTTTGAGTGGGCCTCAAAAAAAGAAATAGAAAAAGTAAAAAAAATGATTTTACGTATAAATGATTTCATGATTGGAATGTTTAGAGGAATTGGAATAAAGCTCATTGATTTTAAATTAGAGTTTGGAAGAATTAAAATAGATGGCAAAGAGGAAGTTATTCTTGCAGACGAAATTAGTCCAGATACCTGCAGATTGTGGGACTCAATTACAGACAAAAAATTAGATAAAGATAGATTTAGAAAAGATCTTGGTGATTTAATACCTGCATATACGGAAGTTGCAAAAAGATTGGGCATACTACATGAGCAGTCAAATGTATCTGCTGTTAATGTAACTAAATTATCATCAGTTAAAAAAAAAAATAAATGAAAGTCTCAGCAATAATAACTCTTAAAAAAGATGTTTTGGACCCACAAGGTAAAGTAATTCATCAAACATTGGATGGAATGGGTTTTAAAGATGTTAATGAAGTAAGACAAGGAAAATACTTTGAAATAGATGTTAAAGAAAATGATCCAAAAAAAGCAAAAGAAATCGTTGAAAATATGTGTTCAAAACTTTTAGCTAACTTAGTTATTGAAAATTATAAGATTATTGAGACACAATAATTAATGAAATCATCTGTAATTACTTTTCCTGGCTCGAATTGTGATAGAGACATGGATGTTGCTCTCAAAAAATTTGGATTTAATAATAAAATGGTATGGCATAATGACCATGAGCTTCCTAACAGTGACTTGGTAGTTTTACCAGGTGGGTTTTCTTATGGCGATTATCTAAGATGTGGAAGCATGGCTTCTAAATCCAAAATAATGCAATCAGTTATAAATTTTGCAAAATCTGGAGGCCTTGTAATGGGTATTTGTAATGGTTTTCAAATTTTAGTTGAAACAGGATTGGTGCCAGGTGTTTTATTGAGGAATAAATATTTAGAATTTATATGCAAAAATGTGTTTGTAAAATTAGACAATAAAAATAACAAATATTTCAAAAACTTAAATAAAGACGTTTTAGAACTTCATATTGCTCATAATGAAGGGAATTACTTTTGTACAAAAGATCAATTAAAAGAAATTGAAGATAATAACCAAATAGCTGTCTATTATTGCAATAATCTAGGTCAGATAGAAGAAAAGTTTAATCCTAATGGATCAATAAAAAATATTGCAGGTATTTTTAATAAAGAAAAAAATGTTTTAGGTATGATGCCGCATCCTGAAAGAATGATTGATCAAAACTTATCAGGTGAAGATGGTTCATTATTTTTTAAAAATCTAATTAATAATATCAAATAATGTTGGTAAACGAAAAAGTAGCGATAGAACATGGTTTAAAAGTAGATGAATATAAAAAAATCTGTAATTTATTAAATAGAACACCAAACATTACTGAATTAGGAATTTTTTCTGCTATGTGGAACGAGCACTGTTCTTACAAATCATCAAAACTTCATTTAAAAAAATTACCCACTAAAGGAAAAAAAGTAATACAAGGACCAGGTGAAAATGCAGGAGTTATCGATGTTGAGGATGGTGACGCAATTGTTTTCAAGGTTGAGAGCCACAATCACCCTTCATTTATCGAGCCTTATCAAGGTGCAGCAACAGGAGTTGGTGGTATCATGCGAGATGTGTTTACAATGGGGGCTAGACCTATCGCCAATTTAAATTCAATTCATTTTGGATCACCGCAACATAAAAAAACAAAGAATCTTCTTAGAGGTGTTGTTCATGGTATCGGTGGTTATGGCAATTGTATGGGTATTCCTACCATAGCTGGACAAACGTCATTTGACAGTTCTTATAATGGAAATATTTTAGTTAATGCAATGACGCTAGGTTTGGTCAAAAAGAATAAGATATTTTACTCCAAAGCTGCAGGTTTAAATAAACCAGTTATCTATGTTGGGTCTAAAACAGGTAGAGATGGGATTCATGGCGCTAGCATGGCCTCAGCAAGTTTTGATGAAAAAATTGAGGACAAAAAACCTACAGTTCAAGTAGGTGATCCATTCACAGAAAAGCTTCTTCTTGAAGCTTGTTTAGAACTAATGGCTGGAGACTCAATTATTTCAATTCAAGATATGGGTGCAGCTGGTCTCACCTCCTCGAGTATTGAGATGGCATCTAAAGGAAATTTAGGAATAGAAATTAATTTAGATAAAGTTCCTTGTAGAGAGTCTAAAATGACACCGTATGAGATAATGTTATCTGAAAGCCAAGAAAGAATGTTAATAGTTTTAGAAAACGGAAAAGAAGATATAGCTAAAAAAATATTTGATAAATGGAACTTAGATTTTGCAGTGATTGGAAAAACAACTAATTCAAAAAATATTGAATTAATCTTTAATAACGAAAAAGTGGCAAATATACCAATAAATAATTTAGTTGAAAATTCACCAACGTATGACCGAAAATGGAAAAAATCTAAATTACCTAAAAAGAACAAAATTAAAAAAGAAGTTGTTAAAAAACTTAAAATAAAAGATGTTTTGAAGAAAGTATTATCTAGTCCAAATGTTTGTTCAAAAGAATGGATTTGGCAACAGTATGATCACACTGTTATGGGAGATACTATTCAAAAACCTGGTGGAGACTCTGGGGTCGTTCGAATTCATGGAACTAATAAAGCAGTTGCAGCTTCCATAGACTCTTCTGCTGTTTATTGTTGGGCTCACCCTCTCACTGGAGGAAAACAAGTAGTGGCTGAAAGTTGGAGAAATCTAATCTCAGTTGGAGCTACACCTATAGCAATAACTAATTGTTTAAACTTCGGGAGCCCAGAAAAAGAGGAAAATATGGGTGAATTCGTAGAATGTGTTCAGGGAATTGGTGAGGCAAGTGAATATTTAAAATTTCCTGTAGTTTCAGGTAATGTATCTTTCTACAATCAAACCAAAGATGTTGGGATCAAACCAACTCCTACTATTGGGGGTGTTGGTCTTATCAAAGATTACAACAAAATGATTACTATGAATTTTAAAGAAAATGATAATTTAGTGTTAATTTTAGGAAAAACTGAAGGTCATATAGACCAAAGTTTATTTGCGAGAACAATTTTAGATGAAAAAAATGGACCACCTCCTGAGGTAAATTTATTTAACGAAAAGAATAATGGTGAGTCATTACTAAATTTGATTGATAAGAATTTAATTAAGAGCGCACATGATATTTCCCTTGGTGGTATACTAACAGCAATAGCTAAAATGTGTATTAAAGGAGATAAAGGTATAAAATTAAAAAGATCTAAGAATTTAATTAACGAAATTGAATATTTTTTTTCTGAGGATCAGGGTAGATATATAATTGAAATCAACCCCAAAGATCTTAAAGAAGTAACTAAAATTTTGAATAAAAACTCTGTTCATCATGAGGAAATTGGAGTTATTATAGATAAAGAACTAATTATTAATGAAAAGACAAAAGTTACAATTGACGAATTAAAGTCATATAATACAAATTGGCTAACAAATTATATGAGCAAATAATGGCAATGGATTTAAAAGAAATTGAAAATTACATTAAGGAAGCATTTCCAAATGCCTCTATAGAAATTCAGGATTTGGCTGGTGATGGTAATCACTATTCAGCTACAGTAACTTGCTCAGAATTTGCAGGTAAAAGCAAAATAGAACAACACAAAATGGTGTATAACTCATTAAAAGGAAAAATGGGTAACGAGTTACATGCTCTAGCAATTAAAACAAAGGAAAAATAATGGACGATAAAACTAAAAATATAATTCAAAACCATATCGACAATAATGATGTCTGTTTGTTTATGAAAGGAACTCCTGATGCACCACAATGTGGATTCTCAATGGCTGTTTCTAATATGCTAAAAATTCTAGAGGTAAATTTTCAAGGTATTAATGTTTTGGAAGATCAATCAATCAGAGAAGGAATAAAAACTTACAGTGATTGGCCAACTATACCTCAACTTTATGTCAAAAAAGAATTTGTAGGTGGTTGTGATATTGTTAAAGAAATGTATGAAAATGGAGAATTAAAAACATTGTTAGACAATAAAGGAATTAAATATAAGAGTTAACATAAGATTGTTCTAATTTTTTTTGAAAAAACTTTCTTAATAATCAATTAAACTGACTTTATTTAATTTCATCTCAATATAATCATAATCAATTTTATTTTATGATAGTATTTTTTGAATATATTTTTTTGATGTTCTTTTTATCAATCCTAATTTTATCTAGAATAATATTCAATAACTAGATTAGGCTCCATGACTATTGGGTAAGGAACTTCTTCAAATTTTGGAATTCTTACAAATTTTACTTTTTTATTTTTCTCATCTTTTTGAATATATTCAGGCGTCTCTCTTTCTTTACTTGCTAAAGCAATATCAATGATAGCAAGTTGCTTAGACTTATCTCTAATTTCAATTGTATCTTCCTCTCTAACTAAATAACTTGAAATGTTAACTTTCTTGCCATTAACTTTTACATGACCATGATTTATTAATTGCCTTGCAGAAAAAATAGTTGTTGAAAATTTTGCTCTATAAATTACTGCATCTAATCTTCGCTCTAACAAACCAATTAAATTTTCACTTGTATCGCCTTTAAGCATCGAAGCTTTCTTATAAATATTTCTAAATTGTCTCTCATTTATATTGCCATAATAAGCTTTTAATTTTTGTTTAGCTTGTAATTGAATCCCATAATCGGAGGGTTTTGAAGTTTTAGTTTGACCATGTTGTCCTGGTCCATAAGCTCTAGTATTAAAAGGACTTTTAGGTCTACCCCAAAGGTTCACTTTTAATCTTCTGTCAACTTTATGTTTAGAGTTTAATCTTTTTGTCATTTAATAGAGGGTTTTATAAACTTACTCATTATTTTGTCAATCAACGTTTTTTACTCAAACTTGCAAATACACCTGATAATATACGTGTTTCTTTGTCGGATAAGTCCATTTTGTAAAAAATATTTCTCAAGTTCTCAAGCATTTTTGATCTCTTCTCCTTAGGTCTAAAAAAATTTATTTCGTCTAAATTTTTAATACAAAGGCTTAACATCGTTTGAATTTCTTTTTTACTCGCTGATTTAACTTTTTTAGATTTTTCAAATGGAACGCTCCTTAATTTGATGATACTCGCCAAATATTGGGCAATTATTATCAAACTATGAGATAAATTAAGTGATTTAAAATCAGGGTTAGTGGGTATTTGCAGAGTATAATTTGCATAACTGATTTCATTATTTGATAAACCTGAAGCTTCAGAACCAAATAAAAAGCCAATTTTTTTTTTAAAATTTATTTTTTTTAAATCTTCTAAACTAATATGTTTAATGTTTTTATTTCTAAATCTTGCTGAAGTAGCTATAACAATGTCAATTTTGCTCAGAGCCCTCTCCAAATTATCATATTTTTTGCTTTGTTTAATAACATCTTTGGCTCCAACAGATGTGGCTAAAATCTTATCATTTGGAAAAACCGGTTTAGGATTAATTAAAACTAATTTCTTAAAATTAAAATTTTTAATTGCTCTAGCACATGCTCCAATATTTTCTGATAGTTGAGGTTTATGTAGAATAAAAGAGATATTATTTTTATTCATTTATTTACTTGCTGGAGCGTTATCTTTAAACAATTTATAATCTAAACTATCTATTAATGCTTTAAAAGAAGCATCAATTATGTTTGTAGATACACCAATAGTAAACCAATTTTTTCCATTAGAGTCTGTGCTTTCAATAGACACCCTTGTGACAGCTTCAGTGCCTGTATTCAAAATTCTAACTTTATAATCAACTAGTTTTAAATCTTTCAAATATTTTGAATACTTTGCCAATCGATCTACATTTTGTCTGATAGCATTATCTAAAGCATTTACTGGTCCATTCCCCTCTCCTTCACACATAATTTTTTCTCCATCAACTTCCAATTGAGCTTTAGCAGAAGAAACTATTTCACCAGATTTATTTTTTTTTACTGATACGTCATACTCATTAATTGATATATATCTTGGGATTTCTCCAATAATTCTTCTAGCTAATAATTCAAATGATGCATCAGCACCATCGTAACTATAACCAATGAACTCTCTATCTTTAACTTCATCTAATAATTTTTTGATTTTAGGATCATTTTCCTCGATATTAATTTTGATACTTTTTAATCTTGAGATTATATTTGATTTGCCCGACTGATCAGAAACAACAATATTTCTTGTATTACCAACATCTTCTGGATTTATATGTTCATAAGTTTTTGGATCCTTTTGAACTGCTGATACATGTAATCCTCCTTTATGTGAAAAAGCAGCAGCTCCTACATAAGGTAAATGTTGATTAGGTTTTCTATTTAAAATTTCGTCTAACAATCTTGAACATTCTGTTAAATTTTTGATATTTTTACTCTTAATTCCAATTTCAAATTTTGACGAAAAATCTTTTTTCAAAAAAAATGTAGGTATCAATGACATTAAATTTGCATTACCGCATCTTTCACCTAAACCGTTTATAGTGCCTTGAATTTGACGAACACCAGATAGAACAGCAGCTAAAGAGTTAGCAACAGCATTGCCTGTATCATTATGTGCATGTATACCTAAATTATTTCCTGGAACGACTTTTGATACCTCAGATACTATTTCCGAAACCTCATGTGGAAGAGTTCCTCCATTTGTATCACATAATACAATCCATCTTGCACCTTGATCGTAAGCAGCTTTAATACAAGAAAGTGCATATTTTGGATTTGCTTTATAACCATCAAAAAAATGTTCTGCATCAAACATAAATTCTTTTTTTGCTTTAATAAAATGCTTTGTACTCTCACTTATGTTTTCCAAATTTTCTTCATTGGTAATACCTAAAGCAACATCAACATGAAAGTCCCATGACTTTCCAACTAAACATACTGCTGGGGTATTTGAATTCATTAACGCAGAAAGTCCTATATCATTTTCTGCACTTCGGCCTGATCTTTTTGTCATTCCAAAACATGTTAGTTTAGAGTTTTTAAAATTATGTCTCTTTTGAAAAAACTCAGTATCGGTTAGATTAGCTCCAGGCCAACCAGCTTCAATATAATCAACACCAAGATTATCTAAGGCGGATGCAATTTTTTCTTTATCTTCAATAGAAAAATCTACACCTTGTGTTTGAGCACCGTCTCTTAGTGTTGTATCAAAAATATATAACCGCTCTTTACTCATTTAAATTTCCACAGTGTTTTACCATCTTTATCTTCTATTAAAACACCTTTATCAAAAAGTTCATCTCTAATTCTATCAGCTTCCTTATAGTCTTTATCTGCTCTAGCTTTATTTCTTAAATCTATCTTTATATTTATTTCATTTTCATTTAATGAAGCATTATTTTTTTTATAGTTTTCCCATTGTTCATTATTTTCATTCAATAAACCTATAAACTTACATGCCGAGATAAAAAGCTCTTTATCCTTACCTTTACTAGCATTTTCATAAAGTTTATGAAGATTAGCAATATAACCAGGAGTATTTAAATCTTCATATAAAGGTTTTATAACTTCTTCTGTTACTTGGATTGATTTAACATCTGGAGAATATATACGATACCATTTGTCTAAGGTATTTTGACAATCTTTTATTAATTTGTCATTCCAATCTAACGGCTGCTTATAATGTGCGCTCATAAGAGCTAACCTCAAAACTTGTCCACTCATCTTATTTTTAAAATCTTTTATTTTTAAAATGTTTCCTTGTGACTTAGCCATTTTTTCATTAGACATTGTTATGAATGCATTATGAACCCAATATTTTGCAAAAATTTTTGTGTCATTAGCACATCTAGATTGAGCAATTTCATTTTCATGATGAGGAAATATTAGATCTATTCCACCACCATGAATGTCAAATTCATTTCCTAAAAATTTTTTTGACATAGCAGAACATTCTAGGTGCCAACCTGGTCTTCCTTTTCCCCATGGAGAATCCCATGATGGTTCATTTTTAATAGAAGGTTTCCAAAGTACAAAATCCTCGGAATTTTTTTTGTTATCACTTATTTCTACTCTTGAACCAGCTATCAAATCTTCTAATTTCTTATTCGATAGTTTTCCATAATCAGAAAATTTTTTAACTTCAAAATATACGTGATGCTTATTTTCATAAGCAAAACCCTTTTTTATTAATTGATTTATCATATTAATCATTAAGTCAATATGTTCAGTAGCTTTTGGTTGATGTGTGGGATTTTCACAATTCAAAAACTTACAGTCATCAAAAAAGCTTGAAGTAATTTTTTCGGTTAACTCTTTAGTTGAGATATTTTGTTCTTGTGAAGATTTTATTATCTTATCATCAATATCAGTAATGTTTCTTACATAAGTTACTTTCGAAAATTTATTCTTTAGTAATTTAAAAAGAATATCAAAAATGACTAATGGTCTTGCATTCCCGATATGAGGATCATCATAAACTGTAGGTCCACAAACATACATTCCAATATTTTTGTTATTTTTTGGAACGAATTGCTCTTTTTTGTTTGTTAAATTATTTGTTAAAAAAATATCCATATAAATTGATTAAGAAATATACCTTATTTAGTGATTTGTTAATCTAATTGATTAACTAGGAATTTTGCATACTGGAATGGGCTCCATTTTATGCAAATTTTGTTTTCTAATTTTTTCGTATTCTGCTTTATGAGGTGAGTCGGAATTAATCATTGCATCTTCTAAATCTTGATATTTAAAACCTAATTGACCTTCATCAGTTCTACCGTCATCCCAAAGACCATCAGTTGGAGGAGCGTCAATTATTTCTTTTAAAATGCCCAATTCTTTACCAAGTTCCCAAACATCAGTTTTATTACAATCTGCTATAGGTGAAATATCAACTCCACCATCACCATATTTTGTATAAAAACCAACTCCAAAATCTTCAACTTTATTACCAGTCCCGACTACTATTCCTTTGTTAGCAGCAGCTACTTGATACAAAGTAGTCATTCTCAATCTTGCTCTAGAATTTGCAAACCCATGCTCATTATCGAATCTATTTAGTGTAGAAGAAAAAGTCTTAAACAAGTTATCTAAACTTATTGTATGAGCTTCTACATTTTTAAATTTTTCAACTAACCATTTTTGGTGTTTCAAACTTAAATCATGTTGGTTCTCTTTTTGTTTTATTGGCATTGATAAAACGATCGTTTTTAAACCTGTCATTGCACTTAAGGTGCTTGATACTGAAGAATCAATTCCACCAGATATTCCAATTACCAAAGATTCTGCTTTGGTAGGCATTTGATCAACATATGATTTGATCCAATTTGATATATATTTTACTTTTTCTGAAGGACTCATAATTTATATTTAATCACCTAATGCTAGAAAACAATGGCTTAAGATGCCGCTTGAATAGCATTTTTAGAATAGCTGCTATTCTTTTTTATCTCATCTGAAATTAAAAATGCTAGTTCAAGAGCTTGATCTGAATTTAATCGAGGATCACAATGTGTATGATATCTACTTGATAAATCGGCATCAGATATTTTTCTCGCCCCTCCTGTACATTCAGTAACATCTTGTCCAGTCATTTCAACATGTAGACCTCCAGCATAAGAACCTTCAGCTTGATGAACAGCAAAAACATTTTTTACTTCACTAACAACATCATTAAATGGTCGTGTTTTAAAACCAGTGGTTGATTTAATTGTGTTTCCATGCATTGGATCACATGACCAAAGAACATTTAAACCTTCTTTTTTAATACCCCTAATAAGCTTAGGTAAAAACTTTTCTACATTTTTATGACCAAATCTAGAAATTAAAGTTATTTTACCTTTTTCATTTTTAGGATTTATTACTTCACAAATTTTTGCGATTTCATCAGGCTTTGATGTTGGTCCACATTTAATTCCAATTGGATTTTCAATTCCTCTGCAAAACTCAACATGTCCACCATCTAATTGTCTTGTTCTATCTCCAATCCAAACAAAATGAGCAGAAGTGTCATGATTTTCACCAGTAGTTGAATCTGTTCTAGTCATTGCCTCTTCAAAAGGTAACAGTAATGCTTCGTGTGATGTCCAAAAATTTACTGTATATAATCTGTTATTAAAGTCTGAAGTTATACCACAAGCATCCATAAATGCTAAAGCATCTGCAATCTTATCCTCCAACTCTTTAAATTTTTTTGCTTGAGGACTTTTTTTAATGTAATCTAAGTTCCATAAATGAACTTTATTTAAATCAGCGAAACCACCTTTAGAAAAAGCTCGTAAAATATTTAAAGTTGAAGCTGATTGTGAGTAAGCTTTAAATAATCTTTTGGGATCAGGTTTTCTTGCTTTCTCAGTAAAATCTATTGCATTTATATTATCGCCTAAGTAACTTGGCAATTCCTTGTCTCCTTGTTTTTCTGTTGGAGCACTTCTCGGCTTTGAAAACTGACCAGCTATTCTACCAAGTTTTACGACCGGCAAAGATGCAGAATAAGTCAAAACTAATGACATCTGAAGAATAACTTTAAATGTGTCTCTTATATTATCAGGATGAAATTCTGCGAAACTTTCCGCACAATCTCCCCCTTGAAGTAAAAATGCTTTTCCATCAACAACATCCGCAAGTTGTTGTTTTAGATGTCTAGTTTCACCAGCAAAAACAAGAGGAGGAAAAGTTTTAATTTTATTTAAAACTTGATCCAATTCTTTTTTGTCTGGGTATTCCGGAATATGTTTTACCGGGTATTTTCTCCAGCTGTTTAATTTCCAATTTTTCATGTTCAACTTAAAATTGTTGTATCAGAGTTTTATTATTATTCAACGGTTACGGATTTAGCTAAATTTCTTGGCTTATCGATATCATAGCCTTTTTTAAGTGCTGAATAATAAGCTAATTTTTGCAACGGTATAGTTAAAAGAAATGGGAGAAGATCCTCATTAGTACTTTCAACTTCTATTTTTTCCCAGATATTTTCTGAAATCACTTCATCTTTACTTTTATTTGTGACTAGTAGAACCTTTGCTCCTCTAGCAATCACTTCCTGCATATTAGAAATTGTTTTTTTATAGTAATTATCTCTTGGAGCCAAAACTACCACAGGCATTCCCTCTTCTATTAATGCTAATGGTCCATGTTTCATTTCACCTGCTGGATAACCTTCGGCATGAATATATGATAATTCTTTTAATTTTAATGCACCCTCAAGTGCAATTGGATAAGAAAAACCTCTGCCCAAAAACATTGATCCTTTTGCCTCATTAAATGTACTTGATATTGTTTGTATTTTATTATCAATTAACAATGTTCGCTCAACCAATTTAGGTAATTCTTTAAGATCTTTAAGTTTTTGTGCAAAGGTCTTTTTATTTATATCTTTTCTCCATAGTCCAACTTTTAGTGCTAAAATGTACAAAATTAAGATTTGGCCTAAAAAAGCCTTAGTAGAAGCAACACCTATTTCAGTTCCACAATGAATTGGTAAAACAAATTCAGAATCTCTTGCAATTGAGCTTTCAATGACATTAACAACAGCACAAGTTTTCATGTTATTTTTTTTACACAAATCTAGGGCTGCGTAGGTATCTGCGGTTTCTCCTGATTGAGATACAAAAATATACAAAGTATCTTTTTTAAATCTATTTTTTCTGTATCTAAATTCAGATGCTATATCTACGTTTACATTTAAAGATGTCAGCTCTTCAAACCAGTACTTTGCCATCAAACATGAATGATAAGCAGTTCCGCAGCCAATTAAAGTTACAGTTGAAATTTCCTCATTCTTCCAAGGGAAATTATAAATATTTATATCGTTGTTAGATGTGTCTATGTATTCATTAATTCCATTTTTAAGAGTAACAGATTGTTCCTCTATTTCTTTTGCCATGAAATGTTTATAGTCACCTTTGTCATATTTTTCTTCTGAAGAAGACAGCTCTAAAACTTTTTTATTTATCTTTACTCCATCTTCATCAAAAAAATCGATATGATCTTTTTTAATTACACAAAATTCACCATCATTCAAATAAGTTATCTTATTAGTCATTGACTTAAGAGCGTATGAATCTGAACCTAAGTAATTTTCATTTGGCCCATATCCAACAGCGAGAGGAGAACCTCTTCGAGCACCTACAATTAAGTCTGGTTGGTCTTTAAATAAAATTCCAAGTGCAAAACTTCCATGTAAAGATTTTAAAGTTTTCTTTATTGAATTGATAATGTTTTCAGTTTTTAAGTTTTCCGTAATTAAATGAACTATTACTTCAGTATCAGTTTGTGATTTAAATTTATGACCTTTGCCAACTAAAAATTTTTTTAATAAAGTTGAATTTTCAATTATTCCATTATGAACAACAGAAACATTTTGAGATGAGTGTGGATGTGCATTAATACTGTTTGGTAAACCGTGGGTTGCCCATCTAACATGACCAATCCCAATAGTGCCTTCCATGTTTTGAACTAAAGAATTTTTCTCAAGGTTGTCTACTCTACCTTCAGATTTTACCTCGTTAATCGATCCACTTGAAAGAGTTGCTATACCAGCAGAATCATATCCTCTATACTCTAATTTTTTCAAGGAATTAATTATTGTTGCTGATACTGGTTTGTTACCATTAATTCCAATTATTCCACACATGACTACCGTGACTTTCTTTTATAATTTTTAATTTCAGTTTGTAAACTTCTCGTGAGTGCTAAAGATTTTTTGTTTACATTTTTTGTAATGACAGAACCAGCGCCAATTGTACTATCTTGCTGGATTGTCAAAGGAGCAATCAAAGATGAGTTTGATCCTATAAAAACATTATCTTTAATTTTAGTTTTGCTTTTTTTAACTCCATCATAATTACAAGTTATAGTCCCTGCTCCAACATTTACAGATTTTCCAATGGAAGTATCTCCTATATAAGTCAAATGATTTACTTTAGATTTTTTGCCTAAAATACTTTTTTTAATCTCTACAAAGTTACCAACTTTAGATCCCTCTTTTAAGACCACCCCAGGTCTTATTCGAGCATAAGGACCAATATCAACTTTATTTTCAACTTTGCAATTTTCTAAATGAGAAAAAGATTTTATTGTTACATTATTGCCTATTTTAACTTTTGTTCCAAAAACCACGTATGGTTCTATTGTAACATTTTTTCCAATCTTAGTATCTTTTGAAAAAAAAATTGTTTCAGGTCCTAACATTTTAACACCTAATTTAAAAAATTTGTTTCTTAGGCTATTTTGAAGCTTTTGTAATTTTGTTTGTTTCATCTATGAAATTCTTTATATTAAGTATATATCTTTCTTAATTCACAAAATATTTCTTAAAAATACTTTTGATTATGAAACAAAAATTTACAATTCTTTTTGATTTAGACGGAACTTTGGTAGATACAGCACCAGATTTAATGAATGCTCATAACCATGTAATGAAAAAATATGGTTACCCAACTAAATCTACAGAAGAAATTAGAAATCTAGTTGGTCAAGGTGCAGGAGCGATGCTGGGTCGATCGATATGGGGTCAAGCTAAAAAAGAATTTGGAAATATCCAAGACGATAAAATTAAAAAAGAAATGGTAAAAGATTTTATTAATTTCTATGGAAAAAATATTGTTAATGAAAGTACTCTTATAAAAGGTGTTAAAGAATTCCTGATTTGGTCAAAAAAAAATAATATCTCAATGGCTGTTTGTACAAATAAAACAGAACATTTAGCTGTTGATCTTCTAAAAAAAATTGGCATCTATGATTTTTTTGAATATGTAGCTGGGCATAATACTTTTGATTATTGTAAACCTGATCCAAGACACTTAACAACTGTTGTAGAAATATTAGATGGAGATTTAAAAAAAACATTAATGATTGGAGATAGTGAGACTGACGCTAATGCAGCTAAAGATGCGGGAATACCTTTAATTCTTCTCGAGGATGGATATACTGAAAAAAATACAACCGAAATTTACCATAATCACCTTATAAAAGACTTTATAGATATTGAAAAAATAGTATCTAAATATCTTTAATATTGATTATTTTTTTTTTACTATTAAAAACAAATTCGTTGATTAGGAGTTATTTTGATTGTTCATAATGTAAAAGTATATCCATCTAAAAAATATTTGCCTAAAAAGAATCAACTTGCATGGAAAATTGCAGAAATTTCAAGTGACAATGCAGCATTAAACAAAGATGCTATCGAAATGGTTATTAATAGAATTATTGATAATGCTTCTGTTGCAATTGCATCTCTTAATAGAAAGCCAGTTATTTCTTCAAGAGAAATGGCATTAAAACATTCAAGAAAAAACGGAGCTACATTATTTGGAGTAAACAGTAAGTTAAAATTTGACTGTGAATGGGCAGCGTGGTCAAATGGAACAGCAGTTAGAGAGTTAGATTTTCACGATACCTTTTTAGCTGCAGATTATAGTCATCCAGGAGATAATATTCCCCCGTTGATAAGCGTTGCTCAACAAAATAAAAAAAGTGGTTTAGATCTTTTAAGAGGAATTATAACTGCTTATGAAGTTCAGGTTAATTTAGTAAAAGGAATCTGTTTACATAAACATAAAGTAGATCATATTGCTCACTTAGGTCCAAGTGTTGCAGCTGGAATAGGCTCAATGTTAAAATTAAATACTGAAACAATTTATCAAGCTGTACAACAAGCGCTTCATACTACGATTTCTACTAGACAATCTAGAAAAGGTGAAATCTCAAGTTGGAAAGCTTATGCTCCTGCACATGCTGGAAAACTTGCAATAGAAGCTGTTGATAGAGTTATGCGCGGTGAGGGTGCTCCAAGTCCGATTTATGAAGGTGAAGATAGTGTTATCGCAAGAATTCTTGATGGGAAAAAAGCATTGTACAAAATTCCTCTACCTAAAAAAGGTGAGTCAAAAAAAGCAATACTTGAAACATATACAAAAGAATATTCAGCTGAATATCAATCACAGGCTTTAATTGATTTAGCAAAAAAACTAAAAAAGAAAGTTCAAAATTTAAATCAAATAAAAAAAATAGATATTTATACTAGTCATCACACACACTACGTAATCGGAACAGGTGCAAATGATCCACAAAAAATGGATCCTAATGCAAGTAGAGAAACATTAGATCACTCAATAATGTACATATTTGCTGTAGCTTTAGAAGATGGTACTTGGCATCATGTAAAATCTTACACAAAAACAAGAGCAAGGAAGAAAAGTACAATTAAAATTTGGAGATCAATAAAAACGCATGAGGATAAAAAGTGGACTAAAAAATATCATGATCCAAATCCTAGAAAAAAAGCCTTTGGTGCAAAAGTAGTAATTACACTTAAAAATGGTAAAAAAGTTACTGAAGAACAAGGAGTTGCTGACGCTCATCCTTATGGAGCACGACCATTCAAAAGAAAAAATTATATTAATAAATTTTTAACTCTAACTGATAATATATTAGGTAAGAAGGAAAGTGATAGGTTTTTAAAGACAGTACAAAATTTAAGAAAATTAAAATCAGGTCAACTAAATAAACTAAATATAGAGATTAAAAAAAGTAAACTAAAAAGAAATTTAAGAAAAGGAATTTTTTAATGCATTTTATTGAAAAAGAACCAAGTCAAAAAAGAGAGGATTTTGTTAACAAATTAAAATCAAATAAGATTTTAAGAGTTCCAGGTGCTTTTAATCCTCTTACTGCAAAATTAATTGAAGAAATTGGCTATGATGCTGTTTATGTTTCTGGTGGTGTGATGGCAAATGATCTTGGTTTTCCAGATATAGGTTTAACAACATTGCAAGATGTAAGCACACGATCATATTTAATTTCAAGAGTAACTAATCTTCCAACAATTGTTGATATAGATACCGGATTTAAATCCTGTAAAGAAACAATAGAAACTTTTGAAGAATTTGGAATTTCTGCTGTTCATTTGGAAGATCAAATTGAAAGGAAGAGATGTGGTCACTTAGATAATAAAGAACTTATTTCAACAGATGCAATGATAAAAAAAATAAAAGAATGTGTGTCTTCAAGAAAAGATGAAAATTTTAAGATAATCGCTAGATCTGATGCTAAAAGTGTTGAAGGTATCGATAAAATGATAGATAGATGTAAAGCATATATTGATGCTGGTGCTGAAATTATCTTTCCAGAGGCATTACACGATGAAAAAGATTTTGAAAAAGTAAGAAAAGAACTTTCATGTTACTTGCTTGCTAATATGACTGAATTTGGAAAAACAAAGTTATTCAATTACAAAGAGCTAGAACGATTTGGTTATAATATTGTTATTTATCCAGTTACAACTCAAAGATTGGCAATGAAAAATGTAGAAGATGGATTAAGGGACATTTATGCAAATGGACACCAAAACAATATTATTGATAAAATGCAAACTAGAAAAAGATTATATGAACTCGTTGATTACGAAAAATATAACAGTTTAGATGAAAAGATTTATAATTTTAATACAGAAGGACATGAATAATGAGTGATGAAATTAAAAAAGGTTTACTTGGAATTGTTGTGGATGAAACAGAAGTTTCTAAAGTAATGCCTGAAATAAACTCTCTGACTTATAGAGGTTATGCGGCTCAAGATTTATGTGAGTATTGTAGATTTGAAGAAGTCGCTTATTTAATATTGAATAAAGACCTTCCTAATTCTATTGAATTAAAAAAATTTGAAAAAGAAGAGAGAACTAATCGAGAATTATCAAAAAACTTATATGAGATAATCAAACATATGCCAAAAAAATCCCACCCTATGGATGTCGCAAGAACTGCTGTAAGCGTAATGGGATTAGAAGATACTGAAACTCAAGATTCTTCTCCAGAGGCAAATATGAGAAAAGCATTAAGAATTTTTGCAAAAACGCCGACAGCATTAGCTGCTTTCTATAGAATTAGAAAAGGTAAAAAAATTATCAAACCCAAAAAAGATTTAACTTTTGCAGAAAACTTTTTCTATATGTGTTTTGGAAAAGTACCTCAAAAAGAAATTGTTAAAGCTTTTGATGTATCTTTAATTTTATATGCTGAACATAGTTTTAACGTCTCAACGTTTACTGCGAGGACTATTACTAGTAGTTTATCTGATATTCATGGTGCAATTACTGGGGCTATAGCTAGCTTGAAAGGTCCTTTGCATGGTGGAGCAAATGAAGAAGTAATGCATATGATGAATAAAATAAAGAAACCGGAAAAAGCTTTAAAATGGATTAATGATGCTTTAGATAACAAAGATGTTGTTATGGGATTTGGACATAGAGTCTACAAAAGTGGAGATTCTAGAGTTCCTACAATGAGAAAATATTTTGGAAAGGTGGCGAAAATTAAAAAAGATAAAAAGTTTGAAAAAATTTATGACATTGTTGAAAAAGTAATGATTGAGAGAAAGAACATTCATCCTAATGTCGATTATCCAACAGGACCTACATATCATTTAATGGGCTTTGATACAGATTTCTTTACACCTATATTTGTCACTTCAAGGATAACAGGTTGGTCAGCACATATAATGGAGCAACATGCTGCAAACAAATTAATTAGACCACTTTCTAAATATAGTGGCCCAAAACATAGAAAAGTTTTAGAATTGAATCAAAGATAAGTTTTAAGATAAAAATTGGCTACAAATTATTCTTTTTGATTTGTGAACTGTATTAGTATCTGATCGAATTATTTCAACATTTTTAAAAATTTTTTTAAAATGTTCAGCTCTAATTGTATCAAATATTATTTTAGTATTTTCTTTTGAAACTTTTTTCAAATATTCAAAATATATATAAAAGTCGTAATGATAATCTAGTGATAAAAGTGAAATAATAACATCAAACTTTTTTTCAGGTAAATTTTCATTATCATAATCAAATATATTAATTTGATTTTCATTCATTTCATTTATCTTTAAAAAAGTTTTTTGTAAGTTTAAATCATTGTAAGCTTCTTCATTATCCATACCACCCCAGCCATATCTTACTTTTTTTGAAACATAGTTTCTCTCAATAAAATAATAGTCATTATCTTTAAAATTTTGATTTATAATCAATTCAAGACCACCAATACCACCTCCAATACTTAAAAATGACTTATCATCATTTTTAATGAATCTTTCAATAGTTGAAAATTCTTTCAACATTACATCGTGATATTTTTTTGCAATTGAATTAGAATTTAAAAAGTATTTCGTGATAAAATTTGAAAATATATATCTCCCAAAAAGCTTCCTTAACTTGATTAAAAAAGGGTTTATTAATTCTATCCTTTGTAAAACAATAAATCTCGCTGCACCTTTTGGTAAATTAAAAGTGATCACCAATAATTATTAACTAAATGCTTCTGCCCAAGTTCCTTGTGTTGAAGCTTTAGAATATTCAGTTGCTCGACCTTCAAAGAAATTCATATGTTCAACTGCATTTAACATAGTGTCTAACCAACCCAACGGATTTTTTTCAACTTTATAAATTGGTTCTAATCCTAGTTGAGACAACCTTCTATTAGCAATGAATCTAATATAATCTTTAACCTCTTGTGCAGTTAAACCTTCCATTGGACCCATTTCAAAAGCTAAATCAATAAAAGCATCTTCATGATCAACTATTATTCTGCAAGCTTCGTAAAGTTCTTTTTTTAATTTAGGTGTCCAGATTTCAGGATTCTCTTTTATGAACTCTTTAAAAATTCTTATCATTGAGTTGCAATGAAGAGTTTCATCTCTAACTGACCAAGTAACAATTTGACCCATACCCTTCATCTTATTGTGTCTTGGAAAATTTAAAAGAATTGCAAAACTTGCAAACAATTGTAAGCCTTCGGTGAACGCGCTGAATACCGCAACTGTTTTTGCAATATCTTCTTTCGAATTTACATTGAAACCTTGCATGTAATCATATTTGTCTTTCATTTCCTTATATTTCATGAAAGCAGAGTATTCTGACTCTGGCATTCCAATTGTATCTAATAAATGAGAGTAAGCGGCTACATGAACTGTTTCCATTGCAGCAAATGCTGTCATCATCATTAAAACTTCTGTAGGTTTAAATACAGTTGTGTAATGTCTTAGATAACAATTATTAACTTCAACATCTGCTTGTGTAAAAAATCTAAAAATTTGTGTTAATAAATTTTTTTCAGGTTGTGATAAATTTTTCTGCCAATCTCTAACGTCATCACCTAGTGGCACTTCTTCAGGTAACCAGTGAATTCTTTGTTGCGTTAACCAAGCATCATAGCACCAAGGGTATCTAAAAGGTTTATAAACTGGGTTTTCAGTTAATAAACCCATTTTTTTTGGTTGAATTATCTCTTTTTTCTCTATTTTGATTTTTTCTGCTACTGACATGATAGGCACTCCTCATACTCTTGTTCGTTTGATTGTTGATTTTTAGATTTATATACATTTGCTGTAATATCTGTTGAATTTGCATCATTGATATTTTCAGCTCTTTGAATTGATTTTGACCTACAGTAATAAAGGCTTTTCAAACCTTTTTTCCAAGCATCAAAATGAATCTTATGTAACTCTTTTTTATGAACATCAGCTGGTAAAAATAAATTTACTGATTGTGCTTGAGAAATAAATGGCGTTCTGTCACCACTTAATTCGATAATCCAGTTTTGATTTAATTCAAAAGCAGTTTTAAAAACATCTTTTTCTAAATCAGTTAAAAATTCTAAGTGTGAAACAGAACCTTGGTTAGTAGTAATTGTAGACCAAGTCTCATCATCATTTTTACCATGACTTTCTAAAATTTCTTCTAAGTATCTGTTTCTAACATTAAAAGATCCAGATAAAGTTTTATGCGTATAACTGTTGGCAGCAATAGGCTCAACACCTGGGGAAGCCCCTCCACATATAATTGAAATAGATGCCGTTGGAGCGATAGCAGTCTTATTAGAAAATCTTTCTTTAAAACCATACTCTGCAGCATCAGGACAAGCACCTCTTTCTTGAGCTAAATCTTTGGATGCTTGATTAACTTTATCATTGATGTTTTTAAAAATTTTTTTATTCCAAGCTTTTGCCATCACAGACTCGAGTGGGATTTTATTTTTTTGTAAAAAAGAATGAAAACCCATTACACCAAGACCAACACTTCGTTCTCTTTCAGCAGAATATTTTGCATCTTTAAACTGATCAGGAGCTTTATTTATAAAATCTGACAAAACATTATCTAAAAATCTCATAACATCATCAATCATGTTAGGATCATCTTTCCATTCTTCATACTTTTCAATATTCAAAGATGACAAACAACAAACAGCTGTTCTGTCTCTCCCATCTTTATCAATTCCTGTAGGAAGAGTTATTTCACTACACAAGTTAGATGTTTTTACTGTTAAGTTTGCTAATTTATGATGCTGAGGAATTAATCTGTTAACAGTATCAATATAAATAATATAAGGTTCACCAGTTTCAATTCTTGCTGTTAGTAATCTAATCCATAAGTTTCTAGCTGATATAGTTTGTTGAACTGAACCATCTGCTGGACTTTTAAGCGCCCATTGTTCATCTGTTTCAACCGCTCTCATAAATGCATCTGAAACTAAAACGCCATGGTGTAAATTTAAAGCTTTTCTGTTTGGGTCACCACCTGTTGGTCTTCTCATTTCAATAAATTCTTCTATTTCTGGATGATCAATTGGAAGATAGCAAGCTGCAGATCCTCTTCTCAAGGAACCCTGGCTAATCGCCATTGTCAAAGAGTCCATAACTTTAATAAATGGAATTATTCCTGAAGTCTTTCCTACTTTACCAATTTTTTCTCCAATAGATCTTAAATTACCCCAATAACTTCCAATACCACCACCTTTAGCTGCCAACCAAACATTTTCACTCCAAAGATCCAAAATACCTCCAAGGCTATCTGAGGCTTCATTTAAAAAACATGAAATAGGCAAACCTCTCTTTGTTCCACCATTGGATAAAACTGGTGTTGCTGGCATAAACCATAGATTGCTAATATAATTATAAATTCTTTGCGCATGTAAATTATCATCAGCATAAGTACTTGCTACTCTTGCAAATAAGTCTTGGTAAGATTCATTGTGTCCAAGATATCTATCTTTTAATGTTGCTTTACCAAAATCAGTTAAATTAGTGTCTTTAGAACGATCAATTTTAATGATTATACCTTTGTCATTCTGAAAAAGTTCTGTCTCATTGTTTAATGAAAATAAGTCTGGTCTATTGCTTTTAGACACCTCTTTAACTTCTGGGCTATATGTAGAGACAGCTTTCTTTAAGGCCTGCGATAGAATTTTATTCATAATTTTGTATTATATTTTGTTATTTTTACGAAAACAACTATATGTTGTAGGCGTTTAGAGTTAATATACTATATAAACAACAAATCAATAGAACATTTATAGAACATGATAAAAAATAAATCAATAAAAAAATCAAAAAAAAGGTAAGTAATTAACAAAATGTCTGAAAATTTAAAAATCGACCCCTATGGTTTTAGAGAATATGACGCTCGATGGTTGTACAAAAAGGACATAAACCAATTAGGAATAACGAATCTTGGAAAAGGATTAGGAACTCAAATTATAAAAAATACAAAAAAAAATAACCCAAGAATAATTATAGGACATGACTACAGATCGTATAGTGAAGAGATTAAATCAGCTTTAAAAAAAGGTTTAGTTTCAACAGGGTGTTATGTTGAAGATATAGGTTTATCATTGTCGCCTATGGTTTATTTTGCACAATTCAATTTAGATGCTGATGCAATAGCAATGGTAACAGCAAGTCATAATGAAAATGGTTGGACTGGAGTAAAAATGGGTATTCAAAAAGGATTAACTCATGAACCCAATGAAATGCGAGAATTAAAAGAAATAACATTAAACAAAAAATTTGTTGAAGGTAAAGGAAATGAGAAAGAGATAAAAGATTTCCAAAAAATTTATAAAAAAAATTTAATTGATAAAAATAAAATGAATAAGAAGATTAAAGCAGTAGTAGCATGTGGAAATGGAACGGCAGGAATTTTTGCACCGGATATTTTGAGAGGTATAGGTTGTGAGGTAATAGAATTAGATTGTAATCTTGATTGGACTTTTCCAAAATATAACCCTAATCCTGAAGATTTGGAAATGCTACACGAAATTTCTAATGCTGTTAAAAAAAATAATGCTGATATAGGATTTGGCTTTGATGGTGATGGTGATCGTGTAGGAATAATTGATAATGAAGGGAAAGAAATCTTTTCAGATAAAATTGGATTACTAATAGCCAGAAATTTATCTAACTCTCATCAAAATTCTAAGTTTGTAGTTGATGTAAAATCAACTGGGTTATTTATTAATGACATAGTCTTAAATAAAAACAACTGTAAAACAATTTATTGGAAAACTGGTCATTCACATATTAAAAGAAAAGTTAATAGCGAAAAAGCACTTGCAGGATTTGAAAAAAGTGGACATTTTTTCTTTAATGAACCCTTGGGTTATGGTTATGATGATGGGATTAATTCTGCTATTCAAGTTTGCCATTTATTAAACAATCAAAACAAAAAAATGAACGAAATTATAAAAGAGTTACCAACAACTTATCAATCTCCAACAATGGCACCTTTTTGTAAAGATGAAGAAAAATATGATGTTGTGGAAAATCTAGTTAAAGAAATAAAAAAAATTAAAAATGAAAAAGTAAAAATTGATAACCAAGAAATAAAAGAAATATTAACTGTTAATGGAATAAGATTTTCTTTTGAAGATGGTTCATGGGGTTTAATAAGAGCTTCATCAAACAAGCCATCATTAGTGATTGTTACAGAAAGTCCAACCTCTGATGAAAGAAAAATTAAAATTTTTAGATTTATTGATCAAATACTACAAAAAACTGGAAAGATTGGTGAATATGATCAAAAAATATAATTAAATATTTTTATCTCCCTCTTTATTCTCAGTTTGATTATCATTGTCTTCTTTTGGTTCTGTTTTATCACTATAAAATTTTCTGATTAATTCATCTTCTTTCTTTTTTTGCTCCTGATCAAATTTATCTTCCCATTCTTTAATTCGTTTATTTTCCTCTCTAATTCTCTCCTCTTCTTCAACTTTAAGTCTTAAAGCTTTTTCTCTTTCCTCTTCTTCTCTTTTTTGTTTTTCTTCTTCTTTTCTTAATTCTTCTTCTCTTTCAGCTCTCTCTTTTTCTTTTTCTAGTCTTTCTCGCTCAGCAGCTTTGATTTTTTCTTCCTTGAGTTTTAATTCTTCCTCTTTTTCTCTTTGATCTGCTTGCTCTTTCAAAAGTTGTCTCTCAAGTTCTTGTTGTCGGTCTATCTCTAATTGTCTTAATCTATTTTCGGTTTCTCTTAATTTTTCTTCTTCATATTTTAACTTTCTTGCTGCTTCTCTAATTTTTTGTTCTTCATCCAGTCTTTTTTGTCTTTCTATTTCTTTAAGTCTGTATTGTTCTTGTCTTTCTTTCTCTTTTTCTTCTCTAATCTTTTGTCGTTCAACTTCTTTTGCTCTAATTGCCTCTTCTTTTGCTTTAATTTTTGCTTCTCTGATTCTTTGTCTTTCAAGCATTTTAAGCCTTAATTCCTCTTCTTTTAATCTTTGCGCATCCTCTCTTAATTTTCTTGCCTCCTCATCTTTGATTTTTTGTTGTTCAATCTTAATTCTTTTTTCCTCAATTTTTTTTCTTTTTTCCTCATTTTTCCTAACTTGTTTTTCATTATCTATAATTAATTTACGTTGAAGTTGTATTTGCCGCTTTTCTTCTTTTATCTTATTAAGTTTTTCCCTTTGGGCATCTTTCTTTTCTTTGATTAATTGTTTTTTTTCATTAATTTTTCTTAGTTTTTCTGTTTTGATTCTTTCTTTTTCTTTATTCTTTTTATAATCCTCATAAAAATTCGAAATTTTATTTTTTGTATTATTGATAAAATTAGTTGGTGAAACTTCTATATTTCCTTTTAAGAAATTATTCTTCATTAAAGATTTAAGATTTTTTAAATTTCTTTTTTTTGGCATGCTAAAAGTTATCAATTTATGACAATTTAAACACAAAACTAGTGTTTAAATTGAGTTAGCTAAATTTATTTAATTCAATCCTCACGTGTAATTTTTGTATAACTTAAAAAAAATTCTAAGTTTTATTAGACAAGAATCATGTATCAGCTAAATGACACCCAAATGTTTAAAAAATTATTATCAATTAGCTGTTTATTAATTTTAACAAATTGTGCAACTCCTGGTACAGCACTCTTAAGTCCTGTAATTACCGGTGCGAAGACTAAAAGTTTACAGCAAGCTTCTTTATCTTTAGCATCATCTGTAAGTTCTAATAAAATTATTGCTGAATTTATGGAAACTAATAAAAAAAAATTTAATGAAAATTATTCAATACTATCAAATAAAATAATAAAAAACATTCCTTACATAGATAAAGACCCTACAATTTTATTAGCTTATAATGTTGATGATATAAAAATATCTGATGTAATAGAGCCTGAACCACTTCCTTAATTTTACTAAGTTAATAAAATTATTTTTCAACTATTACGAGTTTTAAAATAACTAAAGAATCAATTACCTTTTATTTAAGGGCGGTAGAGGGAGACTGAAGCCGCCCCTTTTTTTTACAGTCCAGAATATCTTATTACAAAAATAATACCCACCACATATAAAAAAATTCCAAAAAAAACTTGAAGCTTTATTTTGTCAATTTTATGAGCATAGTTTGCTCCTATTTTTGCCATGAACATTGTTATGGGAATAAAAATTAAAAACGCTGGTATATTTATAAATCCAATACTTAGCGGTAATTTTACATTGAGTATTGATCCTGAAAAACAAAATCCAATAGCACCACATAATGCAATAATAAAACCAATAGTCGCTGCACTACCAATAGCTTTTTTTATCGGATAACCAAAATACTTTAAAATTGGCACATTCATTACAGCTCCACCTATTCCCATTGGAGCAGAAATAAATCCTGAAATTAATCCAAAGATCACCCTAAAATGTAATTTAAATTTATTTCTACTAATTTTTTGTTGGTTAGAATTAATCAATAAATATGTGCCTAAACAAAAAACTACTAAAGTAAAAAAAACTACTAACAATTTTGTCTTAGCCATTGCAGCAAAAGTAGTGCCAATTAAAACACCAATTATTACAAATAAACCATAGGTTTTAACTATATTTGGATCTACTGATTTATGTTTATTATGAGTATAAACAGACACCATAGAAGTAGGTATAATAATTGCAAATGAAGTGCCTACTGCTAAATGCATTAAATAATTTTTATCTACACCAAGTGCTTCAAATATAAAAAAAAGGAATGGAACTGTTATCAATCCTCCACCGATTCCAAACAATCCTGCAAAAAAACCCACAGGAAAAGCAGTAGCAATCATCAAAATTATATATAAAGAATATTGATTAGATAATATTAAATTTAACAGTTTAGCCTACTCTTCTTTCAACATTGTTATATTTAATTCTATCCATTATATGATCTATCTTTTGAACATCAGCATCACGAACGCACATATTTTCACTTAGATATCTTTTCCAATAACTAGCACCACTTTGGCCATGAAATAATCCTAATGTATGTCTCATTATTTGATTTAATCTTGTGCCTTTCTTTAATTCATTTTTAATATAAGGTATTAATTGCTCAATTACATCTTGTCTGCTTGGGATATCTTTATTGTTAAAAATATCTTTCTCTATTTCTGCCAATAAATAAGGAGTGTGATAAGCTGCACGACCTATCATAACTCCATCTGTTTTATCTAAATGAGATTTAATTTCATTTACTGAGGTAATTCCACCATTAATTATTATCTCATCATTAGGAAAATCCTTTTTTAATTTATAAACGTAGTCATATTTTAAAGGGGGGATATTTAAATTTTGCTTCGGGGTAAACTTACCTAGCATTGCTTTCCTTGCGTGTATAATAAAAGTTTTAATTCCAGTTTTTTTTAAAGTTGAAATAAAATTATAAAAAGTCTCATAATCTTCAACATTATCATAACCAATTCTTGTTTTAATTGTGACTGGAAGTTTTGTTGATGATTGTATTTTGCTTAAACAATCTGCAACTAAATTTGGTTCTTTCATAAGACAGGCACCAAATTTATTTTTTTCTACTTTTCTACTTGGACAACCTAAATTTAAGTTTATTTCATCATAACCAAAATCCTCACCAACTTTTGAGGCTTCTGCTAAAAGTTTCGGTGAAGATCCACCTAGTTGAAGTGCAACCGGTTTTTCATTGATATTAAATTCTAGTAATCTTTTTTTATTACCTCTATTGATAGCCTCATCCACGATCATTTCAGTATATAGAAGAGTATTTTTAGAAATTAGTCTTAAAAAAAAACGCTCATGACGATCTGTACAGTCCATCATAGGTGCAACTGATACTTTCCTGTTCATGCTCTGATTTTATATTATTTTTTTATGAGTTTGAAGCTTCAGAGTCATCACTATTAGTTTCTGATTCATTATTTTCACTTTCAGAAACTTCCTCCAATGAAACATTTTCTTCACCTGATTCATTTTCAATTGTGTCTGTTGAATCTATATCTGGTTGAGCAGTCTGTGATAATTCTGCAAGATCATCTTTCGAAACTTGAATCTTTTCTGGGGTCTTTCTTGCTCTTTTTGAAGGTAAAATAGGTGCACCACTTTTTGAAATTTCTCCTTTGTATAAATTTTCAAAATCATCACCTACTTCCTCATCTGCCTCAGCACCATCATCAACTTGTTCAACATGTTTTCTTAATTTGAAAACTGCACTTTCAGTTAAATCTGTTACCTTTATATTCTCATCTGCTATTTCTCTGAGAGCTATGACTGTATTTTTGTCATTGTCTCTTTCTAATGTAGGTTCTATACCTGAATTTAATTGTGTTGCTCTTTCTTTGGCAACTAAAACTAATTCATAGGGGCTTTCTACTTTATCGATGCAATCTTCAACTGTCACTCTAGCCATGGGCAGTATCTATACAGTGACTAAAAAAAAATCAAGGAGTTTTTTTTAGGTATTTTGTGGATTTAGCTTATTTCTCACAAAAAATAACAAAACTAAAGATATTAAAATATAGATAAATGAAACCATTGCAATCTGTTCAATAGAAAAACCACGATCTATTAAAAAACCAAATAAAGCTGTTCCAAATGCAGTAGAGAAAACCATTAAAGCCGTGGTCAGAGCTTTGATAGATCCTATGTATTTTACTCCATAAATTTCTGCCCATGTTGAAGAGCCCAAAACATTTGCTAGACCATTTGTAATGCCTATTAAACCAAGAAAAATAAAAGAACTAACAGGATTATCAAAGTAAAACAAAACTAAAGTAGAAATCAGCAAGGGTATATTCATAAATATCAAAAGCTTTCTACTGGTAAATTTATCAATTAAAAATCCCGATCCTAATAAAGTAATAACTGACAAGATTGAAT
Organism: uncultured Pelagibacteraceae bacterium; assembly: GCA_902571375.1. Lineage (GTDB taxonomy): Bacteria > Pseudomonadota > Alphaproteobacteria > Pelagibacterales > Pelagibacteraceae > Pelagibacter. The sequence continues at coordinate 188,749 of CACGBP010000002.1, forward strand.
AAACCATAAATGACTGAGCAATAACAAAAGATCCCCAATCTTTAGCTTCAGTAATAAAAGATTGATAAACAAATACACCAGTAGCAATCCACGGCATTGCAAGCATATTTAAGCAAACAATATAAAATCTATAATCCTTTATAACTTCAATTCTTTTCCATTGTTTAATTTTTTTTATCTGAGAATCGTTAGAACTTTCCTGTTCTCTTGTATCGAAATCTAAATTTTTGACTAAATAGAATGAAGCTACTGGCAAAAAGACTAAAGTTAAAATAGATATTGATATCCAAATATTTTGCCAAGAAGTGATTGTTAATAAATAAACGATTAATACAGGTAAAATAAATTCTGCTGTTGAAAGACCAAACCATCCAACACTAAGAGCTTTACCCCTAGATATTGTAAAATATCTCGCAATAGTTGTCGTTGCAGTATGAGACATTAATCCTTGCCCAGAAAATCTCATTAAAAATACAGCAATAAACAAAAAAGCTATGGAAGATGTCATTGAAAAGAAAAAACAAGAAAAAGACAAAAGTAAAGTTACGTAAAAAGCAAATCTAAAAATATTAATATCATCAATTTTTTTTCCAATCCAAATTAAAACAAAGCTACTGAATAATGTTGCAGAGGCATAGATTGAGCCAAATTGTCCATGGGTGATTGAAAGTGTTTCTCTAATGCTAGAATTAAACAAGCCTAAAAAAAAACTCTGTCCAAAACTAGAAAAAAATGTAAAAATAAATCCAAATATAATTACTTTTAAACTTAAGCTATTAAACATAAAATTATGAGTTGCAATGTTGCTTTTATAGGTCTTGGTGTCATGGGCTATCCAATGGCTGGTTATATATCAAAAGGTGGTCACAATGTAACTGTTTTTAATAGAACAAAATCAAAAGCAGAAAAATGGATTAAAGAATACAAAGGTAAAATGGCTGAAACTCCAGCAGAAGCTGCAAAAGATGCAGAATATATTTTTACCTGTGTTGGAAATGATAATGATTTAAGAGAAGTAACTTTTGGTGACAATGGTGCTTTTAAAACAATAAAAAAAGGTTCAGTCTATATAGATAACACTACAGCATCAGCAACAATTGCTAGAGAAATTTATGGATACGCAAAGAAAAATGGATTTGGTGCATTAGATGCTCCTGTATCTGGTGGACAAGCTGGTGCAGAAAATGGTGCCCTGACAGTAATGATTGGTGGAGATCAAACAGACTTTGATAAAGCAAAAGATAAAATTGATTGCTACAGCAAAAAAATGAAACTACTTGGCAAAGCTGGTTGTGGACAATTAGCTAAGATGGTTAATCAAATTTGTATAGCAGGATTAGTTCAAGGATTATCTGAAGGAATTAACTTTGGAATGAAAGCTGGATTAAATATGGAAGATGTTATTGAAGTAATTTCAAAAGGTGCTGCACAATCTTGGCAAATGGAAAACAGATATAAAACAATGATTGATGATAAATTTGATTTTGGTTTTGCAGTTGATTGGATGAGAAAAGATTTAAAGATAGCAATGGATGAAGCTAAAAATAATGGCTCACTATTACCTGTAACTGAACTTGTAGATAAATTTTATGGAGAAGTTCAAGGTTTGGGTGGAAATAGATGGGATACATCAAGTTTAATTAAAAGATTTAGAAAGTAATGTATGCAGCCAGCATACTATGAAAATTTAGACGAAATTCAGAATAAATATTGGTCTATGCTAGATGATGCTGTGACTAATAGAAATTCACCTTTTAGAATTCCTGTTTTTATATGTGCCCATCATAATGAAGTCGATGGTAGAATTGTTGTTTTACGTAAATCAGATAGAGCAAACAATCTATTACAATTTCATACTGATTTAAGATCTCTAAAGGTAGATATTTTAAAAAAAAATAAGTATGCTTCTCTAGTTTTCTACGACAAAGAAGAAAAAATACAATTAAGGATAAAAGTAGAATGTGAAGTAAATAATCAAAACTCTATTACTGAAGAGTCTTGGAAAAAAACACAACATATAAGCAGACGTTGTTATTTAACTGATAGTCCCCCAGGAACTGCATCAGAAAAACCAACTTCTGGAATGATATCTAAATTAGAAGATTTTGATTATACCATGGAACAAAGTGAAGAAGGTTATAAAAACTTTACTGTTATAAAATGTAAAATTAAATCAATTGAGTGGCTTTATCTTGCAGCCAAAGGACATAGAAGAGCTAAGTTTGATTTAGAAACTAATAAAAATGATTGGTTAGTTCCTTAAAATCTAAACAACAATATCCTCTTTATCATGGTAAATACCAAGAAAACTAATGTATAGATTTTATAGAAAATTTTGTACTTTAAATAATATTTAAACGAATTACCAGTTCGTGACGATTTTTCACTAAACTTCATGTCTTCATAAGAGTGGTTGATGACTTCTTTACTTAATTTATCATTCACTCCTTTTCTTACAAAGACCAGATTGTGGTAAAAAGAAATATTTGTAATTTTAGCATCGTATTTATTTGCAACATAAAAGGGATTTGCTATTTCTTGATAATTTAGTCTATCGGTTAAATGTTTAAAAAAATTCATATGAGAATTTGAATATTTCAAATCAAATGGATTTCCTCCAAAAAAATGATTGTAACTTGTTTGCATATCTTCAACCACATATAAACCATCATTATTTAAATGAGGAAAAAGAAGATGAAAACTTTTAATAACATCTTTTCTTAAATGACTTCCATCATCAATAATAATATCAAAATTTCCGTATTTATTTGTGATTTCTTTTATAAAGTTTTCATCACTTTGTGATCCTTGGTGAACTTTAATATTTGTTCTATCTAAGTTTTTTTCTATTAGATTTATTTTATGAATATCAATACCAATTATAGTTGAGTTCTTAAAATAATCTGACCATGTTAATAAAGATTTTCCATCAGCAATTCCTATTTCAAGAATTTGTAATTTCTTGTCTCTTAGGCTATCAAAATATTTTTCATATATCTTCGTATAACCATGTTCGTGTTTATCTGTTTTATAATACTCAGCTATTGATGTGAGATTTTTCATTGAAGTCATTTTTAATTTTAGAATATCGATTTAGAATATTTTTTCCAATTATCTTGATAGTGTTTTGTATTATCAAATACTGCTTTTTTTTCCTCTTCAGTGACTTCTCTTACAACTTTGCCTGGCGAACCAATTACTAAAGAATTGTCTGGTATTTCTTTATTTTCTGTAATTAAAGCTTTAGCACCAATGATGCAATTTTTTCCAATCTTAGCATTATTAAGAATCACTGCACCAATTCCAATCAAACTATTATCCCCAATCGTACACCCATGAAGCATAACCATATGTCCCACAGTCACATTTTTTCCAACTTTTAAAGGATATCCTGGATCAGTATGCAACACACTCCCATCTTGAACATTTGAACCCTCTCCAATATGGATATTTTCTATATCCCCTCTTAAAACTGCATTAAACCAAATACTAGAATTTTTATCTAAAGTTACATCACCTATTATAGTTGCATTAGGAGCAACCCAATTTTCGCCAGAGTTTTTTGGTTTTTTATCTTTTAAATCGTAAAACATAATTTATATATTATTACATTATGCCAATACAAACTCCAATATGTGATTTCGGCCAAAAGGCTCATGACTTTAAGCTTAAATCAACTGACAATAAAATTATTTCATTAAATGATATTAAAGGAGAAAATGGAACATTGATTATGTTTATTTGTAACCATTGTCCATACGTCAAAGCTGTTACAAAAGATATTGTTGAAGATACCAAAAAATTAAAAGACTTAGGCATTAATACAGTGGCTATCTGTGCAAATGATGCTGAAAACTATCCAGAGGATTCATTTGAAAATATGATTGAATTTGCAAAAAAAAATCAATTTAATTTTCCTTATTTGATAGATGAAACACAAGAGATAGCTAAAACTTATGATGCTGTGTGCACTCCAGATTTCTTTGGTTATAACAAAGATTTAGAACTTCAATATAGAGGTAGATTAAGAGAACTTAAAAATTTAATTCCAGTAAGAGAAGGTGATAGTGATCTATTTAAAGCAATGAAACAAATTGGTGAAACAGGAAAAGGACCTGAAAGCCAAACACCAAGTGCTGGATGTAGTATTAAGTGGAAAAATAATTAATGTATTTGATCGTAACAAGGGCCTTTCCACCTGAAATAGGTGGTATGCAAAGTTTAATGTGGGGACTTACTAATGAATTATCAAAAAATTTCATGATTAAAGTTTTTGCCGACTATTATGAAAATCACAAAAAATTTGATAGTGGTGCGAATTTTTCTATTGAAAGAGTTGGTGGTATTAAATTTTTGAGAAAAGTAAGAAAAGCTCAATTAATTAATGAATTTTTAAGAGAAAATAAAGTGCAAGGAATCATAGCTGATCATTGGAAAAGTTTAGAATTAATTGATACGGATAAAAGAAAATACTGCTTAATTCATGGTAAAGAGATTAATCACCCAAATGATAGCTTATTGAATAAAAGAGCAAATAAAGTTTTAAACAGTGTCGAAAAAGTAATTGCAAACTCTGAATATACAAAGAATCTGGCTATCAACAAAGGTGTAGATCAAAATAAATTGATAGTGATTAATCCAGGAATAGATCCTGTAAAAGAATTGGATAAAAAATCATTAGAAAAAGTTGAACGATTATTGAAAGTAAAAACACCCCGTTTAATTACTGTATCGAGGTTTGATAAAAGAAAAAATCATGAAAAAATAATTATGGCATTAAGAAATTTAAAACAAAGTTATCCTGATATAGTTTATATCAGTATAGGCGGAGGAGATGAGGAAGAAAATATAAAACAATTAGTAAAAGAATTAGATTTAAGTGGTCAAGTGATGTTTTTCAAAAATATTAGTGATGACTTAAAAAATTCTTTGATCGCAAAATCAAATATTTTTGTAATGCCATCTATAATACATAAGACATCAGTCGAAGGTTTTGGTATTGCTTATGTTGAAGCTGCTCAATATGGAGTCTCATCTCTTGGAGGTAAAGATGGTGGAGCATCAGATGCCATTGATCATAACAAAACTGGCCTTATTTGTGATGGAAATAACCTTGATGAAATTTACTCTTCATTAAACATAATGATTAGTGAAAAAAGATATTTAGAATTAGGAAAAAACGCAAAAAACTTATCAGTAAACTTTGAATGGCCAAGAATAATAGAGAAATATAAAAAGATTTTAGAAAAACATTAAATGAATTTTGTATTAGTTGCTTTAGGAAAAATACCAGAATATTTAGATGATTGTATCTATCAAATAAAAAAAACCCAAAAAAAATCAAAAATATTTTTATTAATTAATAAAGATTCAAAATACAAAAATAAGAATTGTAAAATAGTATTTGTTGAAAAGCTAATAAAATCTAAAGAACACAATCTATTTGTTAAAAAAAGTAGACTAGCAAAAGATAGTTATAGAAATTTCTTTTGGAAGCACTCTATAGAAAGGTTATACTATATAGATAATTTTTTGAATAAAGAGAATTTAAATAACGTTTTTCATATTGAAAATGACGTTCTTCTATTTCAAGATTTAAAATTAGTTTTTAGTAAAATCAAAAGTTATAATTTTGCTAGTGTGAGGGATGGGGTTAATCGAGTAATAGGCTCATTAATTTATATTAAAAACAAAAGAATAAGTAAAAAAATTGTTCAAATCTCTAACAAATATTTAAATCAAAATGATATGAAAATCTTAAGTCACTTGGATTACAAAATTACTAATTCAATTAATTTACCTTTAGGAGAAGATCTAAATTTCATAAAAAAATCTAAAAATTATAAAACTATTAAAAAAATCCCTTTTATTTTTGATGCTGCAGCTATTGGTCAATATATTGATGGTCCCCATCGAAAAAAAATAATTAATAAGATGATCCCTGAAATTAAAAGTCTTTTTAAGACTAATGATGGTTTTGTTAATAAAGAAACAAATTTAAAGATATTTGATTGGAAAATTAGATGGAAAAATAAAAGACCTTATAAACAAGAAAATAACAAACTAATACCTATCGCAAACTTACATATACATTCAAAAAACTTAAAAAAATTTATTATTGATTAGTTTTTTTTGTCAAAGTTTTATAAATATGCCAAAGAACAATCGATATAGTAGTTAGTAATATACAAACTGTTAAAGTTCTGTCCCAAAGAAATTCCCATGAACCATTGCTTAAAAGCAAAGATCTTCTTAAATTTTCTTCCATAAGTCCGCCAAGTACAAATGCAAGTATCAGAGGAGGCATTGGAAAGTCATATAATCTTAAGAATGTTGCAACAAGCGCTATTCCTATCATTAAATAAATATCAAAATTATTAAACGACATTACATAAATTCCTGTTATTGAAAAAAATAAAATTAAAGGAATTAAATAATTTTTAGGCACTGCGAGAATTCTAGCAATATAAGGAATTAATGGGAGGTTAAGTATTAATAAGATAACCATTCCAATATACATAGACATTATTACGGACCAAAAAATTTCTGGGTTAGTCATATACAACCTTGGCCCAGGTTGAATACCAAAACCTAAAAGAGCTCCTAACATTACTGCAGTAGTTCCACTTCCTGGTATACCTAATGTTAACATTGGAACAAATGAACCAGAACATGCTGCATTATTTGCAGTTTCAGGTGCAGATAATCCATTTACACTTCCCTTTCCAAACTTTTCTTTTTCATCATCTTTAACCAAATTTCTTTCCATTCCATAAGCTAGAAATGATGCAATAGTAGCTCCTGCTCCTGGCAATACACCAATTAAAAATCCAATAATAGAAGATCTTGGAATAGTTTTGTACATTTTCCCTCTTTCTTCTTTATTAATTTTTATCGAACCTAATTCGGTTAATGAAACTTGTTTAGCTGCAGCTGTTGGATCATTTCTTTTTAGAATAATGGTTAATGCCTCACTCATTGCAAAGGTTGCCATCACAACAAGTACGAAGCTTATTCCATCTGTTAAATTCATATTATCAAATGTAAATCTAGTAATATCTGATAAAGAATCTTGTCCAACAGATGCCAACATTAATCCTAGCACCACCATCATCATTGCTTTAAGAAATTGACCCTTTGATGAAAAAGCTGCAATAGCAGTTAATCCTAAAATCATCAGTGCAAAATAATCGGGTGATCTGAATGACAAACTTACTTTAGATAAACTTGGTGCCATAAATAATAAATAGATTGCAGATAATGTTCCTCCTGCAAATGAGCTCCATGCAGCAATAGCTAAAGCTTTACCAGCTTTACCTTGTTGAGCCATTGGGTAACCATCAAATGATGTAGCAACTGTTCCTGGAACACCAGGTGCATTTAATAAAATTGATGATGTTGAACCACCAAAAACAGCACCATAATAAACACCAGCCATCAAAATTAATCCAGTAGCAGGATCAAAGCCATATGTAATAGGTATCATTAATGCAATTGCAGTCATTGGACCAAGGCCCGGTAGCATTCCAATTATTGTTCCAAAGAAACAACCAATCATCACCATGAAAATATTTTGAAATGTAAGTGCTGTAGTTAAACCAATTAATATTCCTTCAATCATCCCATTACTCCAATTGATTTCAAGAAAGGATCTCTTAAATAAATGTCAAGAACTCCATGTAACAAATACATAAATACTGCAACAAATGGGAAAGATAATAGAAACATCAAGATCCATCTTCTTTCACCTAAAAAATAATAAGAAGCAAATAAAAACAAAGATGTCGTTAAAAAGTATCCAACCTTTAAAATTGTTGCTCCATATATAATAGCAATAAGAATTAAAATTCCTGTTTTTTTATACTCTAAAGTTTTGTGCTCAACTTTAATAGTATCAGGATCTGGTAAAATTAACTTTAAACCAGAAAAAAATAACCCTGTATAACCTAAATAAATCGGAAATGTTCTAGCATTAAAAGGTGCATTTTCATCAAATGCAAAAACTTGAATTTGATAAGCTGTGTATAAATAAAATGCTGAAAAAATAAAAAAGAGCAGTGATATAATTTTTGTAGTATTTATATTCACTGCTCTTCCAAATTAATTAACCCTAAGGATTAAATAACTCCTAGTTTTTTCATAAGAGCTGTCATTTCTTTAGTTTGAGTTTTTAAAAACTTAACAAACTTTTTGTCTGGGTTGTAAATATTAACCCAAGCATTTCTTGCTCTCACGGCTTCCCATTCAGGAGTTTTTTGTACATCGCCTAACATTTTAGCAATAGCTTTCTTGTCTTTATTACTCATGCCTGGAGGGCCAAAAAATCCTCTCCAGTTTACGAATTGTACATCATATCCTTGTTCTTTAAGTGTTGGTGCATCTGGTGCATCAGCAACTCTTTCAGGTGCAGTGATACCAATAATTCTTACTTGGTCTCTTGCTCCCATAAGTTCACCTAAACCTGTAGAAATAATTTGTGTTTCTCCAGATAAAAGTCCAGCTAATGCTTTTCCGCCTGCATCATAAGGAATGTAAGCTACATCATTTGGATTAGCTCCAGCAGCTTGAAATGCTAAAGCACCAATCAAATGGTCCATACTTCCTCTTACAGAACCACCAGCCATTTTAATTGAGCTAGGGTTTGCTTTGTATGCATCAACAACATCTTTAAAGTTTTTGTAAGGTGAGTCTTTTGCAACTGCGATTGCACCATAGTCACCAATTACACCAGCGATTGGCACAACATCTTTATAAGATAAAGTTCCACTACCACTTACATAACCTTTGTGTCTTGTAATTGATCTTAAAACTAATGGTGTTGATTGTACTAAGATTGTGTTTTCAGGCTTAGTATTAATCATGTAAGCTAGTGCTTTACCACCACCACCACCTGACATGTTTTCAAAAGATGCACTTTTTAAAAAGCCAGCTTTTGTTAAAGCTTCTCCAGTACCTCTAGCAGTTCCATCCCAACCACCGCCAGCACCACCACCAATTACAAAGTGTAATTTTTCAATTGCAATTGAGTTTACTGTTGTTGTTGATAATAAAAGAACAGCTGAGAATAAAACTGAAAAAAAAGATTTAATTAGTTTCATTATTTCCTCTCGTTGTTATATTTAATGACTTTAATTAAACATATTTTGTGTAAACTAGTCAACAACCAAAGATAGAATACATGTTAAAAGCGATTCACTTTGACCGGGAAAACCTAGGTCAATTATTTTCAAAAAAATTCTTCATAGTAATTCTAATTTCTATTCCAAGCGCAATTATTGCAGATATTTTAAATATTCCACTTGCTTGGATGATCGGTCCAATGGTTGCAACATCTTTTATTGCATTAAAAGGTTTTCAAGTGCTAATGCCTAAAATAGCTCTGAGCTTTATATTAATTATTTTAGGACTTCACATTGGAAATTATATTGACCAAAATCTTTTTATTCAAATGGCTAATTGGATTTGGACAACAGTTATTATGTTTTTTTATATTGTTGTGAGTATCTTTATTGTTTCAAAATATTTACAAAAATTTTCAGCATATAAAAAGAAAACATCTATATTTTCTGCTGCTCCAGGTGCATTAGGTCCTTTAATGATTTTGGCTGAATATGAAAAATCAGACTTATCCCAAGTCGCGACAGCTCACCTAATAAGATTAATAATTATAATAACTTTATTCCCTTTTATAATTGTCAGTCTTTACCCGGCTGAAGCTTTGGAATTAGAAAAATTTGATTATATGTCTCAAAACCACTGGGAATTATTTTTATTATTAGTAGCATCGTTAATATTTATATTCTTTTTTGATAAGTTTAAATTTCCAGCAGCGCTGCTTTCAGGCACATTGGTTGCAAGCGGTGTGTTACAGATATTTGATATAGCCTCCTATAAACTTCCTGATGCTTCCATTAATTTTTGTCTATTAATTTTAGGAGCATCTGTTGGGTGTAGATTTGCTAATAAAACATTTAAAGAGGTTGCAAGCAATTCTTTTCATGGATTAGTTGCAACTATACTTTTAGTTCTATTAGGTTTGGGTGCAGCATACATTGCAACTTTTTTTGTTGATAATAATTTTTTAAGCTTGATTTTGTCCTTCTGTCCTGGTGGGATTTATGAAGTAGCTGTAATAGCTATTGCTTTTGATTTAGAACCAGATTTCGTTGCCTTTCATCACATTATAAGATTATTATTCATTTTATTTATCGTACCTGTAATACTAAGATTAGTAGAGAAAACTAAGATAAAGAATTAGATAATCTTTCAAAAACTTTTTCAGCACTCAAGTTATCAAGATCATTTACCTGTATTGGCTTAAAGTTCTCTCTTTCAATACTAACTTTATATGCTGTGGTGTGTTTACCAAATAAAGTTAAACCTTTAGCCTCGACATGTGCAGCAATATGCGCTGGACCAGTATCATTAGCAACTACGAAAGAACTTCCTTTAATCAAGGCAGTTAATTGAGATATATCTAGTGCTCTTCCATTATCCAATAAGGCAATCGCGTTTAGATCTTTTGCCTCTTTTATTTCTGATGGGCCAGGAGCAGTTACAACTTTATACTCATCACCGTATCTATCTGAAATCAATTTAATAAGATTATTGTAATAAGGCCATTTTTTTATTTTTAAATGTGGTGAACAAAAAGGAAATAATAAAATATATTTATCAAACTTATAAAAATTTTTAATTTCGCTGATATCTGTAGAGGCCCAGCTAAAGTCGGGCTTTAAAGTATTAAAAGTTTTTAAACCAGATTCCTTTAACTGATGGTTAAACCTTTCTAATACTGAAATTTTGTCAAACTCCTCTTTATTTTGATCTGATGGTAGTGTTGTAACTGAACTCGACCAAATTATTTTATCAGCTTTTGGGAAAAGAATACTTTTGTAGAAATTAGTTCTTGATGAATTTTGAAGATCAAAAATTTTTGAGAATTTATGTTTTTTTAGTTCTCTCATTAGAAAATATAAATAAATTAAATTATATTTTGGTAACCTTTTGTCCAAAATAACCTTATGAATAAAAGGATTTTTCTTAAATAAATCGAAGTAAGGTTTGGTTGTAAGAAGATATATTTGATCATTTTTATGGTTTTCAAAAATATCTTGAATTGCACCACTTGCTTGAGCTATATCTCCTAATGATCCGTGTTTAATAATTAAAATATTAGACATATTTATAACAAGATAACACAGTATCAAATTTTATGAATAAAATTATCGTAGAAGTTTCAATTGGAGAACTTTTAGACAAAATTTCAATTTTAGAGATTAAACAAGGAAAGATAAAAGATCCAGAAAAGTTAAAATTTATAAACAACGAATATTCTATTCTTAAAGATCAATTAGAAAAGAATATTGAATCTGATGAAAAACTCAATGCTCTTTATCAATCTCTAAAAGAAATAAATGCAAAGCTATGGGTTATTGAGGATGACAAAAGACAATGTGAAAAAGATAAAAATTTTGGAGAAAAATTTATTAAACTTTCACGAGATGTTCATTTTTTGAATGATGATCGTGCAAAAATTAAATTAGAGATTAACAATCACACAGGATCATCAATAAAAGAAATAAAAGAGTACACTAATTATTAAATGGGACTTCATTTTTCAGAGGAAGAATTTAAATCAAGAAAATTTAAAGTTTTGAATTCAATGAAAGAACAAAATATAGATGCTCTTTTAATCTTTAGACAAGAGTCTATGTATTGGTTAACAGGATACGACACCTTTGGGTATGTTTTTTTTCAAACATTAATCTTAGATAAAAATGGAAACATGATACTCCTTACTAGAGCTCCTGATTTAAGGCAGGCTCAAAATACATCTAATATAGAAGATATCAGAATTTGGGTCGATAAAGACGGATCAAACCCAACTGATGATCTTAAAATTATTTTAGATGAATTAAACCTCAAAGATAAAAAATTAGGAGTTGAATATGAAGCTTACGGTTTAACGGGTCGTAATGCACTTCGACTTAACAAATCTTTAGAAAATTATTCCAGTGTAGAAGATAAATCAGATTTAATAACAAAGTTAAGAGTAGTTAAATCTAAAGAAGAAATTGTTTATGTAAAAAAAGCTGCAGAGCTTGCTGATAAAGCCCTAGACGAAGTGTGGAAATATGCAAAAGCAGGTGTAAGTGAGTCTAAGATATTAGCAGAAATGAATAGAGTTATATTTGAGGGAGGTGGTGATTATCCAGCAAATGAATTTATTATTGGTTCAGGTAAAAATGCCCTTCTATGTCGTTATCAAGCAGAAAAACAAATTTTAAATAATCAAGATCAATTAACTATAGAATGGGCTGGAACTTACAGACATTATCACTCTGCAATGTTCAGAACTATTCCTATTGGTAAAGCAGATCCTAACCATTATAAAATGCATGAGGCTTGTCTTGAGGCATTAAAAAACTGTGAAAATAAATTAATACCAGGAAATAAAATTGGTGAAGTTTTTGATGCTCATGCAAAAACTTTTGATGATCTTGGTTTTAAAGATGCAAGAATGAATGCATCTGGTTATTCTTTAGGTGCCACATTTTCTCCAAATTGGATGGACTGGCCTATGTTATACACTGGCAATCCCTATGTAATAGAACCAGGTAATGTGTTCTTCCTACATATGATCTTAATGGACTCTTACAATAATTTAGCTATGAATCTAGGTGAAACGTATCTAGTAGCTCAAAATGGTAACGAAAGATTGGGTAAACATAAATTAGATTTGGTCATACTTTAGTCTTTTTATTTTTATTTTAGATAATATTTTATTTGTTATAAGAGCTTATGAAAGAATGTATTTTAGGAATTAGTTCATTTGGCCATGATACATCTGCTTGTCTAGTTGATGTCTCCAATTCAAATACAATTTTTGCATCAGCTCAAGAAAGATATTCTAATATAAAATTTGATGACACTATTCCATTTTACACTATTAATGAATGCTTAAAAATTGCAGAAAAATTAGGTTACAAAATAATTAAGGCTACAATTTCTTGTGATTATAAACTATTTGTAGGAGACTATCTTTTCAAAAGGGTAGATGAAATTCTTCAAAACAAAAATTTATCATTAAATTATATAAATCTATTAAAAAAAAACTTAAATCACTCTAATTATTTTAATAAATTTAATTTATCAAAAAATTGCTTAACAGACTTTTATTCAGATAAGAAAAGTTTTTTATCCAATCAAAAATTAGATAAGCTAAAAGATTTAACTAGTTGGTATTTTAATTGGTCAATTAAACATCGAGAAATTCATAAAATAATACAAAAATTTATTGGAAAAATAGAACTTATTCCGATTAATCATCATTTATCTCATGCTGCAAGCGCATATTTTAATTCTGGATTTGAAAACTCAAATATTATTGTAATAGATGGTCAAGGTGAGGAAGATGCGATCACAATATATGATGCATCTGGAAGAAATATTAATTTAATTTCAAAAACTTTATGGCCTAACAGTTTGGGAATATTTTATTTAGAGGGAACAAGATTATTAGGTTATAAGCTGGGTGATGAATATAAAGTAATGGGTATGTCAGCTTATGGACATCCAAAATTTAAAAAGTATATTGATGAATCCTTTAGTGTAAATTCTCATGGGCAATTAGAAATTAAAGAGACAGATTACATTGGATTTTGTAATATTAAAAATACAGAACATCGTAAAGTTTGTTTTAAAAATGAATTTAAAAAATTTTTTAAAAATTTAGATAAAACAAAATTTCAACAAGAACATTTTGATTTTGCAAAAAGTATTCAAAATACTGTAGAGGATATTGGTGTTAGCTTGTCAGAATGGGCATTTAAAAAAACCAATAAAAATAAAATTTGTTTATCAGGAGGAGTTGCTTTAAACGGTTTAATGAATAACAAAATATTGAATCAAAATTATTTTGTAGATGCATTTGTATATCCAGCATCTGGAGATGATGGAACGTCAGTTGGTTCAGCATTGTATTACCTCAGCCAGAATAAAGAATATAATTTAATCAATAAAAAAATTTCAACTTGTTTTTATGGCTATAAAGAAAATCTGCAAATTAATAAGAAAGAAAAAATTTTTGAAAATTTAATAATAGAGAAAAAAGTTAATATAGAAAAATTTATAGCTCAGAAATTAAAAGAAAATTGTGTAATTGCATTATATGACACTAGTTTAGGATCTGAATTTGGTCCAAGAGCATTAGGGGCTAGATCAATTTTGGCAAGTCCAGTAAATGAAAATATGAGGGAAATTTTAAATAAAAAAATTAAACTTAGAGAACCTTTTAGGCCATTTGCACCCATATGTATGGACGAGTATGTTAAAGATTATTTTAAGATAAAATGTAATAGCAATTTCATGTTGTTTATATGTGAAGCCAAAGAAGATAAGAAACATTTAATTCCAAGTGTAGTTCATCAAGACAATACTGCTAGAGTACAATCAGTTAATAAAGATAATAAAAACTTATACAATATTCTAAATGAATTTTATAAAATATCAAAAGTTCCGATACTTATAAATACAAGCTTTAATATAGGAGGTGAAGCAATTGTGAATTCGGTTGATGATGCAATTGCATCATTTAAAAAGATGGATATTGACTATTTAGTTATTAATGAATTTATTCTTTCAAAACCAAAAAATAAAAAAAAATACAATATAGATACTTCTCAGTTTATAAAAAATAGAAGATTAAAGTTTGAAAAAGAGAATAAATTTCCAAAAATCAAAATTGGATATTATAATAGTAATTTTTATAGTAATTTCTTTACATTTTTTAAAAGGAAATTGTATGAAAAAATATATAAAAAAAAAATTTTATAATTAAGTCTATGAATTAAAACTATATTTTTTTTCTAAAAATTTTATTACATTGTGGATTACAAAAGTCATAAATAAATAAATACCACCAGCAACAATAAATACTTCGATGGGTTTAAAAGTTGTAGAAATTATATATTTTGCAACACCAGTTAAATCCATTATTGTAACTGTGCTTGCAAGAGAAGTTCCTTTCATCATCAAAATAATCTCATTTCCATATGCTGGTAATGACTGTCTAATTGCTATTGGTATTTGAATTTTATAAAAAATGATCTTATTAGATATTCCTAAACTCCGACCCGCTTCAATAATTCCAGGTTTAATTGTTTGAAAGGCTGATCTTAAAATTTCAGATGTATAAGCACCAGTATTTAATGCGAAAGCAATAATTGCACACCAATAAGGTTCTTTTAAAATCACCCACAAAAATGTAGATCTCAAATATTCAATTTGACCTAAACCAAAATAGATAATGAATATCTGTACCAGAAGTGGAGTTCCTCTGAATACGTATGAATAACTATATGCAAATTTATTAATAAAAACATTTTTATTTAATCTTAGAATTGCAAATAAAAGACCAATGAATAATCCTACGATTAAAGATACAGATAAAAGTTTTAAAGTTATAACAGCAGCATTTAACAACTTTGGAAAACTGTTGATCATTAATTCAAAATCCATCAATACCCCCTACTATACTTAACTTCTAATTTATTAATAAGTTTCATACTTAAAAAAGTCAGCAACAAATATAAAACTGCTGCAAATGAGTAAAAAAATAAAGGATCCCTTGTAGATCCTGCTGCAATATAAGATTGTCTCATTATTTCAACTAAGCCTGTAACAGAAATTAAAGATGTATCTTTAAGTGTGATTTGCCAAACATTACTCAAATTAGGAATTGCAAGTCTCAACATTTGAGGAAGAATGATTTTATAAAACTGCTTAAATTTATTCAAACCTAAAACCTTGGCAGCTTCGAATTGACCTTTATCAATAGATTGAATTGCTCCTCTAAAAACTTCAGTAGAATAAGCGCCAGATATAATACCAATGGCAAATGAGCCAGTTATAAATGCATTTATTTCTATGTACTCATTATAACCAAACATAGAAGCCACAAACATAATTGCTCCGCTTCCACCAAAAAAGAAAAGATAAATTACCAATAACTCAGGAACGCCTCTAACTACTGTTGTATAAATATTTGCAATTAAATTTAGAGATTTAAATTTAGATAGCTTCAATGGAGTAAAAATTGCAGCAAAACTAAAACCTATTAATATTGCTGTAATTGATACAACGATTGTCATTAGGGTAGCACGAAATAATTCATCACCCCAACCAGTATCTCCAAATGCCAGAAGTTCCATAGATAATGGCGACTATACATTATAGTCGCCAAATCTAAAATTTAATTACATAGAAGCGTCGAAACCGAACCACTTAGTAGCAATTCTACTAATGTCTCCGTTTTTTCTCGCTTTATTAATTGCGGCGTTAAACTTTTTCAAAAGTTCAGTATCATCTTTTCTAATACCAACTCCAACACCGTTTCCAAATGCACCACCTGAAAAAGTTGGTCCAGTTAAAACAACTGGTTTACCAGATTTTTCTGCGTAATCACTAAATGCTACTGCAGCAGCTAATGCAGCATCACATCTTCCTGATGCTAAATCTAGGTTAACTTCATCTTGTGTTTTGTAAGTTCTTACATTTACTTTTCCAACATCACCTGAGTCTAAAAAGTTTTGGTGAATTGTAGCAGTTTGAACACAAACAGTTTTACCTGCTAAAGCTGCTGTAAGAGTTTTTAATGCTTTTTTTGCAGCTGCATTAGGTTTCGTTAAATTAATTCCAGCTGGAGTATCTAAACCTTCAAGACTAGAACCTTTCATAACTGCTAAAGATGCAACTTCATCCGCATAACCTTGAGAAAAGCTTATAGCTTTTTGTCTTTCTGCAGTAATTGACATTCCTGCCATTATTGCATCAAATTTTCTCATAATTAATGCTGGTATCATTCCATCCCAGTCTTGCTCAACAATTGTACATTGCTGTCCAATATATCTACAAAGAGTATATGCTAGCTCTACTTCAAATCCGATTAATTTACCAGACTCATCTTTTGAGTTCCACGGAGGGTAAGCCCCTTCCGTTCCTATTCTTATTTTTTCAGCATTTACATTTCCTATAATTAACAAAGAAAATAAAACTGAAAAAATAGTTTTCTTGAATATATTCATCATTCTCTCCTTTAATAAAAAAAATAGTATTTCACAAATTAGAGATTTTAAAAAGAAAAAATTAATGATTTATTGATGATGAGAAATTCCAAGAACAGTCAAAACTAGGCACATAAACCCTTGATAATTTAGTGTTTCCAAAATGATGATGAAATACATTAAGCCAATTTTCAACTTGATGGGGTTTTTTATCCTGGCTACCTACTTGTGCAGTGATTACTCCTTTTGGTTTTAAAATTCTAACAAGCGAGTCCATATTTTTTGCTGCTAAATCAATACAAAACTGATCATCGTTTAAATCAACAAATATATGATCGTACGTATCTTCTTTTATAGATTTAATACTTTTAAATGCATCTCCCCATACACATTTCACCGAATTTTTTTCAGTAGCTTTTTTACCAATGTCTCCTAAATGTTTGCTGCAAACTTCTACTACCTCAGGGTCTAGCTCAAACCAATCTATAAAATTAAACTTCTTTGAAATACATTCTCTAGCTACTCCACCATCACCACCACCTATAATAGCTGCCCTTTCATTAGATTTATTTAATTTCAATCCTGCTCCAACGAAAGTCGAGCTATATAAGTGCTCATCTGTAGAAGCTACCTGAATTTCACCATCAATAAACAATGACTTACCAAATTGTTCTAAATCTAAAATTTCAATATGTTGACCAACTTTAGATTTAAAATCTTCCAAAACATCATTAACAACGTATGATTTTTGCAATCCTGGTGAACTGTAAATATCGTGGTAAAGAGATCTTGTATCTCTGTTAAATTCTTTTTTAACTATTCTCTCATGTTTAAATTCTTTTTTAACAATATCTATCGCAACTGAGGGACTTATTTTACCACAAGTGAAAAAATCAAAGCTTATGATTCCTTTTTCAGGAAAAGTATGGAAGCTAATGTGGCTCTCAGCTAACAGCGCTAATATGGTAAAACCTTGAGGTTCAAATTTATACTTAGATATATTAAGAATTGTTACTTTTGCTGCTTCTGCAATCTCTTTAATTACTCTTTCATAGACAGAGGGATCATATTCTTTATCTGTCCCAATAATATCTAAAGTGATGTGCTCCCCAACTTTTATCATAAAAATTATCCACTTTTATAATTTTTAACTTTTTCCAAAATTTTTTTCATTTCTGCAAATGAAAG
The DNA here is from genome assembly GCA_902571375.1 of uncultured Pelagibacteraceae bacterium. GTDB lineage: Bacteria > Pseudomonadota > Alphaproteobacteria > Pelagibacterales > Pelagibacteraceae > Pelagibacter. Next base: position 207,003 of record CACGBP010000002.1, read on the forward strand.
ATTCTTTGGCTGTCCCATCTTTAAAGCAATAACATATTGATGGCAAATATTTTCTACCTCTTGTGCAAGTTCAAATGCTTTAGGTAAATTTTCTCCAAATGCAACCTGACCGTGGTTAGACATCAAACATGCCTTTCTATCTTTTAACGCTTTAACAATATTCATTGAAAGTTCATGTGTTCCAAAGGTTGCATATTTGGCACATTTTATATCTTCGCCTCCTGCTAGAGCAATCATGTAATGAAATGGTGGTATGGACTTACCGTGTGTCGAAACTGCTGAAGCATTAGGTGAATGAGCATGAACAATTGCTTTTGCTTCCCATTTGTTTTTATATATATCTTGATGAAATCTCCATTCTGATGAAGGATTTTTGCCTGAATTAAACCAAGATAAAAAGTCTTTTTCTTCAGTTAAAGATAAGAAAACAATATCTTCTGCTTTTAATGATTCGTATTTCTTCCCTGAGGGAGTGATAAAAAAACCTTCAATTCCATCCTCAACACCTCTTACTGAAATATTTCCTGATCTTAAAGGGGATAAATTAGTGGTATTAAGTTTAATTGAATATTCAATTACCTCTTCTCTCTCTTTTAAATTTTTCATTTAAATAAATTTTTTAATCCATCTTGTGATGCTTCACAAACACCCTTTTCAGTAATTAAACCTGTTACATATTTTGCAGGTGTTACATCAAACGCTAAATTCATTGCTGTACTTTTTTTCGGATAAATTTGTATCTTCTTAATATTCCCTTTTTCATCACAACCTTCTATATAAGATAACTCCTCAGAATTTCTTTCCTCTATTGGAATATCCTCATGGTTTTTAATATCCCAATCTATTGTTGAGCTTGGTAGAGCTACATAAAATGGAATATTATTATCATGTGCTGCAAGAGCTTTTAAATATGTTCCAACTTTATTGCAAACATCTCCATTAGCTAAAGTTCTATCTGTGCCTACAATACACATATCAACCTCTCCTCTTTGCATTAAAATTCCACCAGTATTATCTGCAATAATTGTGTTTTTAATTCCTTCTTCATTTAATTCATATGAAGTTAAGTTAGCTCCCTGATTTCTTGGTCTTGTTTCATCAGCCCAAACATGAACTGGAATTCCTTTTTTGTGTGCGTGGTAAATAGGAGACGTTGCTGTTCCCCAATTAATTGTTGCAAGCCAACCTGCATTACAATGAGTTAAGATATTTACTGTATCTTTTTTTTTATTATAAATTTCTTCAATAATTTTTAGACCATTTAACCCTATATTTTCACAAAATTTTATATCCTCTTCACAAATTTCTTTTACTTCACGCTTAGCTAATTCTAAAATTTTATCACTATTAACACCTGATAATTTACTCATCATTCTATCAACAGCCCATTTTAAATTTATTGCTGTTGGTCTAGAGCTAATTAAATTTTCTGCTGATTTTTTTAAAAAAGATTGTTCATTATTTTCAATAATCGCTAAAACTAACCCATAAGCTGCTGTAGCTCCTATTAAGGGTGCTCCTCTTACTTCCATTATTTTGATTGCATTTATTGCATCATCTACTGTTTTAAGATCTTTAATTACGAACTGATGTGGAAGTTTTGTTTGATCAATAATTTTTACAACATCATTTTCAAACCAAATAGTACGATATTCTTTACCCTCTATTCTCATTTATTTAAAACTCTACCAGCAATAGTTTTAAGTTTATCAATAGTTTTTTTTGTTCTTTTTTCAGGCGCAGTAATGATTGCTACATCTAAACAATTATTTGTAGGATCTTTAGGATCAATATGATTTTCAAAGTTTTCTATTAAATTTTTAATCATTTTTTTTGCTTTAGCTGCATTTCCTGAAAGAACTTTTATTACTTGTTGTACATCAACGTTTTCATGATCTGGATGCCAACAATCATAATCGGTCACCATAGAAACCGATGCATATCTAATTTCTGCTTCTCTTGCTAATTTGGCTTCAGGCATATTCGTCATTCCTATAACGTCGGCTTTCCAAGATCTATATAAATTGGACTCAGCTAATGTTGAAAATTGAGGTCCCTCCATCACGACATAAGTACCCCCTCTTTGATATTCTATCTTTTCTTTTTTAATTGCATCCTCACAGGCATTCATCAATGCATCTGAAGTTGGATGAGCCATTGAAACATGCGCAACAATCTCATCATCAAAAAATGTTTTATTTCTTGCAAAAGTACGATCTATAAATTGATCAACTATAACAAATTTTCCAGGTGGCAAATCCTCCTTTAAAGAACCAACTGCTGAAACCGACACAATGTCTGTTACACCAAGCTGTTTCAAAGCATCAATATTAGCTCTAAAGTTAATTTTTGAAGGTGATATAAAATGACCTCTTCCATGACGAGGTAAAAAATATACTTCTTTATTCTGATAATTTGTTTTTAATATTTGATCAGAGGGATTTCCCCATGGGGTGCTAATATCTAATAATTCTCTATTTTTAAACTCTTCAACATCATAAAGTCCGCTACCACCAATTACAGCTAATTTATTTATTGTCATGTTTAAAAATTAATTTATTTATACTTTTATAAATAACTATTATGAATTTAAAAGATTTTATTAGATCTATTCCAGATTATCCAAAAAAAGGGATTTTATTCAGAGATATTACTACCTTAATTAAAGACGAAAAGGCATTTTCAGAAACAATCAATCAGATAGTTGAAAAATCAAAAAAATTTCAATTTGATAAAATTGCTGCTATCGAATCTAGAGGATTTGTTTTTGCATCTGCAGTGTCTTATATTCTTAATAAGCCTTTTATAATGTTAAGAAAAAAAAATAAACTACCAGCAGATGTCCATTCAGTTGATTTTGAGCTTGAATATGGAACAGCCACAATAGAAGTACATAAAGACTCAATTAATAAAAACGATAAAGTTTTGATTATTGATGATTTAATTGCAACTGGTGGTACTGCAGAGGCTGCCAGTAAGCTTATTGAAATATCTGAAGGTAAGGTAGCTGCATTTATTTTTGTTATAAATTTATTTGATTTAGGTGGATGCGATAAATTAATTAAGAAAAATTATAGTGTTGAAAATTTAATTGAGTTTCCAGGACACTAATCATTTACTTTTGGTCTATAGCTGGAAGATTTTCCAAAAAGTGCATTCATAAAACCCTTTGATCTATTTAAATAAATATTTTTTCTCTTATCATTTAAGATTGAATAAAATATAAATTTTAAAGATGAAGAAATAAAATTTGGCAATCCATTAAGTAAAGCAAAGATATAACCGTAATGTTTTTTATTAAAATAAAATTTTGACCACATCCAATGCCAATTTCTTGATAATTCAATTTCAATTTTATATAAATCATTTACTGATTGGCCGCCAAGATGCTTGATTTTAGATTTTGGGATAACATAAATATTTTCATTTTTATCATTTAATCTTTTGCAAAGATCATCATTTTCTAGATACATAAAAAAATTCTCGTCAAAATAATTAAAATTATCAATTTTATTTAATCTTTTCAAATTAATCAGCATTGAATATCCATCAACACTTTTGACCTTAAGTGGTTCTTTTAAGTCAACATTTTTTTTTGAACTATCTATCAATTTATAATTTGGGTAATCTTTATTAACTTCAATAGGAGAAATTATTCCAAAAGAATCTAACTTTTGAGACTCTTCTATTAAGCTATCAATAGTATTTGGCTCCAAAATAACATCTGGATTTAAAATAAAAGCAAAGTCTGTTTTGATATTTTTAATACCTAGATTATTTCCTGCTCCCATACCAGAGTTTTTTTCTGACAAAATACATGATACATTTTTATATTTATTTTCTATATTTTCTTTAAATTCTTTACTATTTGAATTATCTATTATTAAAACTTTAATATCACTACCTATTGATTGAATACAATTGTGAATAACATTATCACTTTTGAAACTAACAATTATTACAGTTAAATTTTGCCTAGATATTGACATATGATAAGTATATTCAACTATACTAATAGTTTTTACAAATGTAAAAAAATAAATTATGAAAAAAATAATTGTTACCGGTGGTCTCGGATTTATTGGCAGTAACTTAATTGAGACACTTCTTAAAAAAAATTACCATGTTTTAAATTTAGATAAAGTTACATATTCCTCAAATTTCTATAACACTAAAGAATTTAGATGGTCTAAAAAATATAAATTTTTAAAATGTGATATTGGAGATAAAAAATTAAAAAAAATCCTATTTAGATATAAACCAAAGGGAATTTTCAATCTAGCTGCAGAAACTCATGTTGATAGATCAATTGATGGTCCAAAAAACTTTATCCAAAGTAATATTGTAGGTACTTTTAATTTATTAGAATGTTTTAAAGAGTATTCTAAAAAATATAAATCAAAATTAGTACACATATCAACTGATGAAGTTTATGGGGACATTTTATCTGGAAGAACATCCGAGAGTTATCCCTATAAACCAAGCTCACCTTATGCGGCAAGTAAAGCTGCTTCAGATCATTTGGTTTATTCATATGTAAGGACTTATAATTTGCCAGCAATAATCACTAATTGTTCAAATAACTATGGACCTAAACAACACCCAGAAAAATTAATACCAAAAATGATTTATAATTTGATGAATAATAGACCTCTTCCAATTTATGGTAAGGGAAAAAATTCAAGAGAGTGGATTTATGTAAAAGATCATTGTGAAGCATTAATAAAAATTTATTTAAAAGGTAAAATTGGTAATTTTTATAATATTGGTTCAAATAAAAACCTTAACAATATCCAAGTAACAAAATCACTTTTAAATATTTCAAAAGATAAAATTAAATTAGGAAAAAAAGTTAAAATATTATTTGTAAAAGATCGTCCAGGCCATGACATGCGATATGCTTTAAATAGCAATAAAATTAAAAATGAATTAGGATGGAAGCCAAAAACAAATTTTGGACAAGGAATTAGATATACTTTCAATTGGTATCATGAAAACAAAGCTTATTATAAATCTTTATCAAAGAAAGATATTTTAAAAAGATTAGGCAAAAAATGATAAAAAAAGGAATTATTTTAGCAGGTGGAAAAGGAAGCAGAATGAGTCCTTTAACTAAAGCAGTAAATAAACAACTTTTACCAATCTATGATAAACCACTAATATTTTATCCACTATCAATTTTAATGCTAGCAAATATTAAAGATATATTGATTATTGTAAATAAAGGTCAACTTAATCAATACAAGAAAATTTTACCAAATGGAAAAAATTTGGGTATTAAAATTACTTATTTAGAACAAAGTAAACCTAGAGGTTTGCCAGATGCGTTTGTTATTGGTGAAAAATTTATTGGAAAACAAAACGTAGCTATGATTTTAGGAGATAATTTTTTTTACGGTCAAAACTTAACTAGTCAACTTTTAAAAAACACAAAACTTAAAAAAGGTGCTAAAGTTGTGTTACATAAAGTTTCTAATCCTGAACTTTTTGGTGTAGCAAAGATTAACAAATCAAATAAGATCATATCAATAAAAGAAAAGCCAAAAAAATATTTATCTGATCTTGCAATTACTGGACTATATTTCTTCGATAACAATGTAGTTAAATATTCAAAAAAATTAAAACCTTCTTATAGAGGTGAGGTAGAAATAGTAGATTTACTAAATTTATATAAATCTAAAAATCAATTAAGCGCTGATCTTATTGGAAGGGGTGGTGCATGGCTAGATACAGGTTCGATTGAAGATTTTTACAAAACCTCAGCTTTTGTTTCTGCAGTAGAGAATAGACAGGGTTTCAAGATAGCATGTCTAGAAGAAATTTCTCTAAACAAAGGTTGGATTTCAAAAAAGAAAATTAAAGACTCCATAAAATTTTATGGAAATTGTGAATATTCAAAATATTTGAATAAATTAATTTAGTAAAACAACTTTTGTGAATAAAACAAAAATTCTCATTCTTGGCAAAAAGAGTTTTATAGGTTCTAGTTTATATTTTTATTTTAAAAAACGCTACGATGTAAGAATTAAAAATTATGAGTCAAAATTTTTAAAAAACTTAGGAAATTTTGATTTCATAATTAATTGCTGTAACAATATGAATTATTTAGAAAATAAATACTCAAAAAAAAATGATTTTGACTTACAAATTGCTAAGAAAATTAAAAATGAAAAAACACATCTATTGCTTTTAAGCACTCGTAAGATTTATAATCCAGGACCAAATTTGAAAGAAAACTCAGAAATTAAATGCACAAATCACTACGAAAAAAATAAATATATAACAGAAAAGGCAATTCTTAAAATTAAAAAAAAGAACTTAACGATTTTAAGGATATCAAATTTAATTGGTTTTAAATTTAAAAAAAATAGACGATTACACTTCACTTACTTAGATGAGTTTTTATCGATGATTTCTAGGGGAAAAATAATTGATAATCAGGCTATTTACAAGGATTTTTTAGATATAAAAACTTTTTCAAAAATAGTTGATCAAATAATTAAAAAAGATATCCAGGGTATTTTTAATGTTTCAATTGGGAAAAAAGTTTATTTGAATGAATTCAATTCTTGGTTACTTAGATATTATAAAGATAAAAAATCTTTAAAAAAAGTAATACTTAATCCAAAAAAACAAAGTGAGTCATTTTACTTAAATAATTCAAAATTAAAAAAAAAAATAAATTTTAAGATTTCGATTAAGGATCTAAAAAAAGAATGCTTCAGACTAAGTAAAAAGTTGTTTAATTAAACTTATTTTTTAATAGATGCAACTTATGGTAGCGGGAAGTGGGATCGAACCACTGACCTCGGGCTTATGAGTCCCGCGCTCTAACCAACTGAGCTACCCCGCCTTCTACTTTTGATGATTTATAATAGTTTAATATTTTGATTCAACATCAATTAATTAAAAAATTAGATCAAATATAAGGATTTTAGTTTAATTTTTTAAAAAATTATGAGACCAAACAGTATTAATCCTGTTGATGCCGCTGCAGAAAAATAAATCTTTTTTCTAACTTCATTTAGTTGATCTGTTTTAACTCTGTTTAATAAAACATTAATGTTAGTACTTTTGTTTTGTTTAATTGGTTTATCTTCTTCTAGATATCTTGCAGTTAATTTTTCTTTAAGAATAGTAGTCGTATTTTTCATAACTTATTTAACCATGTTACTTCGTTATTTGCAAATTTTCTCATAATGAAAGATATATTCCTAAAACACCTAGAGCAAAAATAAGAGTTGATAGTATTATTAAATTTTTTTTGAACTCTTTACTTTCGGTCTCTTGTAATTTTGATTTTAAAACATTAATATCTACTCGATTAGAGGTTATTGGCCCTCTTTTTAAAGGCTTTTCAGCAACAATAACTCTATCATTTGGGGTCTCGATATTTGTTTTGTTATCCGCAAAGCCTTTATTTTCCATTCCTCATTAAAGCATGATCACAAAATAGTGGCAATTTTAGTGAAGTTCAAACTGGGTCACTATTTGTTTGACAACTGTCCAGATTGGGTTTTTACTGCCTTAATTTAAAGTATGACCTTACAAGAAATAGATTTTAGTAAAACACTAACTGACGATCAGGTTTATGAGTCCATAATGACAAATTATTCTGATCTAAGTAAAGATTGGATATTTCATCAATGGAATTGGATGAATAGTGTCTATTCTCCATTTAAAGATCATTACAAATATATGATAGTGATTTCATTAATTGAAAAAACTCTTCACTTTTATGATCAGATGAACATCCAATATAGCTATGATGAATATTATGCAAAATCATATCAACAAATAGAAAAATTTAGCATTACAGAACTCTGTGAAAAATTAGATCTACCAAAAGAAACTGTTAGAAGAAAAGTTTTAGAACTTGAAAGTGAAGGTGTGATTGATCGAAATAAAAAAAAAATTTTAATTGATAGAAAAGCTTTTACTTTCATTAAACCAGAACAACAAATGAAATTTACATCAAAATATATTCAATTAGTTTCACAAGGTTTAAATAAAGACCAAAAATACTCAAAAAAACTTGATCAAAAAATAATTGAAAACATGATTAAGAAAAAATTTACATTATGTTGGAGATGGTTTTATCGAATGCAAATACCGTTAGTTATTGGGTATCATAAATTTATGCAAGATTTAACCACATTTCATATTTGGGGAACAATTTGCATGAATCAAGTTTTGAATGTATCAAAATATTTAGAAACTGGTGATAAACCAAATTTAGATCATTTTAGTACAAGCGACATTTTAATCAAAAATTTAGGAACTGATAGTGGTATAAGTGCTATGTCAATTTCTGATATGACAAATATTCCTCGAGCAACAATAATAAGAAAATGTAAATATCTTATTAAAGAGGACTTAATTAAAATGAATGAAAAAAAACAATATCTGTTAACCACTATGAATTTTAGAAAAATCTTGCCTTACCAAACGGAGATTTTCAGATATAAAGCAAAGTTTATTCGTAAAGTTTTAAATTTACTTGTAATTTCTTGAAATTTTTGGAATATATGTTTGTATAACGTTGCAAACTACTTATAGGGGTCATGAGTATAGTAACCACAATCGCACCATTTGCGCTTGCATTAATTATGCTAGCTTTAGGTGCATCGCTAACAGTAAAAGATTTTACTAGAGTATTTCTACATCCAAAAGAATTTTTTGTAGGTCTGATTTGTCAATTAGTTATTCTTCCAATTGTTGGCTATTTATTAATTATAATTTTAAAAACTCCAGTCGAGCTAGCTTTAGGTGTTATGTTAATCGCGGCAGCACCTGGAGGAGTAACTTCAAATGTATTAACCAAATTTGCTGATGGTGATGTGGCACTTTCTATATCTCTTACTGCTTTTACAAGTTTAATCAGTATTGTCTCTGTCCCTTATATAGTTTTTTTATCTATTGATTTATTTGATATCACTTATGTTGAAAAAGAAGTTTCTATGCTTGGAATATCATTGAAAATGTTCTTTGTTGTGACTGTCCCAGTAATGATTGGAATGATTATTAGAAAAATGTTTAATAATTTCATTGAAAATAATATGAAATATATTGAAAAATTATCGATTGGATTATTTTGTTTAGTTTTTATTGCTATCTATATAGAAGAATGGGATAGCATTATAATGTTCATGACTACTGCTGGAACGGTATCTCTTATTCTCAATATTTCTATGATGGTAATAGGATTTTATGTTGCTAAATTTTTTGCATCAAATGTTGCTCAACAAAGATGCATATCTTTAGAATGTGGATTACAAAATGGAACTTTGGCCGTTTTTGTTGGAACACAGTTATTTGGTCAAAACATGACTTACATGGTACCAACTGCAGCTTATGCTTTAATCATGATGTCTACTTCTGTTTTATTTGTATTATTTTTAAGAAAAAGAACTTAATTATAAGTTTTTAAAATCTGTTCGTTTTAGCGCCTCTGCTTGTATAGAAATAGGATATTTCTTTTTCTCTACTTCAATAAATAAGTTTTTATTTTTAAGTTCTTCATTAGAAAGATTATTATTAATATATCCAAAAGTTAAATTTTTCTTAAAATTAAACGAGTAATTTCCAGAGGTTGATCTACCAATAATTTTATTATCTAGATAAATAGGTTCGTCATGAAGTAACAACGGTTCACCAGGTTTACTTTCTTTAAGAGTAAACATTGTAAACCTGCTTTTGATCTTCTCTTTTTTAATTTTTTCTAGTGCTTTTTTACCGATAAAATCTACATTTTTTTTATTACTAATTGTAAAAGATAAACCTGCTTGATATTGATTTTCTTCAGGAGAAATATCATGCCCCCAATGTAAAAAACCACTTTCCATTCGCATAATATCCATTGCGTGCATCCCACAATTTGAGAGGTTAAAATCTTTTCCTTTTTTTATCAATAATTCATATATTTTTTTTGCATCATCCAATTTTACGTATAATTCATATCCTAATTCGCCAACGTAAGATAATCTCTGAGCCCATATTTTATTTCCATCAATTGTTATATTTTTTGCAGTACC